>NZ_JBVOOL010000105.1:0-1006 GCF_055664045.1 Kitasatospora sp. NPDC023385 | reverse complement strand
GGGCCGCAGTAGGTCGAGTCCCGCCGGTGGAGGTGGCCGAGGACGAAGCGGCGCCGGCACGACGGGCAGCGCGCCACCCGCTCGTCGTCGTCACCGCTGATCAGGGCCAGCCCGATCCGGATGGCCTCCGCCGTGTGACGCCGCTGTCGGCGGGCGGCCTGCTTGCACGAGCGGTCGCAGAACCGTGCGTCGCTGCGGGCCGTTGCCCGCAGCGGCTTGTAGCAGTGCGCGCACCGGCGCACCCGCTCGGCCATGTCTCCACCGTACGGCGGGCCCGCCGTACGGGCCGCTCAGGCGGGTTCGACCCAGACCGTGAAGTCGATCCCGCCGACCTCCAGGCCGAGCCCGACGTCGCCCCGGTACTCGGTGATCGGGCCGACCTTCGTGACCAGGGGATGGGAGTGCAGAAGGTGGATGAGCAGGTCGCGGACCCCCGCGCTGCTGGGGCCGGTCGTCGGCGTGATCTCCAGGTCCTCGGCGTGGTTCAGCCGATCTCGGCGAGCACGTGGCCCGGTACCTCGGTGCCCGCGTCGGCGGTCCGTTCGCCGTCCGGGCCCCAGGCGCCGGCGGCGCCGCAGCCCACACCGTCCTCGTTGTTGCCGAGGACGTTGCCGAGTACCACGTGGAGACCGAACTCCCGGGCCCGCACCGGATAGACCTTCTCGAACGAGTCGTTGTCGGCGGAGAGCACCGAGCTCGCCAGATAGACCGTGCAGCCGTCGGCGGCCGCCCGCTCGGCGAGCTCCGGGAAGCGGTTGTCGTAGCACGTGGCCAGCGCGAACCGGGTGCCCTCCAGCTCGAAGCGGCCGTCCCGGCCGCCCGCTGCGAAGACCTCCTGCTCGATGCCGTACAGGTGCTGCTTGTCGTACCGGGCGAGGAGTCCGCCATCCGGACCGATGACGAGCGAGGTGACCGTGGGGCGGCCCTCCGCCGTGTGCACGGGACCGTTGACGACCGCCGCCGCCGAGACGGCGCGGCACGCCTCCCGTACGGGTTCGAGGCGGGC
>NZ_JBVOOL010000104.1:0-1069 GCF_055664045.1 Kitasatospora sp. NPDC023385 | reverse complement strand
GAGCACCGGGAGACGCTATTCCCGGGGTCGATGTTCGCAGACATGTACCCGTCGACGAACGGGCGGCCGAGCATGCCGCCGCAGGTCCTGGCCGCCACGATCGTGCTGCAGAGCCTGCACGGGCTGTCGGACTTCGAGACAGTCCAGGAACTGCGCTGCGACCTGCGGTGGAAGGCCGCCTGCGGGCTGGGCCTCAACGACACCGCGTTCGACCCGTCACTGCTGACCTACTTCCGCCGGCGCCTGCAGCGCTCCAGCGATCCGAACCGGCTGTTCACCAAGGTCAAGGAGGTCGTGGCGGCCACTGGCGTCCTCAAGGGCAAGCAGCGCCGGGCGCTGGATTCCACCGTGCTGGACGACGCGGTGGCCACCCAGGACACCGTCACCCAGCTCGTCGCCGCGATCCGCCGGGTGATCCGCGACGTGCCCGGCGGTGAGAAGACCGCCGCCACCTGGTGCACCGCCCACGACTACACCGACCCGGGCAAGCCCCGCATCGCCTGGAACGACGAGCAGGCCCGCGCCGACCTGGTCGACGCCCTGGTCCGCGACGCGCTCAACCTGCTGGGCCGCCTGCCCGAACGGCAGCTGGACGAGAAGGCCGCCGACGCGGTCGGGCTGCTGGCCCTGGTCGCCGGGCAGGACGTGGAGGTCGCCGATGGCTGCGACGGGCGCGAGGGACGCTGGCGCATCGCCCGTCGCACCGTCTACGACCGGGTCGTGTCAACCGTCGACCCGGAGGCCCGGCACATCCACAAGAACCGAACCCGCCACCAGGACGGCTTCCGCGCCCATGGCGCTTTCGAACCCGAGACCGGCCTGCTCACCGAGGTCGAGCTCACCCGGGGCAGCGGCAAGGAGAACCACGAGGCCGCCGTCGCCGAGGTCCTCCTCGCCGACGAGAGCGAGGACCTGACCGTCCTCGGCGACACCGCCTACGGCACCGGCGACCTGCACGAATCCCTCGAAACCGACGGCCACACCCTCGTGATCAAACCCGCGCCACTGAAGCCCGCCGTCCCCGGCGGCTTCACCGCCGACGACTTCCACGTCGACACCACCAAAGGCG
>NZ_JBVOOL010000103.1:0-1259 GCF_055664045.1 Kitasatospora sp. NPDC023385 | reverse complement strand
GTGGTGGTGGGGACGTTGCCGGAGGTGTTCGCGGGGCAGGTGGCGCGGACGCCGGGTGCGGTGGCGGTCGTCGGTGACGGTGTTGAGCTGTCGTATGCGGAGTTGGATGCGCGGGCGAATCGGTTGGCTCGTTTCCTGGTGGGTCGGGGGGTTGGTCCGGAGTCGCTGGTGGCGGTGTGCATGCGGCGTGGGGTGGACCTGGTGGTTGCGTTGTTGGCGGTGATGAAGGCCGGTGGTGCGTATCTGCCGGTCGATCCGGAGTATCCGGTGGAGCGGATCGCGTTGACGCTGGCCGATGCGGGTGTGGTTGCGGTGTTGACCTCGGCCGAGTGTGTGGCGGCTCTGCCGGAGCGGTCGGGTGTGCCGGTCGTGGTGCTGGACGAGCCTGGGGTGGTGGCGGAGGTCGCCGGTCTGGGCAGCGGTGCGGTGGTCTCCGGGGTGCTTCCGGGGCATCCGGCGTATGTGATCTTCACGTCGGGTTCGACGGGGCGTCCGAAGGGTGTGGTGGTCTCGCACGGGAATGTGTTGGGGCTGTTCGCGGGGGCGCGGGAGCGGTTCGGGTTCGGTGGGGATGATGTGTGGACGTGGTTCCACTCGTTCGCGTTCGATTTCTCGGTGTGGGAGTTGTGGGGGCCGCTGCTGCACGGTGGTCGGGTGGTGGTGGTGCCGTTCGCGGTGTCGCGTTCGCCGGAGGAGTTCTGGGCTTTGGTGGAGCGGGAGGGTGTGACGGTTTTGAGTCAGACGCCGTCGGCGTTCTACCAGTTGGTGGCGGCTGAGGGTGATCGGGTGCGGGGTGGGAGCCTGCGTGTGGTGGTGTTCGGTGGTGAGGCGTTGGATCCGGTGCGGTTGGCTCCGTGGTGGGGGCGTCGGGGTGGTGGTGGTCCTCGGTTGGTGAACATGTACGGGATCACCGAGACGACGGTGCATGTGACCTTCCAGGAGCTCGCTGCGGACGGTGGTGTGGTGGGGAGTGTGATCGGTCGGGGTCTGCCGGGTCTGCGGGTGTTCGTGTTGGACGAGTTCCTGTGTCCGGTGCCGGTGGGTGTGGCGGGGGAGATGTATGTCGCGGGTGGGCAGTTGGCCCGTGGTTATGTGGGTCGTCCGGGTCTGACGGCGGAGCGTTTCGTGGCTTTGCCGTTCGGTCCGGCCGGGGGCCGGATGTATCGCACGGGTGACCTGGCGCGGTGGACGGCGGAGGGGTTGCTGGAGTACCTGGGGCGGGCGGACGAGCAGGTCAAGGTCCGTGGTTTCCGCATCGA
>NZ_JBVOOL010000102.1:0-1312 GCF_055664045.1 Kitasatospora sp. NPDC023385 | reverse complement strand
CTGAAGACCGCCCCTGACGGACAATCAGCCCACTACACTGCACCACGCAGCCTCTGACCAGGCAAAACACCGAAGTCCTGCTGGAGTACTAGGTGTGGCTGTCATGTGCGGCTCCTGTGTCACACCAACGCCGCGCCGCCGTCTATCGCGAGCGTGGTGCCGGTGACGTAGGCGTTGGACAGGACGAAGAGATAGGCCGCCGCGGCTTCCTCGGCGGTGCCGACACGCCGCGTGAGCAGCTCGGCCCCGGCGTCCTGGAGGAAGGCCTCCGGGTTCGGGACACTGCCGTCCCACAGTTCGGTGCGGATCACACCGGGCTGGATCACGTTGACGCGTAGCGGGGCGAGTTCGACGGCGAGTGCCCGGGACAGGGCCTCGATGCCGCCGGTGATGCCTGCGGTGAGCGCGGTTCCGGACAGGGGGCGGATCGCGAGGACGCCGGAGCTGAAAGTGATCGATCCGCCGTCGCGCAGTCGCGGTGCAGCGTACCTGGCGGCGAGGAACGCGCCCCAGAACCGGCGCTCGAAGACGGCCTTGGCCTCCTGCGGGGTGGTGTCGACCAACGGCTTGATCAGCAGGGATTCGCCCGCGGTGTAGACGAGGTGGTCGAACTCCCCGACCTGCTCGAAGAACGCGGCGATGGCGTCGCCGTCGGCGACGTCCAGGCGGTGGCCTTCGGCCGGCTCGCCCAGCCGCTTCGTCGCGGCGTCGACGCGGTCCTGGTTGCTGGAGGCGACCAGGACGTCCGCGCCCCGGCAGTCGCCCCGGCCCTGAAGGCGATCCACGACGATCCCGGCCATCCCTGGACCGTGGAGTCGCTGGGCACCCGCGCCGGGCTGTCCCGCGCGGCGTTCGCCCGCCGCTTCACCTCGGTGGTCGGCGAGCCGCCGTTGTCCTACCTGACCAACTGGCGGATGGCCACCGCGGCGCGGTTGCTGCACCGATCGCCGGCGCCGCTGAGCACGATCGCGCAGCACACGGGGTACACGTCGGAGTTCGCCTTCGCCAAAGCCTTCAAACGACACTTCGGATCGCCACCGGGGGCCTACCGCAAGCAGGTCAGGACGGCAGGCGGCGAACCACGCGGACGCAACTGACGGTGCGGGCCAGGACATCACCGCAGCGAATCGGGAGGCGGGGGTCGCTGCCGATGCCGGCCTCTCGAAGCCGCACTGGAGCGCCAGGCCACGGAAAACGCAAAAAGACCCCCTCCCGGTGTCGGGAGGGGGTCTTTTCGGAATGATTGTTCGGCGGCGTCCTACTCTCCCACAGGGTCCCCCCTGCAGTACCATCGGCGCTTTGAGGCTTAGCT
>NZ_JBVOOL010000101.1:0-1351 GCF_055664045.1 Kitasatospora sp. NPDC023385 | reverse complement strand
TCACAGCACACGACTACCGGGGCCGACCCTCCGCGGGCAGGCGAACGCTACTGCTTCACCCATCCGAGCGACATCACGGATTCAACTTCAGTAGCGAGTGCTCCCGTACTTGCGGCCGACAAAGCCGCCGAGCGGCCTAACCGTCCAAACTGGCGGCCCGGCGCGGGAAAGAGAAAATGTCCGATCTGCCGGATCGTCGTCGACGAGCGCCGGGCCAGTGCTCTTCACCTTCGTGAAGTCGTCGGTTCCTTCGCCCCATCTGTATCCCGCTCGACGGCCCCGCATCGTCTGTGCACGTCAAAGCCCCGTTCGGTTACGGAAGGTCAGGAAGGGCACCGACTCTGGTGTTGGCCGCTGGGCATGGTGTTGATCACCGAAGGCAGTCATGGCCGAGAGCATTCTCACTCCAAGCACACCTTGAAGTTTTCCGCAACAGATGCACAAGGACAGGAGGGAGCCCGGTGAGGAACCACCGGACGGCTCCGATGGAGTCGGACGTCCGCCCTGGCCGGTCGGTACTTCGCGGACCGCACCGCACCAGCCCCGCCGACGGGACGTTCGTCCCCCGTGGGGAACTCCAACGGGACGAGGACTGCCCGGTCACCCACCAGAAGCACCGGGGTGAGACACGGGCCGGTAGCGGTCACAACGTCGTCCTCAAGGCGAGCCACGCCGTGCTGCCCGTCGGACCGCGGTGGCGGCGGTCATGAGGGAGACTCGGATGAGAGTCGGCCTGATAGGCGCGGGCCCCCGCGGTCTGTCTGTGCTGGAACGGCTCTGTGCCAACGAGCGGGCCAATCCCTACCCGCGTCCCTTGACCGTGCACCTAGTCGACCCCGACCCGCCCGGGGCGGGCGGGGTCTGGCGCACCGACCAGTCGCGGCACCTGCTGATGAACACCGTGGCCTCCCAGGTCACCGTGTTCACCGACGACAGCGTGCGGATCGACGGCCCGGTCGAGCCCGGGCCGAGCTTGTACGAGTGGGCCCGTTCGCCGTACGTGGCCGAGGCCGATGTGCTCGCCGAGGCAGCCGTGTTAGGCCCGGACTCCTACCCCACCCGGGCCTTCTACGGCGCCTACCTGCGGGCCATGTTCCAGCGTCTGGTCGAGCGCGCCCCGCAGCACGTCACGGTCCAAGTGCACCGCTCCCGGGCCGTCGCCCTCACCGGCGAGGGGTCGCAGCAGATCCGGCTGGCGGACGGCAGCACGGTCGACGCACTGTATGCCGTGGTGCTGGCCCTAGATGACTGATGCTAAGGGGTTCAGTGGTCGTACGCGGTCAGCGAGCGCATGACGGGCTGGCCAGTGTGGTCGTTGTGCCAGATCGCGGCGGTCAGCGCGAGGATCCGC
>NZ_JBVOOL010000100.1:0-1357 GCF_055664045.1 Kitasatospora sp. NPDC023385 | reverse complement strand
CGGCCTCCTCGCCGTCGCCGGCCGCGCCCGCGAACGGCGGGATGGTGTTGTGGAACTCGGTCTCGATCCACCGGGTGAAGACCGTGAACGGCGCGTCGCTGCCGTGCACCTCGGGCGCGAACGCCGGGTCGGTGACGACCGCCTGGTGGAACGGGATGGCGGTGGCCATGCCCTCCACCTTGAACTCGGTCAGCGCGCGGCGGGCCCGCTCCAGGGCCTGCTTGCGGTCGCGGCCGGTGACGACGAGCTTGGCCAGCAGCGAGTCCCAGGCCGGGCCGATGACCGAGCCGGTCTCCACGCCGGAGTCCAGGCGCACGCCCGGGCCGGACGGCGGGGCGAACAGCGTCACGGTGCCGGGCGCGGGCAGGAAGCCCCGGCCCGGGTCCTCGCCGTTGATGCGGAACTCGAAGGAGTGACCGCGGATCTCCGGGTCGCCGTAGCCGAGCTCCTCGCCGTCGGCGATCCGGAACATCTCGCGGACCAGGTCGAGGCCGGTGACCTCCTCGGTGACCGGGTGCTCCACCTGCAGACGGGTGTTGACCTCCAGGAAGGAGATCGTGCCGTCCTTCGCCACCAGGAACTCGCAGGTCCCGGCGCCCTCGTAGCCGGCCTCCTTCAGGATGGCCTTGGACGCCCGGTACAGCTCGGCGTTCTGCTCGGGGGTCAGGAACGGCGCGGGCGCCTCCTCGACCAGCTTCTGGTGCCGGCGCTGCAGCGAGCAGTCACGGGTGGAGACGACCACCACGTTGCCGTGCTTGTCGGCCAGGCACTGGGTCTCCACGTGCCGGGGGTTGTCCAGGTAGCGCTCGACGAAGCACTCCCCGCGGCCGAAGGCGGCGACCGCCTCGCGCACCGCGGAGTCGAACAACTCCGGGATCTCCTCCAGGTTGCGGGCGACCTTGAGGCCGCGACCGCCGCCGCCGAAGGCCGCCTTGATGGCGACCGGCAGGCCGTGCTCCCGGGCGAACGCGACGACCTCGTCGGCGCCCGCGACCGGGTCCGGCGTACCGGCGACCAGCGGGGCACCGGCGCGCTGCGCCACGTGCCGGGCGGTCACCTTGTCGCCGAGGTCGCGGATGGCCTGCGGCGGCGGGCCGATCCAGATCAGACCCGCGTCGAGGACGGCCTGGGCGAAGTCGGCGTTCTCCGACAGGAACCCGTAGCCGGGGTGGACGGCGTCGGCACCCGAGTCGGCTGCGGCCTTGAGGACCTTGGCGATGTCCAGGTAGCTGGTAGCGGGGGTGTCACCGCCCAGCGCGTAAGCCTCGTCGGCCGCGCGGACGTGCAGCGCATCCCGGTCCGGCTCGGCGTAGACGGCGACGCTGGCAATACCGGCGTCCGAGCAGGCCCGGGCGAC
>NZ_JBVOOL010000099.1:0-1418 GCF_055664045.1 Kitasatospora sp. NPDC023385 | reverse complement strand
GCGGTGGAGGTGTTGGACGTCGGGGAGCGGCGGCGGGTGCTGAGCGAGTGGAACGATACGGCTGTTGAGGTGCCTGCCGTGTTGGTGGCGGAGGTGTTCGCGGGGCAGGTGGCGCGGACGCCGGGTGCGGTGGCGGTGGTGGCGGGTGGTGTTGAGCTGTCGTATGCGGAGTTGGATGCGCGTGCCAATCGGTTGGCTCGGTACCTGGTTTCCGGGGGTGTGGGTCCGGAGTCGGTGGTGGCGTTGTGTCTGCCGCGTGGTGTCGAGATGGTGGTGGGGATTCTGGGGGTCTGGAAGGCTGGTGGTGCGTATGTGCCGGTCGATCCGGAGTATCCGGTGGAGCGGATCGCGTACATGTTGGAAGATGCGGGTGCGGTGTGTGTTCTGACGGTGCGTGAGTGTCTGGGTGTGTTGCCCGAGCGGGCGGATGTGCTGGTCCTGGATGACCGGGAGGTCGTGGCGGCGCTGGAGGTGTTGCCGGCGGTGGCGCCCGAGGTGGGGTTGTCGCCCGGTCATGCGGCGTATGTGATCTATACGTCGGGTTCGACGGGGCGTCCGAAGGGTGTGGTGGTGGCGCATGGTTCGTTGGTGAATGCGGTGTCGGCGTTCGTTCCGGTGTTCGGGGCGGGGTCGGGTGTGGGTGTGTTGCAGTTCGCTTCGTTCAGTTTCGATGCGTCGGTGCTGGATGTGGTGGTGGCGTTGTGTTCGGGGTCGCGGCTGGTGGTGGCGGGGCCCGGTGAGCGGTCCGAGCCGGCGTTGCTGCGTGCGCTGGTGGCGTCGCAGGACGTGCGTGTGGCGAGTGTGGTGCCGTCGCTGCTGGGGGTGTTGTCGCCGGAGGATCTGGCGTCGGTGGAGACGTTGGTGGTGGGCGCCGAGGCGATCGGTTCGCGGGCGGCGGGGGTGTGGTCGGCGGGTCGTCGGCTGGTGAACACTTATGGTCCGACGGAGGCGACGGTGATGGTCGCCGAGGCCCCGGTCGACCCGGGGCGTGAGGGTGTGGTGCCGTTCGGCGCGCCGGTGGCGAACACGAGCCTGTTCGTGCTGGACGGTGGGTTGCGTCCGGTGCCGGTGGGTGTGGCGGGTGATCTGTATATCGCGGGTGCGCAGTTGGCGCGTGGTTATGTGGGTCGTGCGGGTCTGACGGCTGAGCGGTTCGTGGCGTGCCCGTTCGGTGCGGGCGGTGCGCGGATGTATCGGACGGGTGACCGGGTGCGGTGGGCTGCGGATGGTCTGCTGGAGTTCGCGGGGCGGGCGGACGAGCAGGTGAAGGTCCGGGGTTTCCGGATCGAGCTGGGTGAGGTCCAGGCTGTCGTGGCGGAGCACCCCGGAGTGGCTCAGGCTGTCGTGGTGGCTCGCGAGGACCTGCCGGGTGACAAGCGCCTGGTCGCTTACGTGGTCGCGGCCGACGAGGGTCTTCT
>NZ_JBVOOL010000098.1:0-1446 GCF_055664045.1 Kitasatospora sp. NPDC023385 | reverse complement strand
GGTGCAGTGTAGTGGGCTGATTGTCCGTCAGGGGCGGTCTTCAGGAGACCGCCCCTCGATCGTGTGCAACCGCCGTTGGTAGTGGCAGTGGCGGGCGACTGCTTGGCGCTGTCTGCGCCAGGTGGACCAGTTCAGGGCATGTGTGCGAGGCGAGCACTGCGGCGGCCGTGGGGAGTGGGAGCGGCCAGTTGCCAGGAGTCGCCGGATCTCTGCCACGGTGAGGTCGACCATGGTGCGGGAACCGTTTCTGCAGCCCCCTTTGCGGTGGCCGCCATCGCGGCCAGGAAGGCGTGGGCGAGCATGGCCAGGGTGATGTGCCGCATCCAGCCGGTGTAGCGGCGGACTTCGTACTGGTCCAGGCCGCATTCGTTCTTCGCAGCCTGGAAGCATTCCTCAATTGCCCAGCGGCGACCAGCGATTTGCACCAGGTGCTCGATGCCCGTGTCGATCGGGGCGTAGGCGAGGTAGTAGGCGATCTCGTCGGGTTTGGCGATGCTGCGGCGGGCCAGTGCCCAGCGTCGGTGAGTGGGCTGGTCGCCGTCGAAGTCGGCGATCGGTGCGAGCTGGAGTGCGGCCCAGTGGTAGAAACGTGGTCCCTTCGCACCGTTGCCGCACGAGTGCTTCTCCCATGCCTCGTCCGGTGCTTGGGCGAAGAGGTGGTCGATGCGGCCGGCGCCGACCATGTGCTGGGACTTGGGGACCGCCAGGACGTAGCCGAGCCCGCTCTCCTCCAGCATGCGGCGAAAGCGCCACTCCTGGCCGTAGGCCGAGTCCGCGGCCACCCAGGCGATCGGCAGCTCGGAGGCGAGCGCGCGCAGCACCATGGCCTTGGCCAGCTCGATCTTGGTTCGGAACTCCCGCTCGTCGGGGATCTTCGCGGCCTGGCAGCGGTCGCGGTCGGATGTCCAGGACTTGGGCAGGTACAACTCGCGGTCCACCAGGGCCCTGCCCCGTGTGGTGGCGTAGGCGGCGAAGACGCCGATCTGGCAGTTCTCGGTGCGACCGGCGGTGCCGGAGTACTGGCGTTGCACGCCGGCTGAGGTCGTGCCCTTCTTGACGAAGCCGGTGTCGTCGAGGATCAGGACGGCGTCGTCCTCGCCGAGGCGTTCGGCGACGAAGTGCTGAAGGTCGTCGCGGATCTCGTCGGCGTCCCAGCGTGCGCCGGCGAGCAGGTGCTGAAGGGCGTCGGGGGTCGCGTGGCCCGCGTATTCGGCCAGCTGCCAGCCGTTCTTTCGGCCGACCGGGCCGAGCAGGCCGCGGACGTAGTCGCGCATCCGGCGGCGCGGCTCCACGCGGCTGAAGCGGTGGCCGACCAGTAGGAAGAGGTCGTCGAGTTCACGGTCCCAGGTCTCGAATGCAGGCTCGTTGATCACGACGAGAGGCTGCCCCGCCACTGCCACTACCAACGGCGGTTGCACACGATCGAGGGGCGGTCTCCTGAAGACC
>NZ_JBVOOL010000097.1:0-1575 GCF_055664045.1 Kitasatospora sp. NPDC023385 | reverse complement strand
AGCTTGACGTTTAACCTCGCGCGGCGAGGTGGGCCTGGAGCGTGGGTTCGCGTTTGATGGTCTTGCCGACGTCGTGACGGGATGCCGGGTTGCGGTTCTTCGAACCCGGTGGCCGTCCGGGGCCGGGCCGGGAGGGTTTTGGCACGCGAGCCGGAGTGAGGACCTTCACGCGGATGTTGCGGAACCCTCGACGGACCCGGGCCGGAGTCAACTTCGCTACTGGCAGCGGGCGTTCCCAGGGGCGGCGCAGGTCGGCGGCGAGCGGGCGGGCCAGGCGGAGCTGGGTGTGGGCAACGATGATCAGCCAGGTCCACAGGTCGGCGGTGTCCGGCGCGCGGAAGTGCGGCGCGGTCCAGCCGAGGGTGCCCTTGAGCAGGCGGAAGGTGTGCTCAAGGTCGAATCTGCGCAGAAAGGTGCGCCAGATCCGGTCCAGATGGACGGTATCGATGCCGGTGGCAGAGGACCATAGCCACAGCGGTTTCGCTTCGCGCTCGCCCGGCAGGTGGTCGACCTTGAGGCGGACCAACGTGCCGTGGGTGATGGGGATTTCGCCTTCATGGTCGAGCCAGGGCCCGCGTTTTTGCAGGCGCTGGTGCATCCGGTTCCACGCCTTCGCTTCGGCCTTGCCGTAGCGGGTGGTCTCGGTGCAGGTGGTGGCGTCGGGCTCGTGCCAGGACTCGGGTTTGGCGAAGGTGAAGGCGGTGCCGTGCTTGCGTGGGCGTCCGCCCTTGGGCGTGGAGCGGGGCTCGCCCGCATCGCGGAGCATGACCCGGTCCGAACGCAGTCGGCCGATGAGCTCGACGGGTAGGTCGGACAGGAGATGGGCCAGGCGGGTGACGTCGTAGCCGGCGTCCATGACGAGCAGAATGTCAGGGTCGCCGCAGTGCCAGTGCCCGGCTTCGATCAGGCGGCCGGTGACCTCGCGAAGTTGGTCGGCGGTGACCGCGGTGGCGTCATCGGCCGGTCCCAGCCGGACCGCGTCCAGCAGCGCGGTCCAGGAGGTGCGGCCGCTCTCCAGGGCGGCTACGAAGGAGTAGGGCCAGCCGGGGATCAGCTGGTCCGCGCTGCGGCCGCGCCCGTAGACATGGCAGAACAGGCGGTCATCGCTGGTCGGCGCGTCGGGGCGGAGCCAGTTAGAGACATCGACGGCCAGGGCGATGCGCCCGTCAGCGAGACGGGGTATCGGAAGGGCAGCCAGCGCGCGGCGCAGTCGGGCGGGCTCGAGCCAGCCCCGGTCCAGCGCGGCGTACATCGCGCCGTGCCCACGCCGATGCTCGGCCGCCAGCGACAGGTCCACCAGCGTCCTGACCGGCCCGTCCGTGCACAGCAGCGCGTCGGTGAGCTCGAAGAGCACGTCCGCACGCGTGTACAGGCACTCGTAGAAGTCCATCCGAAAGCGGGACAGCACACCCCACTGCTCGACGGCGGGCAGTTGCACAGGGAGACTCGTCACCAGCGGCCGTTCCTTCAGCTTCGTTACTCGACATCTCGAAGCGTGAGGGGCGGCCGCCTCTGCTGTCTCGCGAAGAACCGCAGATCAGCAGGTTGGGTGACCTGCGAGGTTAAACAACAAGC
>NZ_JBVOOL010000095.1:0-1771 GCF_055664045.1 Kitasatospora sp. NPDC023385 | reverse complement strand
GCGCGTCAGCGTCCTGTGGGCGCTCCTGCGCGACAACCGGGTCTTCACCCCCGATCCGGTCACGCAGACGGCTTGACTCCGTCATTGAGACTCCTTGCGGCTTTTTGGTCCCGACAACCTCCAAGCTGCACAGGGGCCCTGTCTTCATGCGGCGACAACGCCGTGATCACCCGAATCGGGAACCCTGGAACACTCGTGCTAATCCCAACCCTTGCGACGGGTTTGCGGATCGCTTCTCAGGCGCAGCGGCCCGTGCAAGCGAGGCCAGGTACTCCACCACTTCCTCGGTCGTAGCCTCCAGCTCCATGCCCTGCCGGCTGACGACGGCCTCCAGCGCCGCCAATGCCAGTGCGCGCGGGTCATACAGGTCGGCAGGGAACTGCTGCCATGCCTGCCGCTGGTCGATCCGGTGCAGCGGGGCAGAACGCGCCAACACCGTGCATCGCCGGACAAAGCCCGCGTCCGCGACCAGGCCGAGCCAGCTGTCGCCGTCCTCCTCCTGCTGCGCCGCCGCGGAGAGCAGCCGACGCTCCTCACGGTCAAGCAGTCGCTCAACCAGCACATCCGCTTCCGCACCCGAAGAAGGTGGATCTCCCGGGCGGACATCTTGTGTTCTTGTCATGTTCCGAGTGCAGCACCATAGTCCGACAAATCAGACCAAAGCGCGGCGAATCACTCACCCACTCGGACTCATTCATGCGATGGAACTACTTTCAGCGCTGGCCGGCGTCTCGCCTCATGGGACGCAAGCGACGCGAACAGTGCGGCATCAACTGCCAAGGGCTTCACGCGAACTGGCTGTACCAGCAGCCGGGTTGGCTACGTACCACAGCCTGCCGTTGGCCGCGCGCGAACCAGACGGCACTTTCGAGCTCCAGGCGCCCTCGCCGACGGCGGTTTCGATCAGCGCCGCCCGGCCCAGCGTGCGGACACCTCCCGTCATGTCTACGAACGGAGAAGCTCGAACGGATCGAACCCAAGCGCGGCGATCCTGCGCTCGGTGTACCGCAACTCCTTGACCGTCTTGCGTGCGCTCGGGTAGTTCAGCCGGAGAGCGGCGGCCGGGGGATCGTTGAGGTACACGGCACGCGGGCATCGGTCCACGTGAAGGCAGGACTCCAGGCCGGTGTTGCACACCGCGCAGAGCAGACCTCGCACCAGGCCGTCAAAGTGGTCATGGTCGACCACAGAGCCGGGCAGAACGCCGCACAGGGAACATCGGGGGCCGAACCTCGAAGCCAGTCGGCTCCGAAGCATCCCGATCGGGCTGGTCGACCTGGTCGGCGGCCACAGGTAGGCCGGTGCGATAGGGCAGCGTTGCGTCAGTGGAACCGATCCCGGATCCACGCCGGCGCCGTCCGGCGCCGTGACATGCCATAGCGCCATCAGCTCCCGAACGTTCGGATCAGTGATCGTCTGACTGGCTGTCCGGAGCGCCCGTCCCGCCTCGTCGACCCACCACCTCAGTTGCGCTTCGTGCCGCCAGGTGGCCAAGGGTTCTGACCGGGGCCGCTCCTGGCCCTCACGAGGTGCCACCCACTCCGGCATCCCGCGCTCAGGAATCGAACAAAGCATCCGTGAGCCGCGGAGGTGAAACCGTCCATCGTCGCCGAACACTGCTTCCGATGGAGCCTCAGGTGCCGTCTGCCGCTTCGTGCAGACATCACCTGGGCGGATCTCGGCGACGGGTGAATCGAGGGCCACGGACGGCGGATCAAAAGCGAGCCGCTCTGCGATCTCTTGAACATTCTGGCTTCAGTGGTTCTGGAGT
>NZ_JBVOOL010000094.1:0-1972 GCF_055664045.1 Kitasatospora sp. NPDC023385 | reverse complement strand
CGCGAGGACGCGCCGGGTGACAGGCGCCTGGTGGCGTACGTCGTCCCCGCCGACGGCGGTGAGGTAATCCCGGGCACGGTCCGGGAGTTCGTGGCCCAGCGCCTTCCGGAGTACATGGTCCCGGCGGCGGTGGTGGTGCTGGACGCGCTCCCGCTGACCGTCAACGGCAAGCTCGACCGCCGCGCCCTGCCCGCCCCCGACTACGCGGGCACCGCCGGCGTGGGCCGGGAGCCGGAGACCGAGCAGGAGAGGGTGCTCTGCGCGGCGTTCGCCGAGATCCTCGGCGTCGAGTCGGTCGGTGTCGACGACGACTTCTTCGCCCTCGGCGGGCACTCCCTGCTCGCCGTCCGCCTCACCAGCCTGCTCCGCGACCGGCTGGGCGTCGAGGTGCCCGTGAAGACGGTGTTCCAGGCCCCGACCGTGGCCCGGCTCGCCCCCGAGATCGACGATCTCGCAACCGGAACCCAGAAAGCAGCAAGGCCGGCACTGCGGCCGATGCGTCGACAGGAGGAGTCCTGATGGTGCCGTTGTCGTTTGCGCAGCGTCGGTTGTGGTTCCTGGGACAGTTGGAGGGGCCGAACGCGACCTACAACATCCCGGTGGTGCTGCGGCTGGCCGGAGACTTGGACGCGGACGCGCTCGGCGCGGCGCTGCTGGATGTGGTGGAGCGGCACGAGGTGCTGCGGACGGTGTTCGCGGTCGCCGACGACGAGCCGTACCAGCGCGTCCTGCCGCTCGACCGGGCGGGCTTCCGCCTGGACGTGGTCGACCTCGCCGAGGAAGAACTGGCGGCGGCGGTGGCCGGGGCGACCCGGTACGTCTTCGACCTGGAGAACGAGATCCCCGTCCGGGCCTGGCTGTTCAGGACCGGACGGGGCGAGCAGACCCTCGCCCTGGTGATGCACCACATCGCCTCGGACGGCTGGTCGACCGGCCCGCTCGCCCGCGACCTCTCGGCGGCCTACGCGGCCCGCCGGGAGGGCCGGGCGCCCGGCTGGGAGCCGCTGCCCGTGCAGTACGCCGACTACACGCTCTGGCAGCGTGAAGTGCTCGGCTCGGAGGACGACCCCGAGAGCGTGATCTCCCAGCAACTCGCCTACTGGCGCGAGGCGTTGGCGGGAGCGCCGGAGGAGCTGGAGCTGCCGGTCGACCGGGTCCGCCCGGCCGTCGCCGGCCACCGCGGGCACTCCGTGGAGCTCGCCCTGCCCGCCGACGTCCACCGGGACCTCGTACGGCTGGCGCGGGAGCAGGGCGCGACGCTGTTCATGGTGGCGCAGGCGGCGCTCGCCGTGCTGCTCTCCAAGCTCGGCGCCGGCACCGACATCCCGATCGGCGCGACGAACGCCGGCCGCACGGACGTGGCCCTCGACGACCTGATCGGCTTCTTCGTCAACACCCTGGTCCAGCGCACCGACCTCTCCGGGGACCCGACTTTCCTGGAGGTCCTCGGCCGGGTCCGGGAGACGACCCTGGCCGGCTTCGGCCACCAGGACGTGCCGTTCGACCGGCTGGTGGAGGAACTCGCACCGGAACGCTCGCTGGCCCGCCACCCGCTCTTCCAGGTCATGCTCACCGTGGACAACACCGCCCGGACCGGGCTCGCCCTGCCGGGCGTGCGGGCCGGCGGACCGGCCCCCGGCGCGCCGGCGCTGCCGACTTCGGCCGGGGCGGTCGGGGTGGCTGCCGAGGTGGTGGCGAAGTTCGATCTTGATGTCAGTCTTGGTGAGATGTTCGATGCCGAGGGTCGGCCGGCCGGGATCGGTGTGGTGGTGATCGGTGCGGCGGACCTGTTCGAGCCTGCGTCGGTGCGGCGGATCGCGGAGCGGCTGACGCGGTTGCTGGGGACGTTGGTGGCCGATCCGTCGGTGCGGCTGGCGGCGGTGGAGGTGTTGGACGTCGGGGAGCGGCGGCGGGTGCTGAGCGAGTGGAACGATACGGCTGTTGAGGTGCCTGCCGTGTTGGTGGCGGAGGT
>NZ_JBVOOL010000093.1:0-2193 GCF_055664045.1 Kitasatospora sp. NPDC023385 | reverse complement strand
GTGGAGTCGTGGGGTCTGAAGCCGGACTTCCTGGTGGGGCACTCGGTGGGTGAGATCGCTGCCGCGCATGTGGCTGGGGTGTTGTCGCTGGAGGACGCGGCCAAGCTGGTGGAGGCGCGGGGCCGTCTGATGCAGGCGCTGCCCGTCGGCGGTGCGATGGCGGCGATCGAGGCGACGGAGGCGGAGGTGTTGCCGCTGCTGGCGGGCCGGGAGGCGGAGATCGCTGTCGCGGCGGTCAACGGGCCTTCGTCGGTGGTGGTTTCGGGTGACGAGGCCGTCGTGCTGGAGGTGTTGGAGCACTGGAAGGCGCAGGGTCGTAAGGGTCGTCAGCTGCGGGTGAGTCACGCGTTCCACTCGCCGCGGATGGAGCCGATGCTGGCCGAGTTCCGCGCCGTGGCGGCCGAGTTGACCTACGGCGAGCCGACGTTCGCGGTGGTCTCCAACGTCACGGGTGAGTTGGCGACCGAGCTGACGTCTCCCGAGTACTGGGTGCGCCATGTCCGTGAGGCGGTGCGCTTCGCCGACGGCATCGCGTACCTGGCGGAGCAGGGTGTCACCAGGTTCCTGGAGCTGGGTCCGGACGGGACCCTCTCCGCCCTGGCCCAGGAGATCACCGAGGGCCACTTCGCTCCCGTCCTGCGCAAGGACCGCCCCGAGGCCCTGACCTTCACCCAGGCCGTCACCGGCCTGCACGCCCGTGGCTCCGAGCTGGACTGGGAGGGCGTCTTCGCCGCTCGCGGCGCGAGCCGCACCGACCTGCCGACCTACGCCTTCCAACACGAGCACTTCTGGCTCAAGGCGACCTCCTCCGCCGGCGACGCTGCAGGGCTGGGCCAGGCCGCGACGGGCCACGCGCTGCTCGGCGCCGCGATCGCCCTCCCGGACTCGGACGGTGTCCTGCTGACGGGCCGGCTTTCGCTGCAGTCGCACGCCTGGCTGGCCGATCACGCGGTGTCGGGCACGGTGTTGGTACCGGGGACGGGTCTGCTGGAGCTGGCGATCCACGCGGGCGACCAGCTCGGGTTCGGCCGGGTCGAGGAGTTGATGCTCCAGGCTCCGCTGGTGCTGCCGGAGCAGGGCGGCCTTGCCCTGCGGGTGTCAGTCGAGGCGGTTGGGGCTGACGGTCTTCGCCCGGTGGCGGTCTACTCCCGTGCGGATGATGCGGAGAGTGATGAGCCGTGGGTCCGTCACGCTTCGGGTCTGCTGTCCGATGCCACGGCGTCGGCGCCGGAGGGTCTGTCGGTGTGGCCGCCGAAGGGCGCCGAGCCGGTCGAGGTGGAGGACCTGTACGAGGGCCTGGCCGTGAGCGGTCTGGTCTACGGTCCGGTGTTCCGGGGCCTGCGCGCCGCCTGGCGTGCCGAGGACGCCGTCTTCGCGGAGATCGCGCTGCCCGAGGGCGTACCGGTCGAGGGCTTCGGCGTTCACCCCGCCCTGCTCGACGCGGCGCTGCACGGCATCGCGCTGGGCGGGTTCGTGACGCGGCAGGACGCCGCGCACCTGCCGTTCTCGTGGAACGGGGGCGCGCTCCACGCGACCGGCGCGTCGGTCCTGCGGGTCAGGCTCGCCCCGGCCGGCCCGGACGCGGTGTCCATCGTGGCCGCCGACGACACCGGCATGCTGGTCGCCTCCGTCGACTCGTTGGCGCTGCGGCCGGTGGATGCGGGGCAGTTGGTGTCGGCCGGGCGGGCGTTCCACGAGGCGATGTTCCAGCTGGAGTGGACGGAGCCGACGCTGTCGACGGCCGAGACAGCCGCCTGGGCGGTGCTGGGCCAGGCGGAGGGGGCCTTCGCCGGTGGAACGGCGTACGCGGGTCTGGCGGAGCTGGCTGGGGCCGGTGCGGTGCCGGAGCTGGTGTTCGTGCCGGTGGCACTGTTCGAGGGCGATGACGTGGTGGGTGCTGCCCATGGGTCGGCGCAGGAGGCTCTGGCGCTGGTGCAGGGCTGGTTGGCGGAGGAGCGTTTCGCCGGTTCGCGTCTGGTGTTCGTGACCCAGGATGCGCTGGTCGGGGATCTTGCCAACGCTCCGCTCTGGGGTCTGGTGCGCTCCGCGCAGGCCGAGAATCCGGACCGGTTCGTCCTGGTGGACGCCGACGAGTCGCTGACCTCGGGGCTGCTCTGGTCGGTCCTCGGCTCGGACGAGACCGAGGCGGCGGTCCGCGAGGGCGCGGTGCGCGTGCCGCGTCTGGTGCGGGCG
>NZ_JBVOOL010000092.1:0-2281 GCF_055664045.1 Kitasatospora sp. NPDC023385 | reverse complement strand
TGCGTGACCCGGTGCCGGGCGACCAGCTCCACCAGCGACGGACCGGGCAGCAACTCCCGCGCCCCGGCCACCACCAGCCGCGCCCCCGAGCAGAGCGTGACCCACATCTCGGCGCCGGCCGCGTCGAAGCCAGGCGAGGCGAACTGCAGGACCCGGCTCGCCGCGTCGATCGCGAACCGCTCGGCCTGCGCGGCCACCAGAGCGGCGATACCGGTGTGCGAGACCGCCACGCCCTTGGGCCGGCCGGTCGAGCCGGAGGTGTAGATCACGTACGCGGGGTGCGCGGGCAGCAGGCCGGTGACCGGGGCGGCGGCGTCGAGGCCGGCCAGCCGGGCCACGGTGGCCCGGTCGTCCAGCACGACGGCCGGCACACCGATCAGCGACGGCACCTGGTCCTCGGTGTCCTCCGAGACCAGCACGCACGTCACCCGGGCGTCTCGGAGCATGTACGAGATCCGCTCCGCCGGGTACTCCGGGTCGACGGGCAGGTAGGCCCCGCCGGCCTTCAGCACCGCGAGCAGGGCGACGACCAGGTCGGCGCCGCGCTCCAGGCAGACCGCGACCACCGACTCCGGTCCCACACCCTGGCCAGCCAGCAGCCGGGCCAGGCGGTTGGCGCGGGCGTCCAGCTCCGCGTAGGTCAGCTCGACGCCGTCACCGGTCACCGCCACCGCGCCCGGGCACTGCGCGACCTGCGCCGCGAACAGCTCCGGCACCGTCGCCGGGGCGATCTCGGCCGCCGTGTCGTTCCACTCGGTCAGCACCCGCTGCCGCTCGGCGGCGTCCAGCACGTCCACCGTGCCGATCCGCGCCGACGGGTCGGCCACCAGCGCGTGAACCAGCGGGGCCCAGCGGGCGGCGATCCGCTCCACCGAACCGAGGTCGAACAGGTCCGCCGCGCCGACCAGGATGCCGCCGATGCCGGCGGGCCGGCCCTCGGCGTCGAACCGCTCGCCGATGTTGACCATCAGGTCGGCCGTCGCCTCGGCCTTGCCCGAGGAGGACCGGCCGACCTCCAGACCGGGCAGCGAAAGCTCGGCCCGGGCCTGGTTCTGGACGGTCAGCTCCACCTGGAACAGCGGGTGGCGGGAGAGCGAGCGAACCGGGGCCAGGTCCTCGACGAGGCGCTCGAACGGCACGTCCTGGTGCTCGAAACCGGCCAGGCTCACCTCCCGGACGCGGGCCAGGACCTCACCGAAGGTCGGGTGCCCGGACAGGTCCGTACGCAGCACCAGCGTGTTGACGAAGAAGCCGACCAGATCATCCAGCGCCTCGTCGGTACGCCCGGCGTTGCCGGCGCCGATCGGGATGTCGGTGCCCGCGCCCAGCTTGCTCACCAGCACGGCCAGCGCCGCCTGCAGGACCGTGAACAGGGTGACGCCCTGCTCACGGGCCACGGTCAGCAGCTCGGCGTGCAGGTCCGCCGGAAGCTCCAGCGGCACCGTACAGCCCCGGTAGCTGGCGACCGCCGGACGCACCCGGTCGGCCGGCAGCGCCAGCTCCTCCGGCGCTCCGGCCAACGCCTGGCGCCAATAGGCGAGTTGCTTCGACAGAACACTTTCCGGGTCGTCCTCCGCGCCCAGCAGCTCCCGTTCCCAGAGCGCGTAGTCCGCGTACTGGACGGGCAGCGGGGCCCACTGCGGCTCCTCACCGGCGAGGCGGGCCGTGTAGGCCACCGACAGGTCGCGCGCCAGCGGGCCGGTCGACCAGCCGTCGGATGCGATGTGGTGAACGACGACGACCAGGGTCTGCCGGCCCGGGCCGGCGGTGAACAGCGAGGCTCGGATCGGAATCTCGGCGGTCAGGTCGAAGACGTGGCCGGCGGCCTCGGCCACAGCGGCGTCCAGGCCGCCCGCCTCGGCGACCTGCGCGACGCGCAGCCCGAAGCCGGCCTCCTCGACGGGCAGGACCCGCTGGTACGGCTCGCCGTCGGCGACGGCGAAGACCGTGCGCAGCACCTCGTGCCGGCCCACCACGTCGGCCAGCGCGGCGCCGAGCGCGTCCGCGTCCGGCTCACCGGTCAGCGGAAGCACCATCGGCAGGTTGTAGGTCGCGCTGGGGCCGTCCAGCTGGCCCAGGAACCAGAGCCGGCGCTGGGCGAAGGAGAGCGGCACCAGCTCCGGGCGCTGACGGACGGTCAGCGCGGACCGGACCGGACCGGACTCGCCCAGGTGACCGGCCAGCGCGGCCGGCGTCGGCGCTCGGAACAGCGTGCGCACCGAGACCTCGACGCCCAGCACCGTACGCACCCGGCTGGCCAGGCGGACGGCGAGCAGGGAGT
>NZ_JBVOOL010000091.1:0-2283 GCF_055664045.1 Kitasatospora sp. NPDC023385 | reverse complement strand
ACCTCACCGAACACCCGCCCGAACAACGGAAACTCCCCCACCAAACCCCCACCCATCCCCGCCCACTGCGCCCCCTGCCCCGCAAACACCACAGCGAGCCGGGGACGGGCGGCGGGCTCGGTGGCGTCGGCGACGGCGCCGTCCAGGCCGGCGAGCAGCTGCTTGCCGGT
Source organism: Kitasatospora sp. NPDC023385 (assembly GCF_055664045.1). NCBI lineage: Bacteria > Bacillati > Actinomycetota > Actinomycetes > Kitasatosporales > Streptomycetaceae > Kitasatospora > Kitasatospora sp. NPDC023385. Next base: position 2,113 of record NZ_JBVOOL010000091.1, on the reverse strand, counting down.
GCGCGCGGTGACCACGGCCCGGTACGGCAGGGTGGTCGCACGCGTGCCGGCCAGTGAGTGCGCGGCGTCGAGGAGGGCGGGCCCGTCGACGTCCGCGAGGTGGTCGCGCAGCCGGCCGAGCTGGCCGCGCAGGCCGCCGGGGGTGGCGGCCGTCACGACGAACGGCAGGACGGGAGCGGGCTGTTCGTCGGTCGCCACCGGCGGCAGCACCGCCGGCTCCGGCGCCTCTTCGAGGATCACGTGCGCGTTGGTGCCACTGATGCCGAACGAGGACACCGCCGCCCGCCGGGCCCGGTCCGGCACCCGGGGCCACGGGCGGGGCTCCGTGAGCAGCCGCACCTCGCCGTCCTCCCAGGCGACTTCACGACTCGGCTCGTCCGCGTGCAGGGTCCGGGGCATCCGCTCGTGCCGCATCGCCAACAGCACCTTGATCACTCCGCCGACCCCGGCCGCCGCGGAGGTGTGGCCGATGTTGGACTTCAACGAGCCCAGCCAGACCGGCCCCCGATCCCCCCGCTCCTGCCCGTACGTCGCCACCAACGCACCCGCCTCGATCGGATCCCCCAACCGCGTCCCCGTCCCATGCCCCTCCACCAACTCCACATCCGCACCCACCACACCCGCATCCGCCCACGCCGCACGGATCACCCGCTCCTGCGCCACCCCCGACGGCGCCGTCAGACCATTCGACGCACCATCCGAATTCACCGCCGAACCCCGCACCAACCCCACCACCGGATGCCCCAACCGCCGCGCATCCGACAACCGCTCCACCACCAACACCCCCACCCCCTCCGACCACCCCGTACCATCCGCCCCCACCCCGAACGACTTGCACCGCCCATCCACCGCCAACCCCTGCTGACGCGAGAACTCGATCCACGCCCCCGGCGTGGACATCACGGTGACGCCGCCGACCAGGGCCATGGCGCACTCGCCGCGCCGCAGCGACTGCGCGGCCAGGTGCAACGCCACCAACGACGACGAACACGCCGTGTCCACCGTGATCGCCGGCCCCTGCAACCCCAGCGCGTACGCGATCCGACCCGACGCCACACTCGCGGCGCCGCCGGCCAGGAGGTAGCCGCGCAGGTCGTCGGAGCCGGAGTCCATGTCCGTGTAGGACTGGCCGGCGAAGCCCAGGAACACCCCGGTCCGGGTGGCGCGCAGGGCCGTCGGGTCGATGCCCGCGCCTTCGACGGCCTCCCACGCGGCTTCGAGGGCGAGGCGCTGCTGGGGGTCGGTCGCCAGCGCCTCGCGCGGCGACATCCCGAACAGGGCGGCGTCGAACTCCCCGGCGCCGTACAGGAATCCGCCGCGGGTCGAGTCGGAGCGGACGGCCAGGTCGGCGAGGTCCCAGCCGCGGTCGGCCGGGAAGTCGCCGATCGCGTCGACCCCGTCGGCGACCAGCCGCCACAGGTCCTCGGGGCCGGCCACGCCGCCCGGGTAGCGGCAGGCCGCGGACACGACGGCGATCGGGTCGTCGGCGGCCTCCACCCGGGCGAGGCGCTCGCGGGTGCGGCGCAGTTCGGCGGTGACCCGCTTGAGGTAGTCGGCGAGCTTCTGCTCGTTGGGGGTGGTCACGGTGGTCAGCTCGCTTCCGGGCCGAGTTCGCTGTCGATGGACGCGAACAGGTCGTCGAGGGACTGCTCGGTGTCGGGGCTCAGCCGGGCCCGCAGGTACTCGGCCAGGGCACTCGGCGTGGGGTGGTCGAAGACCAGGGTGGCGGCGAGTGTCAGGCCGCTGACCCGGTTGACCCGGTTGCGGAGCTCCACGGCCGTCAGCGAGTCGAACCCCAGCTCGGCGAAGGGCCGTTCGGGATCGACCGCCCGGGCGTCGGTGTGGCCGAGCACGGCGGCGGTCTGCTCGGTGACGACCTCCAGCACGTGGTGGAACCGGTCGGCCTCGTCGAGTTCCGCGAGCCGTTCGGCCAGGTCGGCCGCAGGCGTCGCGGGCCCGTCGGCCGAAGCCGGACCGGCCGGCTCGGCGGTGCTGCGGGGCGCTGCCCCGTCGGTGATCCAGTAGTGCTGGTGGTCGAAGGCGTACGTGGGCAACGCCGTGACACGACCGCCCCGGCCCTCGAAGAACGCCTGCCAGTCGACCGGCACGCCCC
>NZ_JBVOOL010000090.1:0-2289 GCF_055664045.1 Kitasatospora sp. NPDC023385 | reverse complement strand
TGTCGGCGGCGGCTCAATTCGATGCCGGTCTGGACGGTTCAATCGTGGGCCACTGTGTGGTCTCGTTGGTCGTGTTCAGTCGTTGTCGGTCGTGCGGCTGCGGCCGAGTTCGCGGCCGCGCATGCGGTAGGACTCGCCTTTGAGGGAGTGGACCTCGGCGTGGTGGACGAGTCGGTCGATCATGGCGGCGGCGACGGTCTCGTCGCCGAAGGTCTCTCCCCAGCGCCCGAAGGGCTTGTTCGAGGTGACGATCACGCTGGCCCTCTCGTAGCGGTTCGAGACGAGCTGGAAGAACAAGTTCGCGGCCTCGGCTTCGAACGGGATGTAGCCGACCTCGTCGATCACGATCAGCGGGTAGCGCCCGAGTTTGACCAGCTCGTCCTGGAGGCGGCCGGCCTGGTGGGCGGCCGCGAGGCGGTCGACCCACTGGGCCGCGGTGGCGAACGCGACCCGGTGGCCGGCCTGGCAGGCCCTCACCGCGAGGCCGGTGGCCAGGTGGGTCTTGCCGGTGCCCGGCGGCCCCAGAAAGACGGCGTTCTCCTTGGCCGCTATGAAGTCCAATGTTCCCAGATGGGAGAGTTGTTGGCGCGTCAGGCCACGCAGGTGGGTGAGGTCCAGCTCCTCGATGGTCTTGATCGCGGGGAAGCGGGCGGCTCGGATGCGGCCCTCGCCGCCGTGGCTGTCGCGGGCCGAGACCTCCCGCTGCAGGCAGGCGACCAGGTACTCGGTGTGGGTCCAGGCTTCTGCCTGGGCTCGCTCGGCCAGGCGCTCGGCGGCGTCCAGCAGGGCGGGTGCCTTCATCGCGTGGGCGAGGAAGGCCAGGTCGGCGGCGGTCTGCCGGCCCGTTCGGGCCGCCTGGCCATCGGCTTTCGCCGTGTTGGCCGTGATGTTCGCAGCGGTGCGGGCCATCAGTCGTCCTCCTTTCCGGCGCCGCCCTCGATGAGGGTGAACATGCGGTCGTAGGTGCCCAGTTCGCGTTGCTCGACCTCAACGCCGAGGCTGTCCGGGGCCAGGAGGGCGGCGGCGCGGGCGGTGGCCGCGCGGGCGGCCTGCTGGTGGATCACCTCGCCGCGCAGAACCTGGGCAGCGGCGAGGTGCTCGGGGTCGGTGATCGACTGATGTTTGGCCCAGCAGCGGGTGTGCCGGGCGACGATGTCGTTTCCGGCGATGACGGTGACCTCTTCGTTGTCGGCGCGGACCATGACGGTGCGTCCGATCGCGCGGGGGTGGACGGAGTAGTCGCAGGTGTCGACGCGGATGTAGTGGTCGCGGCCGATACGGGTGTGGAAGCGCCACCAGTGCGGCGGGGTGACGGGCGGGACGGTCAGCATCGAGGCGCGGTCGGCCTCCCAGCGGTCGATGGGGCGGGCGTCGATCGAGCGGTGCTGCCTGCGGTTGGCGATCTGCAGCCAGGCCGTGAGCTGGGCGTTGAAGTCGTCGGGGCCGGTGAACGTGCGTCCGGGCAGGAAGCTGGTCTCCAGGTAGCCGTTCGCCCGCTCGACCAGGCCCTTCGCCTCCGGGTCGCGAGGCCGGCAGAGGTGGACCTTGACCGCCAGCAGGCCCGCGAACGCGGCGAACTCAGAGGTGAGCTTGCCCCGGCCGACGCCGGCTTCGTTGTCCCAGACCAGCGTCTTGGGGACCGCTCCCCAACCGTCGGCCAGCAGGCGCCAGTGGCCGTCGATCAGGTCGCCCGTCTGCCGGGAGGGCAGCATCCGCGCGGTGATCACCCGCGAGTAGCCCGACACGATCACCAGCACAGGTGGGCGGCCCGACTGGCCGTAGCCCAGCGGGATGTCCACCGCCGGGAACCACAGGTCGCACTGCGCGAGCTCCCCGGGCTGGTAGACCGTCCGCGAGACCGGGTCGACCGGCAGATAGGCCGGCCGAAGCTCGCGCACCCGCTCCTTGAGGATCGTCATCCCGCGGTCCCAGCCGATCCGCTCCGCGATGACCGTGGCGGGCATCGTCGGGGTCTGCTTGAGCAACTCGCGGATGGCGGGCTCGACCGCGTCCACCGCCGAGCCCTTCAACGGCCGCTGGTAGACCGGCGGCCGGTCAGTGGCCAGCGCCCGCAACACCGTGCCCCTGGAGATTCCCAGCTGCCGGGCCACAGCCCGGGCCGACAGTCCCTCGGCCCGGTGCAACCGGCGGATCTCAGCCCAGTCCTCCACGTGGATCACCTCTCTTCCTCCTGACTCCAGAACCACTGAAGCCAGAATGTTCAAGAGATCGCAGAGCGGCTCGCTTTTGATCCGCCGTCCGTGGCCCTCGATTCACCCGTCGCCGAGA
>NZ_JBVOOL010000089.1:0-2671 GCF_055664045.1 Kitasatospora sp. NPDC023385 | reverse complement strand
CGGGTGATCGAGCCGCCGGGGCGGTTGGGGTCGAGGATTCCGGCCAGGTCCCAGCCGCGGTCCTGCGGGAACCCCGAAATCGCGTCACCACCGGACGTCACGAGCTGCCACAGGTCTTCCGGGCTGCCGACGCCGCCGGGGTAGCGGCACCCGACCGCGACGACGACCACCGGGTCGTCGTCCTGGGACGCGGTGACGGCCTCCGGCGCGCTGTCGGCCGGGGACGCGCCGAACATCGTGTCCCGCAGGTGATCCACCAGCGATGACGCGTTCGGGTGGTCGAAGACTAGAGTCGCCGGGAGCTGGAGCCCGGTCAGCGCGTTGAGACGGTTGCGCAACTCCACCGAGGTGAGCGAGTCGAAGCCGAGGTCGCTGAAGGCCCGCCCCGAGTCGACGGTCTGCGGGCCGGAATGTCCGAGCACGGCCGCGACCTGGGTGCGGACGAACGCGAGCAGCGCGGCGTCGCGGTCCGCCGGGCTCATGGCCCGCAGCCGCTCGGCGAAGGTGCCCGCAGCCCGGTCGTCGGCACGGCGCGGTGCCGTCGGCACGAGCGCGCGCAGCAGCGGGGGAACCGGCCCGTGATCGCCGACGACCGCGTGCGCGTCGAGGTGCATCGGGACGACGACGGGGACACCAGTGGTCAGGGCGGCGTCGAACAGCTGCAGCCCCTCGGCGTCCCGCAGCGGCCGGACGCCCGTCCTGGCGGCGACGGTGGCCGCCATGCCGGTGGCCCACGGTCCCCAGGCGAGGCTGGTGGTGGGGTGTCCGGTGGTGGTGCGGTGGTGGGCGAGGGCGTCCAGGTAGGCGTTGGCGGCGGCGTAGTTGGCCTGGCCGGGTGAGCCGAGGGTGGCGGCGGCGGAGGAGAACAGGACGAACGCGGTGACGTCGCGGTCGCGGGTGAGTTCGTGCAGGTGCCAGGCCGCGGTCGCCTTCGGCGCGAAGACCCGCTCCAGGTGGCCGCGGGTCTGGTTGCCGAGGACCGTGTCGTCGACGAGACCCGCGCAGTGGACGACGGCGAGCGGCCGGTCGGCGGGTACGGCGGCCAGTACGGCGGCCAGGTCCGCCCGGTCGGTGACGTCGCAGGCGACGGACGTGACGTGCGCCCCCGCCCGGGTCAGCTCGTCGCTCAGCTCCGCCGGGACGGGACGCCGCGCGGCCAGGAGCAGGTCCGTCGCGCCGTGCTCCGCCACGAGGTGCCGGGCGACGAGACCGCCGAGCGCACCGGTGGCCCCGGTGATCAGCACGGTCGCGGACGACCAGTCCGGGCCCTCGGTACCGCCAGGGGTGGCCCGTACCAGTCGCGGGACGTGCGCTTCGCCGCCGCGGATCGCGATCTGGGTCTCACCAGCCGCCACGGCGGCCGCCACCGCGGGCTGCCAGTCCGCATCGAGGTCGTCGACGTCGACGAGCACGAAACGGTCCGGATGCTCCGACTGGGCCGACCGCGTCAGCCCCCACAGTGCCGCGTTCGCCAGGGACCGGGCGGTCTCGGGCGCGGCGTCGGTGTCCAGCAGGCAGGAGCCGGTGGTGAGCACGGCCAGCCGGGCGTCCGCCTCCTGGTCGTCCGTCACCCACTGCTGCAGGGCCGTGAGCGTCCGAGCGGCGGCCTCGACGGCGTCCTCACCCGTGGCGGGGGGAAGGTAGACGACCGCCGGCTCGGTGACGGGTGCCGCCGGTGCCGACCGCACCCACGACGTCCGGAACAGCGAGCGCGACCCTTGCCCGGCGCCGCGCTGCAACGGGCGCAGGGTGAGCCGGCCGACCTCGAGCACAGTGGCGCCCGACGCGTCGGCGATCAGCAGCGACACCGCCTCGGACGTGACGGGAGAGATCCGTACCCGCAGCTCCTTCGCGCCGGCCGCGGGCACGGCCACGTCGTTCCAGGAGAACGGGACCAGCGGCGCGTCGCCGGTGACGCCGGACGGCGCGAGCCCCAGGGGATGCAGCGCGGCGTCCAGCAGCGCCGGGTGGATCGCGAAGCCGTCCGCGTCGGCTGCCTGCTCCGCGCCGAGGACCACCTCGGCGAACAGGACGTCGTCCTGCACCCAGGCGCGGCGCAGCCCCTGGAACGCGGGGCCGTACTGCCGCTCGGAGCTCTCGGCGTAGCAGGAGTCGGTGTCCAGAACCGTGGCCCCGGACGGCGGCCAGACGATCAGATCGCCGCCGGCGGGCGCGGGACGGTCCGCGAGGAGCCGGCCCTCCGCGTGCTTGGCCCACGGCTCGTCGGGCGAGGCGTCAGCGGGGCGGCTGAAGACGCTCACCGCCCGGCCGCCGGTGTCCGGCTCGTCCACCAGGACCTGGACGTGGACACCGGTCTCCTCGGTGAGGACGAGCGGCGCCCCGAGGGTGAGTTCCGCCAGGAACGCGTGGTTGACGTGGTGTGCGGCCTGCATCGCGAGTTCCACGAAGGCGGTTCCGGGCAGCAGGACGTCGCCGTGCACCGCGTGGTCGGCGAGCCACGGGTGCTCCGTCAGGGACAGGCTCCCGGTGAGGAGGAACCGGTCGCCGTCCGCGAGCCCGACCGCGGCGTCGAGGAACGGGTGGTCCAGGGTGCCGGCCGGAGCAGCGGATTCCATCCAGTAGCGGGTGTGTTGGAAGGGGTAGGTGGGGAGGGGGGTGGGTTGGGGTTTGGTGTGGTGGTAGTAGGTGTGCCAGTTGGGTGGGGTGCCGT
>NZ_JBVOOL010000088.1:0-2701 GCF_055664045.1 Kitasatospora sp. NPDC023385 | reverse complement strand
AGGCCTGGGCGAGGTCGCGGGCCAGCGGGCCGGTCGACCAGCCGTCCGAGGCGATGTGGTGCATCACCACGACCAGCACGTACTCGCCGCCGCCGGTGGCGAGGAGCGTCGCCCGGATCGGGATCTCGCCAGCGAGGTCGAAGGCGTACCGCGTCGCGTCGAGCACGGCCTCGGCCAGGGCGTCCGCGGAGACCTCGCCGACCTGGAGCTCGAACCCGGTCTCCCCCGCCGCCAGCACCTGCTGGTGCGGCTCGCCGTCGGTGGCGGCGAAGACCGTGCGCAGCACCTCGTGCCGGCCGATCACATCGCGGAACGCCGCGCCCAGCGCGTCGACGTCCAGCTCGCCGCCGAGCCGCAGCACCACCGGGACGTTGTAGGTCGCACTCGGCCCTTCCAGCTGACCCAGGAACCAGAGCCGGCGCTGCGCGAAGGAGAGCGGCACCAGCTCCGGGCGCTCCCGGACCGTCAATGCCACCCGTCCATCGGCGGATTCACCCATCCGGGCCGCCAGCAGAGCCGGCGTCGACGCCTCGAACAGGGTGCGCACCGACACCTCGACGCCCAGCACGGCCCGGATGCGGCTGGTGAGCCGCACGGCCAGCAGCGAGTGGCCGCCGAGCGCGAAGAACTCGTCGTCCACGCCGACGCTCTCCAGACCAAGGACCTCGGCGAAGGCGGCGCAGAGCAACTCCTCGCGGACCCCGGCCGGGCCGCGCCCGCCGCCGGTGGTGGTCCCGTAGTCCGGCGTGGGCAGGGCCTTGCGGTCCAGCTTGCCGTTGGCCGTCAGCGGGAAGGCTTCGAGCGGCACGACGGCCGACGGCACCATGTACTCGGGCAGCTTCGCCGCCACGAACTCCCGTACCGAGCCCGGCAGATCGTCCGTCTCCCCGGCCGGAACCACGTACGCGACCAGGCGCTTGTCGCCCGGCGCGGGCTCGTGCACCAGGACGGCGGCCTGCGCCACCCCGGTGTGCCCGGCGACGGCGGCCTCAATCTCGCCGAGTTCGATCCGGAAGCCGCGGATCTTCACCTGGTCGTCGGCGCGGCCGGCGAACGCCAGCTCGCCGTCGGCCGTCCAGCGGACCCGGTCGCCGGTGCGGTACATCCGGGCTCCGTCGGAGCCGAACGGACAGGCCACGAACCGCTCGGCGGTCAGCCCGGCCCGGGCCACGTAGCCCCAGGTCAGGCCCTCGCCGGCGAGGTAGAGCTCGCCGACCACGCCGACCGGCACCGGGCGCAGCGCGTCGTCCAGCACGAACGCCCGGGTGTTGCCGAGGGGTCCGCCGATCGTCGGCTGCTCGCCGGGCACCAGGGTGGCGCTCAGCGTGGCGAAGACCGTCGTCTCGGTCGGCCCGTAGACGTTCATCAGCCGGGGTCCGCCGCCCGAGCGGCGTTCCCACCAGGGGGTCAGGATCGCCGGGTCCCAGGCCTCGCCGCCGACCAGCACGGCCCGCAGGCTCTCGCCCCGCACCCGGTCGCCCTCGGCCGTGACCAGCTGCGCGAACGCGGCCGGAGTCTGGCTGAGGATCGTGACGCCCTCGCGCTCCACCAGGGCCCAGAACTCCTCGGGGGAACGTGAGATCGCGAACGGCACCACGACCAGCCGGCCGCCGTGCAGCAGCGGGCCCCACATCTCCCACACCGAGTAGTCGAACGCGAACGAGTGGAACCAGCTCCACACGTCGTCCGAGCCGAAGCCGACCCGGCCGCGCGTCCCCGCGAAGAGATCCGCCACGTTCAGATGCGGCACCACCACGCCCTTGGGCCTGCCGGTGGAGCCGGAGGTGTAGATCAGGTACGCCGGGTGCGTGGGCAGCAGCTCGCCGACCCGCTCGTCGTCCGTCAGGGCGGCGCCGTCCAGCTCCGCCAGCCGGGCGGCGGTGGCGGGCTCGTCGAGCACCAGGACCGGCACGTCGGCCGGCTCCGGCAGGCTCGCCGCGCACCCCGTCGAGGTCAGGACGGTCACCGCGCCGGCGTCGGCCAGCGTGAAGGCGATCCGCTCCACCGGGTGCTCGGGGTCGATCGGCAGGTAGGCGCCGCCGGCCTTGACCACCGCGAGCGTGGCGACCACCAGGTCGGTGCCGCGCTCCATGCAGATCGCGACCACGGACTCCGGCCCGACGCCCTGGCCGGCCAGCAGCCGGGCGAGCCGGTTGGCGCGGGCGTCCAGCTCGGCGTAGGAGAGCTCGACGCCCTCGGCGACCACCGCCACCGCGTCCGGGGTGCGCGCCGCCTGCGCCGCGAACAGCTCCGGCAGCGTGGCCGGGGCGACCTCGACGGCCGTGTCGTTCCACTCGGCGAGCACGCGGCGGCGCTCGGCGGCGTCCATCAGGTCGACGGCGCTCAGGCGCAGCGACGGGTCGGCGACCAGGGCGGCGAGCACCCGCTGCCAGCGGGTGGCGATCCGCTCGACGGAGGAGCGCTCGAACAGGTCGGTGGCGCCGAGCAGCACACCGTTGATCCCGGCCGGGCGGCCGTCGGCGTCGAAGGTCTCGCCGAGGCTGAGGTCCAGATCGAACTTGGCCAGGGCCTCTCCGGAGGAGCGCAGTGCGCTCGCCTTGACGCCCGGCAGTTCCAGCTCGGCCCGGGCGTTGTTCTGCACGGTCAGCATGACCTGGAAGAGCGGGTGGCGCGAGAGCGAGCGCTCCGGGGCGAGCTCCTCGACGAGGCGTTCGAAGGGCACGTCCTGGTGCTCGAAGCC
>NZ_JBVOOL010000087.1:0-2714 GCF_055664045.1 Kitasatospora sp. NPDC023385 | reverse complement strand
ACGGCAGACTGCCGCGCGTGACCAGCACGAGCACCGGGGCACGGAATCACACCAGGCCCGTGACCTGCCACTTCACGATGCACACCACTCAGTGGGCGGGACATCGCGGGAGCCCAACCGTGAGCGGAGGTCATCCGGCGCCTTCTCCCCACACAGGAGGATCCTGCTGGAGTTCTGCACGCCGTTCTTCGGGTCGTCTCCGGGTAGGAGGATGACGACAGTGGCGTCCGCCCCCGCGGCGACGAGCGCCGAGCCCAGTGTGTAGTGCCGCAGCCCGGCTCCGGCAGCGGACAGTACCGCCGCCTCAGTGATCAGGTGCGGAAGCGTCTGTGCCATGCCGTCACCCTAACCGTGGGGGCGGACAGCACAGGCGGCTGGCCTTCCTGGGAGCGGGCCCCGATCGGGCTGCCACTCGCCGGAATATCGCACGCTTGGAATGACGCTCCCCGCCAGTCGGAGCCTCGGCCTGGACCGCGGGTGAGCGGGAGGCCTACGCCAACGACCTGGGCGACGACCGCGCCCTGGTGGCCGTCTCGGCGCGCAGCAACCGGGCGAAGGCGGACAAGGACATCTCGGAGTGGCTGCCGCCGCTGGAGTCCTACCTCTGCACCTACCTGACGGACTGGACGGCGGTGAAGACCCGCTGGGGCCTGAGCATCGATGCCCGGGAGCGCGAGGCGATGGAGCAGCTGGCGGCCGGCTGCCCCGAGGAGCAGCTGACCGTCACCCTGGCCCGCTGACCCGCCCCCGCCGGTCGGCACCATGTGCCCGGGCAGCCTCTGCTGGTCTCCCTCCCGAGAGCCGAGGACGAGACTGATCTGGAGCTCGCTTCGCTCACCGGTAGGATCCGCCGACCGGCTACCGCCTCGCTGCAGTGCGGTCAGCCGCTTCGCCCGGCTCTCCTGGGCCTCCGCGGGTTGGCATGGATCCATCGCCGGTTGACGGCACAGGCCACGGGCGGGCCGATGAGTGCGAGCAGCCACCACAGGAGCGCCAGGGTCCATTGGCGGTCGTGCTCCCCCCAGCGGCCCGGAAGCAGCGGCATCAAGCCCGCCAGGACCAGGAGTACCGCCCAGGTCACCACCCATGTGATCACCCTGCGCTCGCCGACACCCATACGTCCCCCAGCCCTCGCACCATATTTGAACAGGTTCAATATAGTGCTCCTGGGTGACGCCTCGTCGGTGGCGCCCCACGGCCCCTCGATGGCGCGCAAGCTCGGCCGGGGTGATCTTGGGTAAGCCGCTCGCGGCGCCTGCCGGTCCCGAGACGCACATCCGGCCATCACTGGTAGGCGCCTCCGGAGCCGCGGTGGCTTCGACTCGCACGGAAGCCGGATCCGAACAAGAACACCTTCATCATCGGTGGTGACACTCGCTCGACAGCCGCCGGTACGTATGATCCGCCAGGGTTCGTTGATGGCACCAAGCAGGCTCGGGGTCACCTCCTCGCTAGGCAACTGGGCGGCTCAGGATTGGAGATGAGGAACCTGGTGCCCCTCTACACGAACGCAAACTCCGTCGTTATGAAGAGCTACGAAGATCAAGTTCGAGCGGCGCTCGATCACGGAGAGACGGTCTATTTCAGCTCTCAGGCCGAGTACTGGGACAAGACAAATCCGGATCCGCGCCGAATATGGTTCAATGCGCGTGGGACAGGTGCGCTGAACATCAGCGTGCCCATCGATAACATGTAGTTGAGTGGCTGAAGGATAGAGATCTTGGGATTTATCGAAGAACTGGCGGCGCTTGGCGGTCTGGCTGAGGCGCGTAACTTTGTGGTGCCCTGGCAGGACATCGAGCGAGAGCTCGGCATCGGAGTGCCATCCGACTATGTCGAATACGTCGGTCATTTCGGTCCAGGTGGCTGGAGCAACTACCTGGGCGTGCTAATTCCGGGGGTGGCGGATTCGTCCAGCGAGCTTGTGAGCCAGTCGAAGAGTCTGAACGAGCTGCTGACCCAGCATCCCACCATCCGCGAGCAGCAGCCGTTCCCCATATTCCCGGAGCCCGAGGGCTTGCTGAGGTGGGGCAACTGCGCGACCGCCGAGACATTTCATTGGCGCGTTGACGGGGATGCTCCGGACTCATGGTCCACGGTGGTGCTCGGGGATACGAAGGAGGAAGTTTACGAGTTCCGGGGACCGATGACGGAGTTTCTGGTGAAGCTATTCGACCGCCGGATTGAGATTCCGTTTATGACTCAAGTGCCAAAGAGGGCGGATACCCGGTTCGTGCCAGGGGAGGGAACCCCCTTGAGTCCACGCTTCCGTATCGAACCCCTGGGCTACTTCGCGAGCTGAGCCAGGACTGGGAACGGCGGGTGGGTTTCAACGGCACTGCGTTGGACGTACGAGCGCAGGTCAAGAGGGCCGGACATGGCAGTGGGACACTTGCTAATCAAGGGGTGTCCCGTTGCCGGAGAAGTTCGACAGAGAGATTTCCCCCTATTCCATGGGAGTCACTAATTGAATTTGATGGCAGCCGCCGAGAGCGCGACCGGTACGCTTCGGTAACCTTGGTGGCTCCTGGGCACCTTGATGCCCAGGAGCGAACACCTTGATGGCTGGGGCGGACACCTTGATGCCAGCCCGCCTCGACCCCGGACCGGACCGCGCTGCGCTACTGAAGTTGAATTCGTAATGTCGGTCTGAAGGTGGTCAGCCGTCCATGATCAGGCCGGTGGCGGCGAGGCATCCGTCGATGAGGTGAGAG
>NZ_JBVOOL010000086.1:0-3020 GCF_055664045.1 Kitasatospora sp. NPDC023385 | reverse complement strand
CTCACAGCACACGACTACCGGGGCCGACCCTCCGCGGGCAGGCGAACGCTACTGCTTCACCCATCCGAGCGACATCACGGATTCAACTTCAGTACTAGCGCAGTCGCCGGTAGTCCGGATCGTTCGGGTCCTGGCTCGGCAGGGAGCGACGCCGGAGCCGAAGCGCCTGCACCGCCTCCCGGTCGCCATGCCGTTTGGCCTTCTCGATCGCGTAACCGATGACCTGATACGCCCGGTTGGGCTGCCGTCGCAGGCCCTTGTTGTACTCGGGCAGCAGAGACTGTTCGATGAACTGGTCCAGCCGGTCGAGGTAGATGTTCGAGAGGATCGGCGAGGCTACCCCGCCCTGCGGCGCGCCGCTGAGCGTGGCGTGCCAGCGCCAGTCCTCCAGGTATCCGACCTTGAGCATGTGGCTGATCAGCCGTAGAAACCGGCCGTCGTGGATCTTCTCCGCCAGCGTCGACAGCATCACCTCGTGATCGAGGCTGCCGAAGCAGTCGGAGATGTCCCCCTCGACGAACCAGTGGGTTCCCTTCCAGACTTCCACGACCTCGCTGAGCGCGGTGTGACAGCCACGTCCGGGCCGGAACCCGTGGGAGCGGTCGGAGAACTGGACGTCGTAGTACGCCTCAAGGAGCAGACGCACCACCTCGGCGACCAGCTTGTCCGACCAGGTCGGCAAGCCCAGCGGGCGCTTCTTCGTTGACCCTTTCTTCTCGATGTAGACCCGCTTAACCGGAGACCATCGGTAGCGTTCGGCGCGCAAGGCGTCGATGATGCTGCCGACCTTCTCCAGCGACATGCCATCCGCGGTCTCCCCGGTGGTCCCGGGCGTCATCGCACCCGCGTTGGCGTAGATGCGTCCGTAGGCCACCAAGTACAGCTGAGGGTTGAACAGTTGCCGATACAGCCTCTCGACCGGCAGTCCTCTCTCACCGCGCTTACGGATGACGTCCAGCACCGCTTCGGCGCTCTGCATTACGCATGCCTTCCTTCACTGGACATCTCGATCACCTGTGCCCCTTTGCCCTGCGGACGGCTTTCCCGTCCTCCCTGGCAGGTCGTCACTCCTGCGACCACTACGGGCACTCCGTCGCCATAGGGCTCGCGCCCCGTAGGCGATCCCGTGGTACGTCTTCGCTGTACGTATCGAGCACGACGTAGGCCGCCCACTCATCTCCTTGACCGCCCTCGCTGGGCGATGCTCCACGTCACGGAGGTTGTCCGGTCCTCGGGTTCATGACCGGACATGACGTGGCGTCGGTTTCAGGTGTCGTTCCGACGAGTGCGCACTTTCACTGCTGGAGATTGGGCTTCAAGCAATCCAGCCTTGGCCATATCGCGCGGGTCTCGCGGCGCCCCGCCCCGGACACCTCCGGGCGGCCACCGCTTCCCTGACATGCTCTTGTCCCCTCGCGCTTTCGCGTCCAGGTGAGTCAGGTGACCCAGGAACCTCCCTCCGAGTTCCTCCCGACTGCGTCGGGGATACAACGAAGCGCCTCACGGCGCACACCCGGCGTGCGACTCTCGCCGCACCGGGCTCTCCACGGTTCCTGCCGTCAGGCGGGGTTCGCAGGGGGCCACGGGGTCGGGATCTTGTTGCCCCGGTAGGTGTAGCGGGAGACCGTCACACCCTCGATCCGGAAGTACTCGACCCCGTCGGCCGCGATCCTCCGCCGCCCGGAGGCGGCGAGGTGTCGGCGGACCTGTCCCCAGTTGCAGCCGTGGCGCGCCCGCAGCATGTGGACGAGCCTCCACCAGGTGAAGTCGTCCAGTTTGCTGAAGGTGTGTTTGGCCACGGCGTACTTGAAGTAGTTGGCCCATCCCCGCATGATCTGACCGAGTCTGGTCAGAACCGACGCGAAGTCCTGCTGCGATGTCTTGTGCGTCAGGGCACGGATCTTCGCCTTCAAGGTCCGGAGGGGCCGGGCCGCGATGAAGGTGTAGACGTACCACTTGTCCGTCCCCCTCTTGCGCTTCCACCGGATGCGGAAGCCCAGGAAGTCGAACCCGTCGCCCAGGTGGACCACTTGGGTCTTGGCCGGTGACAGCCGCAACCCGAGCGGGGCCAGCGCGACGGCGACATCTTCGCGCAGCGCTTCGACGTGCTCGCGCGAGCCGTGCACCAAGACGACGAAGTCGTCCGCGTAGCGCACCAGCCGCCACGTCGGTCGCCCCTTGGCGCGCCGGTAGTCGCGTTTGCCGTGGGTCGACATTGCCCCGCCAGGCTTCCACGGCCCCATCACGTGCTCGTCGAGCACGCTCAGGCGATGTTGGCCAGCAGCGGAGACAGGATGCCGCCCTGCGGTGTGCCGGTCATGGTGTCGTGGTCGATCGAGTCGAAGCACGCCTCGATGTCCGCATCCAGCACCCAGCGGTAGCCACGGGAGCCGAAGTGGTGAATCTCAGCGATCGCGTCCTGAGCACGCCGCTTGGGCCGGAAACCGTACGAGCACGGCAAGAACTCCGCCTCGAAGATCGGCTCCAGCACCAGTTTCAGCGCCGCCTGGACGACCCGATCCGCAACCGTCGGAATCCCGAGCTTGCGGACCTTCCCCGACCCGCCCGGTTTCGGGATCTTGCGCTCCCGCACCGGAAGTGGTCGGAACAAGCCGTCCTTGAGACCGGCCCGCAGGTCGTCCAGGAACCCGGGCACACCCACCTGCTCCGCGACGTCGGCGACCGTCAAGCCGTCCACGCCAGCAGTGCGCGCACCCTGGTTTCCCGCGACCCGGTCGAACGCCACGATCAACGTCGCCGGGTCACACACGAAGTTGAACAAGTCATCGAACCGGCGGCCGGGATCGGCCACCGCCCAACAGTGAAGCTTGGCCTGCATCTCCGATACCCTCGCTCCCGGCCCGGCCGGACCAGAACGAGGAGCATCGCCATTCGGCGACGCGTCTTCCGGCATTGCAGCGACCCTCCCTTCTCGAAACCGCTGCCGCCCTTCCCCATGCGGCCGGCTTTCCCGACCTCGGAGTACTACGGCGGCTCCGCCCCGTCCCGGACCGATCGGC
>NZ_JBVOOL010000085.1:0-3060 GCF_055664045.1 Kitasatospora sp. NPDC023385 | reverse complement strand
CCTGAAGCAGCCCGGCTCCGACGACCTGTCCCGCGACATCCCCGTCGTCCAGTCGTTGGACCGGCTCACCGAGGCCTTCCCGAGCAAGGGCACCGTGCACCAGGTGGCCGTCCGCGCCTCGGCCGACCAGGCCGACAAGGTGACGTCCGCCCTCACCACGCTGCTCACCCGCACCTCCGGCGACGCCCTCTTCGCCCAC
Source organism: Kitasatospora sp. NPDC023385 (assembly GCF_055664045.1). Taxonomy (NCBI): domain Bacteria; kingdom Bacillati; phylum Actinomycetota; class Actinomycetes; order Kitasatosporales; family Streptomycetaceae; genus Kitasatospora; species Kitasatospora sp. NPDC023385. Next base: position 2,861 of record NZ_JBVOOL010000085.1, on the reverse strand, counting down.
GACCAGACGCCCGAGATCCGCGAGTCGCAGGACCGGCGCGTCCACGTCGTGCAGGTCGGCACGCCGCACTCGCCCAAGAGCGACGGCGCCCGGCAGTCCCTCGAACTCCTGCGGTCCTGGGTGCCCGAGGCCGTCCAGGGCGTGCCCGGCGTCGAGAGCGGCGTGGGCGGCAAGGTGGCGCAGGGCATCGACTTCACGGCCCACCTGAAGGACCGGATGCCGTGGGTGGTCGGCTTCATCCTGCTGCTGACCTTCGTCACGATGACCTTCATCTTCCGCTCGCTCGCCGTGGCGCTCTCCGCGATCCTGCTGAACCTGCTGTCGGCCGCCGCCGCGTTCGGCGTGCTCGTCGCGGTCTTCCAGCACTCCTGGGCGGAGAAGCTGCTGGACTTCCACAGCACCGGAGCGGTGGTCTCCTGGCTGCCCCTGTTCCTCTTCGTGGTGCTGTTCGGCCTCTCGATGGACTACCACGTGTTCGTGGTGAGCCGGATCCGCGAGGCCGCCCTCACCGGCGTGAGCGTCAAGGAGGCCGTCCGCGACGGCATCACCCGCTCCGCCGGGGTCGTCACCAGCGCGGCGGTCGTCATGGTCGGGGTGTTCGCGATCTTCGGCACGCTGAGCATGGTCGAGTTCAAGCAGCTGGGCGTCGGCCTGGCGGCGGCGATCCTGCTGGACGCCGTGATCATCCGCATCTTCGTCCTGCCGGCCCTGATGGCGGCCCTGGGCTCGTGGAACTGGTGGCCGGGCGGCCTGCCCGGCGGCCGTCGCGGACAGCGCGCGGCGCTCGCCGGCCAAGGCCGCCGGGAGCCGGAGCTGGTCGAGGAGCCGCCGTTCGCGGAGCCGTACGTCCCCTACGCGGTACCGGACCGCGGTGCCACCGCCTCGAACGGCTACGGCACCCCGGCCCAGGCCTACCAGCCCGCCGAGCAGTCGTACGGGCCGGGTGGCGACGGCTACGGCCGCCACCCCCACCTGACGCAGGCGTGGCCCCCGCCGCGGCCCCAGGGCCACGACGGCCGACCTGACTCCTACCAGCAGTAGGCAGGTCCCCAGAGCGAGGAGGGAGAGGCGCCCGGGCCCCCGTCGGGCACCTCTCCCTCCTCTCGTGCGTCGCACGGAAGAGCGTCCGGCCAGCCCCGGTTCTCCCCGGGCCGGCCGGACGCCCGTGTGCGTTCGGCGGGCGCCCGCGACCGGGCAGCCGCGGGCGGTCAGCCGGTCCCGGCGTTCAGGAACTCCACCATGAGCTTGTTCACGGTGTCCGGGTCCTCCAGGTAACCGTAGTGGCCGCACCCCTCGACGAGTTCGAACACCGCACCCGGGACGGCGTTCGCGACCTCCCGGCCCAGGTGCGGCGGGGTGATCACGTCGTCCGCGAAGGCGATCACCTGGCAGGGAACGCGGATGTCCCGGTAGGCGTCGAGCCGGTCCTCCAGCCTGCTCACCTCCATCTGGGCCCGCAGGCCCGGGCCGACCGGCGGCGCCAGCTCGAACAGGTCCAGCCAGTCGGCCAGCGCGGCGTCGTCGTCGAGGGTGCGCGGCGACAGCGACTTCAGCGCGCGCAGCACGGCGGCGTAGCGAGGCGGCAGCGCCAGGCCGGAGTCGTGCAGCTCGATCTCGGCCCGGGTGAGGGCCGCCCGCAAGCTGTCGGTGCGGCCGCGGGTGGCCATCAGCACGACCCGGCTCACCAGTTCGGGCCGGGCCAGGGCGAGCTCCTGGGCGACGAAGGCGCCCATCGAGGTGCCGACCACCCGGACCGGGCCGAGCCCGAGCCGCTCCACGAGGCCGGCTACGTCGCCCACCAGGTCCTGGAGGGTGAAGCCCTCGGGGCATTCCGAGGTCGGCGGGATGCCCCGGTTGTCGAAGGTGATCGCGCGGAATCCGGCGGCGGTGAGCGCGGGCACCTGGTACAGCTGCCACACGGTGGCGCCGCCGCCCGTCCCCTGGATGAGCACGACCGGCTCACCCCCTCCGGTGTCCTGGTAGTGAAGGCGTATTCCGTTGACCGGAACGACCGGCATCTGGCATTCCCCCTTGGTGTCGTCTGGAGCCTGGTGTCGTCTGGAGCCGTTCGGTGTCGGACAGCCGTGTGGCCCGCCCCCGGGCGCTGAGGAGCGCTCGCGGACGGGCCACACGGGGGGGATCAGGAGGCGTCGGCGCCTTCCATCGCCCGCACCAGGCTGGCGGGGCGCATGTCGGTCCAGTGGGTGTTGATGTAGTCGAGGGCCGTGTCGCGAGCGGTCGCCTCAAGGGCGGTGCTCCACCCCTCGGGCACCTCGATGAACGCCGGCCACAGGGAGTGCTGCCGCTCGTCGTTGACAAGGACGAGGTAGGTGCCCTCGGGGTCCTCGAAGGGGTTGCTGCTCATGTGATCGCTCCTTTTTTGAAGAATTCTTTTTCTTCCGATCGTTTCCATTCGCAGGTCACAGCCGCTCCGCGAGGAAACGCCCGATGCGGGCCGTGTGCCGGGCATCCGTCATCAGATTTCCATGAGTGGACTCTACCGGGCACACCTCGACCGAACCACCCACGAAGGGTTGCCACAAGCTGACATCCAACCGGCCCGAACGGTCGGCTTCCGACTTCTCCTCGGCGGAGACGAAAAGCAGGTCGCCGGTAAAGGATCCGGGCCGGAATCGCCGCATGAGCCGGACATTGTTCACATAGACGTCCTTCAGCGCCAGGATGTCCTGGGCCTCAAGGTGCCGGAGATTCTGGTTCCCGGTCTGCAGGAACTCGCGGAAACGCAGCAGGACCGCCTTCTCGTCTGCTACTGAAGTTGAATTCGTAATGTCGGTCTGAAGGTGGTCAGCCGTCCATGATCAGGCCGGTGGCGGCGAGGCATCCGTCGATGAGGTGAGAGC
>NZ_JBVOOL010000084.1:0-3084 GCF_055664045.1 Kitasatospora sp. NPDC023385 | reverse complement strand
ACCCGAAAACCACACCATCACCACCGCCCTCGCCCACCTCACCACCCACGGCACCCCACCCAACTGGCACACCTACTACCACCACACCAAACCCCGACCCACCCCCCTCCCCACCTACCCCTTCCAACACACCCGCTACTGGCTCGACAACCGGCCGTCCGATGCGGTCGACCTCGGGGCGGCAGGTCTGGACAGCGCGGACCATCCGATCCTCCGGGCATCGGTGACCATTCCGTCGTCCGGTCGGATGCTGTTCACGGGCCGGGTGGCTCTCGCCGCGCTGCCGTGGCTCGCCGACCACTCCGTCCACGGCACGGTGGTGTTCCCCGGCACGGGCTTCCTGGACCTGGTCCTGCACGCGGGCCGGCGCAGTGGCCACCCCCGGCTGGCCGAACTGGCCATGGAAGTGCCGTTGGTGATCGCCGCGACAGGCGGCGTCCAGGTACGGGTCGAGGTCGACGAGCCGGTGGAGGGGCGCCGCGCCGTCGCGGTGTACGCGCGGCCGGAGGACGCCGATCCCGACGAACCGTGGACGAGGCACTGCGCGGGCGTACTGGCGGCCGATTCCGGTGCCCACCCGGAGGATCCGGTGCACTGGCCGCCCGTCGACGCCACGGCGGAGGACGTCAGCGGCTTCTACGACCGGATGGCGGAGGCCGGCATCGGCTACGGTCCGTCGTTCCGCGGCCTGCAGGCCGTGTGGCGGCGCGGCGACGAGCTGTACGCCGAGGTCCGGTGGGACGGCGACGCCGGCGACCACGCCGTGCACCCGGCGCTGTTCGACTCCGCCCTGCACATCACCGCGGTCGACGCGGACCCCGGGCAGGCGAACCTGCCGTTCTCCTGGTCCGGAGTCACGCTGCACGGCCGCGCGGGTGACCGGCTGGTCGTCCGCATGGTCCGCCGCGGCCCGGACGAGGTCTCGCTGGACCTCGCCGATCCTTCCGGTGCCCTCGTCGCCTCGATCTCGTCGCTGGTCGGTCGGCCGGTCACCGTCCCGGCCGGCCGGCCGGGACGGGCTTCGCTCCTCCGCGTCGAGTGGCAGCCGGTCGTGCTGCCCGCGGTGGCCGACTTCCCCGCCGACACCGACGTGGTGCGGATCGTCGCGGGGCAGTCCGCCTCGACGGACGCGGCCGAGACCGCCCGGGTGACGGCCGAGGCCGCCCTCGGATCCGTGCAGGAGTGGCTCGCCCGCCAGGCCGGCACGCGTTCCCGCCTGGTCGTGGTGACCGACGGCCTCACCAGCGAGGACCCCGGACAGCGCCTGTCCGCCGCCGCGGTGTGGGGGCTGGTGCGCTCGGCCCAGGTCGAGCACCCGGGCCGGGTGGTCCTGGTCGACGGGAAGGAGCCGTCGGCCGCCGCGGTCGCCTCGGGTGAACCGCAGATCATGCTGAGCGCCGAGGGCGCGTCCGTGCCACGCCTCGTGCGCGGGGCACCGACGGACGCGAACTCGCCCTGGCGTCCGGGCACGGTCCTGCTGACCGGGGCGAGCGGTGCGCTGGGCCGCAGGGTCGCCCGGCACCTGGTCGAGACGCACGGTGTCCGGCGCCTCCTGCTGATCACCCGGCACGGCGAAGCGACGCCCGGCTCCGAAGCGCTGGCCGCCCGACTGCGCGGCCTCGGCGCCGAGGTGGAGTTCGCCGCCTGTGACGTGACCGATCGCCGCGCGCTCGCCGAGGTGCTGACCGCGATACCGTCGCAGTGGCCGCTGTCCGCGGTCGTGCACTGCGCGGGCACGGTCGATGACGCGACCCTCACTCGGCAGTCCGGAGAACGGCTGCGGACCGTCTTCGGTCCGAAGGCCGTCGGGGCCTGGCACCTCCACGAACTGACGCGTGGGATGGACCTCTCCGCATTCGTGCTGTTCTCCTCGGCCGCCGGCGTCCTGGGTTCGGCAGGTCAGGCGAACTACGCCGCGGCCAACGGGTTCCTGGACGCGCTGGCCGCCGTCCGGCAGGCGCAGGGACTGGCCGGGGTGTCCCTGGCGTGGGGCCTGTGGGACGTCACGGACGGCATGGCGGGCAAGCTCGGCGAGACCGACCTGGGCCGGCTGACCCGCTCCGGTCTCGTGGCGATCCAGGAGGACCAGGGCTTGGCGATGTTCGACGCGGCGCTCGCGTCGCAGGACGCCGTGGTCGTCCCGCTGCTCCTCGACCGCGGCGCGCTGCGCGCCGCTGCGGCGGAGCTGCCCGCCGTGCTGCGCGGCTTCGTCGGCGCCCCGGAACCGCAGCGGACCCGGCGCACGGTCGAGTCCCTGCGGGAGCGGGTGGCCGGACTCAGCGGCGAGGCACGCCGGCAGCTGTTGGCCGACGTGGTGCGCGCCGAGGTCGCGGCCACTCTCGGCCATGCCTCGGCGGCGTCGGTCGGGATCCGTAGGAGCTTCAGTGATCTGGGTTTCGACTCGCTCACCGCGGTCGAGTTGCGCAACCGGCTCACCGCGCTCACCGGGATCGAGCTGTCGGCCACCGTCGCGTTCGACCACCCGTCACCGGACTCGCTGGCCGCCTTCCTGGACGGCGAGTTGCCCGGCGCCGCCGACCCGTTGCCGGTCGAGTTGGACCGCCTGGAAACGCTGCTCACCGTGGCCGGGGAGGACACCGACCACGCGTACGTCGCCGATCGCCTCGAACGCCTGCTCTCCGAATGGAAGCGGCGCGGCACCGAGAGCGGACCTCACGACGAGAGCGGACCGCACACCGCCGATCTCGACGAGGCCACCACGGCGGACGAATTGATGGACTTCATCGATCGCAACCTCTAACCCAGTTCCCGTTACCGTTCGTTCGAAATAAAGCAGGGGTGGTGCGCGATGGCGCAGGAGGAAAAGCTCTTCGGGTATCTGAAGCGGGTCACCGCTGACCTACAGCAGACGCGGGAGCGTCTGTCGGAAGTGGAGGGCCGCGCCCGCGAGCCGATCGCCGTCGTCGCGATGGCCTGCCGCTTCCCCGGTGGGGTGAACTCCCCGGAATCGCTCTGGAACCTGCTGTCCTCCGGTGGTGACGCGATTTCGGGGTTCCCGCAGGACCGCGGCTGGGACCTGGCCGGAATCCTCGACCCCAACCGCCCCGGCGGCTCGATCACCCG
>NZ_JBVOOL010000083.1:0-3471 GCF_055664045.1 Kitasatospora sp. NPDC023385 | reverse complement strand
ACATCTCGAAGCGTGAGGGGCGGCCGCCTCTGCTGTCTCGCGAAGAACCGCAGATCAGCAGGTTGGGTGACCTGCGAGGTTAAACAACAAGCTTAGAAGCTGTTGTCTTTCCGTGAGTGATCGCTGCGCTTCCGCTGGTCAGGCATAGGGCGGGTGATTCCGTGGGAGTCGTGGCCTGTCGGGTTGTCGTTCCCCGGGAGGTCGCGAATGCCGTCTGTGGTCGGACTGCTGGAACAGCACGAGCGTGCTGCCCGTCGTCGTGTGGACGGGCTGCGAGAGGAGGCCGACCGCATCCAGGCCGAACTGGCCGCGGCCGAGCGGGAATGGGAGGAGTGGGCGATCGCCCGCCGACGGGTTGACGCGGTGCTGGCTCCCGAGGGCGACAACACCGCCGGTTCCCAGGCCCACCAGGTTCCGCAGGAGGCGGATGCGCAGTCAGTGCGGCCTGGGCCTGCGGATGCGGCGAAGCCGAAAACTGTGGTGCCGATGTGGCGCGTGGGGCTGGCCTGGTCGGTGCTGTCCGCGGACTACCAGCGCATCCTGCGCGCGCTCGCGGACCGGGAGCGGCTCGGCCAAGAACCGCTGACCTGCCAGGAGTTGACCGTCGGCTTCGGCATGGAAGCGGTGCCGGCCAAGGTGGAGGCGCTGAGGTCGAAGGCGAAGCGCCTGGTGGCCCGCGGCTGGCTGACCGAGCCCGCACCGGGCCGGTTCACGCTCGCGAAGGACGTGGCCGGGCCAGGCGACGACTCATGAGCAGGGTCATCGACCAGTGGACCATCGCCTCGGCGCTGCTGGTGCGGCGCTCGAAGTCGCGCACCAGGCGGCGGGTGCGCATCAGGTGCGCGAAGAACCGCTCGACGATCCACCGCTTCGGCAGCACCACGAACCCCTTCTGGTCGTCGCTGCGCTTGACGACCAGCAGCACCAGCGCCAGAGCGGTGAAGCAGTGCTCGATGAGACCACCGGTGTAGCCGCCGTCGGCCCAGACCAGCTCCAGCAGGTGGTGCGCGTCGGCCACCTGGGCGAGCAGGACCTGGGCGGCGGCCCGGTCGCCGGTGTCCGCCGGGGTGACCGTCACAGCCAGCAGCAGGCCGAGCGTGTCGACTACGACGTGCCGCTTGCGCCCGTTGATCAGCTTGCCGCCGTCGAAGCCGCGGCTGGCGGAGCCAACGACGGCGTCCGCCTTGACCGACTGCGAGTCGATCACACCCGCGCTCGGCTCCGCGTCCCGCCCGGCTTTCTGGCGCACCCGCGCGCGCAGCCGGTCGTGGAACTCCTTGCCCAGTCCCAGATCGCGCCAGCGGCGGAAGAAGGCGTACACCCGGTCCCAGGGCGGGAAGTCCGCGGGCATGGCTCGCCACTTGATGCCGTTGTCGACCAGGTAGCGGATCGCGTCCAGCATCCAATGCCACGAAGTTAAGGATTCGGTGGTGGCGTCAAGGCATCGGGGAGGGTGATTTTGTAGGTGCTCGGCGCGGTGCGTATGAGCCGGCCGTTGCGGGCCCAGTAGCAGATCTGTGCAGTGAGGCTGCTCAGGGGGCGCCCCGCGGTGGGGAGTCCGAGATGCCGGGCGATGTCCCGGGTGTGCATGGCCTGGTTGGAGTTCGCGGCCAGGATCTTGCAGACCTGGCCCCAGCGTCCGGAGAGGGTCGGGCTCGAGTCCTGCGCGCTTGGCAGGGTGGGTGGGTGCACGGTGATCTCGATGGCGGTGATCCGGGTGCTGTCGCGTGGGCGTCCGTCGCGGTTCCAGATGGCGTAGCGGGAGGTCCCGCACTTGACGATGCGGGCGGACAGCCGCATCCGGCGTCCGGGAAGCAGTGCGTGCAGGACGCGGGCGCCGATGTGTCCAACCAGGTCGGGGCGGCTGCCCGGCCCTGAGGCCGCGGTCGTCCCGGCGAGGCTGACGACCGTGTCGCGGGCGGCCTCCAGGGCGACGGTGAAGCCGGCCCGGTCGGGATCGCAGCCGGGCATCGTCTCCACCGCGGTCACCATCACCGAGCGCAGGGCCTGATAGAGGGTGAGTATTGCCCACATCTCCTGGTTGAGGCCCACTGGGTCCTTTGACCGCAGGACCCGGCCTTTGAGCAGGGTGTGACGTAGCGCCAGGTAGGTGATCTCGATCTCCCAGCGTTCGTGGTAGAGACGCACCAGACGGTCGGCTGGATCGGTGCGGTGGTCTTTGAGCGTGGTCAGCAGGCGGTAGGTCCCGCCGAAGTCGCCGCCGTCGGCAGTCCGGGAGCGGATCTCGGCCTCGATCACCCGCAGCCGGAGGCCACCGATCCGGGTCAGGTAGGAACCGTCGGGCAGCAGCGCCAGTACCGGCGGTCGTCGGGTGCTTGTGGCGCGAATCAGGAACTGCGCTCCCTGAGCTGCGATGTCTGCGAGCAGTTCGTTGCTGTCGAAGGCGCGGTCCGCGAGCAGGAGCATGTCCGTGGTCAGGTGGCCGACCAGGTCGTGGGCGTAGTCGGTCTCGCCTTTCGAGGCGGAGCCGAAGACGGCGGCGATCAGGCCGCGGGTGCCTGTTTCGCACAGGGTCATGAGCATCAGCCGGGGGTAGCCCGCCGGGCCGTGGCGGCGCTGGGTGCGGCCGAGCCAGGACCGGTTGCGCTCGTGGTCGGGGACGTTCAGGCTCCCGCATCCGTCGAAGGCGACCGTGCGCCATCGGCGGTAGCGCACTCCAGGCGTGGACGGCTGGGCCAGCGGGCCTGCCAGGACGTCGAACAGCCGCTTGAGCGGGGCCACCCCGACCCGCCGACGCAGATCACGGAGTGCCTTCTCAGAGGGCTGCGGCGCCCGCGCGTCCAGTCCGAAGGCGAGTTTTCCCCACACCAGTCCGGTGCCCAGATGCTCGAACAGCCCGAGCGCGAGCACCAGGTACACCCCGACACGCGAGGGGAGGCTCCGCAGCCGTTGCTCGCGAGCCCCGGTCTCGTCCAGCACAGCATCCACCAACTCGGGTGGGATGACCTGGGTTAACTCACCGATATGACCGGGCGCGAACACGTCGGTTCCGCCCGTGACAGACTGGGCCACTGGGCCTCTGCTCTCTTTGGAAGATCTTGGTCGATCCCCTGGATAGCAGAGGCCCCTCTCGCATCTCGCCCACCCTTGACACCGCTGGCGAGCGCTTAACTTCGTGGCTTTGGTCCAGCATCGTCCGGTGGCAGTAGGCCTCCGGCTGTCCGCCCCGCCCTTCCAGCCATCCCGGTACCGGCAGCAGCGGCTGGACCACGTCCCATTCTTCGTCCGTCATGTCCGTCGGGTAGCGGCGCTCGCGTACCCCGTTGTCACCGGCGTTTCCGAACCGGTGAGCCAGGCAGTCACACGTGAGGGTGACCGAACTGGACTTCACGGCCGCATCTGCGAAAAACTGCGACAACAGGGCCTCCGTAAGGTGTTGGTCGGCCCGGGAGGGCCGGATGTGGCTGAACAGGGCTTGCCGTTGGTGGCTCTCCAGGAGTGGCCGTCCGG
>NZ_JBVOOL010000082.1:0-3595 GCF_055664045.1 Kitasatospora sp. NPDC023385 | reverse complement strand
CCCCACCCAACTGGCACACCTACTACCACCACACCAAACCCCAACCCACCCCCCTCCCCACCTACCCCTTCCAACACACCCGCTACTGGCTCGACCAGTCCACGGCGCCGCGGCGTGACGACACCACCGCCGACGCCGCCGAATCCCGTTTCTGGGACGCGGTCGAGCGCCAGGACCTGTCGGCGCTCTCCCGGGAGCTGGGCGAGGACCACGGCCAACTCTCCGACGCCTTGCCGGTGTTGGCCGACTGGCGACGCCGCCACCGGGAGCAGTCCGCGGTGGACTCCTGGCGGTACCGCACCACCTGGGCTCCGTTGACCGTCGAGGCCCGCAGGCTCTCCGGCACCTGGACCGTCGTCGCGGCACCCGCGCAGCACGACCATCCCGACGTCCTGGCGATCGTCGCGGCCCTGCGCGCCGGCGGTGGCGAGCCCCGGCTCGTCGCCCCCACCGATGCCGCCGTCACCGATGCCGCCGTCACCGATGCCGACATCGCGGAGGCCGCCGGTGTGGTCTCCCTGCTGGCGCTGGACGACGAGCCCGACGACACCCACCCGGCGATGTCGCGGGGGATCTCCGCGACCGTGACGCTCGTTCAGGAGCTGCAGCGCGCCGGGTCGACGGTGCCGCTGTGGTGCCTGACCCGCGGTGCCGTCACCATCGGCCGGTCCGAACCGCTGCGGTTCCCGTCCCAGGCGCAGTTCTGGGGGATGGGACGCGCGGTCGCCCTCGAATGGCCGAACAGCTGGGGCGGACTCGTCGATCTGCCGGATGTCCTCGACGAGCGGACCCTGTCCCGGCTGCCCTCGTTGTTGGCCGGTGAGAGTGGCGAGGACCAGCTGGCCCTCCGCGTCTCGGGTGTCTTCGGCCGGCGCCTCGCCCGTGCCTCGCACGCTGCGCCGGACCGTACTCCGTGGCAGCCCCGCGGCACCGTGCTCATCACCGGCGGCACGGGTGCGCTGGGCGGGCACGTCGCCCGGTGGCTCGCGCGCCGTGGCGCCGAGCACCTGCTGCTCGTCGGCCGCAGCGGGGCGGCTGCGGCGGGTGCCGCCGCGCTGGAAGCGGAACTGTCCGCTTCGGGCGCCCGGGTCACCATCGCGGCCTGTGACGTGTCCGACCGCGCAGCCGTCGCGGACCTCCTGGCGGCCGTGCCCCCGGAACTGCCGTTGACCGCCGTCGTCCATGCCGCGGGCCTCGGGCAGCTGACACCGCTCGTGGACCTCGGCCTCGACGAGTTCGCCGAGATCGTGCGGGCGAAGACGGCTGGTGCCACCCACCTCGACGAGCTGCTGGGCGACCGCGAACTGGACGCCTTCGTCCTGTTCTCCTCGGTGTCCGGCGTCTGGGGCACCGGCGGGCAGGCGGCGTACGGAGCGGCGAACGCCCACCTCGACGCCCTGGCCCGCAACCGCCGCGACCGCGGGCTCGCCGCGACCTCGGTGGCCTGGGGCCCCTGGGCGGGCGAGGGCATGGCCGCCCAGGGCGAGTCGGGTGAGCACATGCGTCGTCGCGGACTGCCCCCGATCCCGCCGGAACTCGCGATCGCGGCGCTCGAACGGGCCGTGTCCGACGACGAGCCCTGCCACACCGTGGCGGACGTGCACTGGGATAGCTTCCTGCCCCTGTTCACCTCGGCGCGCCCCAGTGCCCTGCTGTCCGGCCTGCCGGAGGCGCGCGCACTGCTGAGTGCGCCGGAGGAGTCCCGCAGCGCGCAGCCGAACCTGTTCTCGGGGCTCGGGACCGCCGAGCGCCGGGCACGGCTGCTGGCGACGGTCACCGCCGAGGCCGCGGCGGTGCTGGGGCACACCACGGCCGACGACGTCGCCGCCGACCGGGCGTTCCGCGACCTCGGCTTCGACTCGCTCACCGCCGTGGACCTGCGCAACCGTCTCGGTGCCGCTCTCGGTGTCCAGTTGCCGACCACGCTGGTCTTCGACTACCCGAACCCGGAAAGCCTGGCCTCCCACCTGCTGACGCTGTTCGGCGACGACCCGGCTGACGACGACGAGGCGGCCCCGGTCCCCCTGTCGGACGATCCGATGGCCGTCGTCGGCATCGGATGCCGCTTCCCCGGCGGGGTGCGCACGCCCGAGGACCTGTGGCAGCTCCTGGTGGCCGGTGGCGACGCCGTGTCCGACTTCCCCACCAACCGTGGCTGGGATCTCGCGTCGGTGCTGTCCGACGTCGACACGCAGGGCAGCAGCACCGCGAAGTCAGGTGGATTCCTTTACGACGCCGCGGAGTTCGACGCCGAGTTCTTCGGCATCTCGCCACGCGAGGCACGGGCGATGGACCCGCAGCAGCGGTTGCTGCTGGAGACGTCGTGGGAGGCGTTCGAGCGCGCGGGCATCGACCCGCGGTCCCTGCGCGGCAGCCGGACCGGCGTCTTCGTGGGCGGCAACAGCCAGGACTACGCCACGTTGCTCTACGACGACGCGCAGGGCACCGAGGGGCATCTCCTGACGGGCAACACGCCGAGCGTGGCGTCCGGCCGCATCGCCTACACCTTCGGTCTCGAAGGACCGGCGGTCACGATCGACACCGCGTGCTCGTCCTCCCTGGTCGCGATGCACCTGGCGGCGCAGGCCCTGCGCAACGGCGAATGCACCATGGCCCTGGTCGGCGGTGTGACCGTCATGGCGACGCCCCGGACGTTCATCGAGTTCAGCCGGCAGGGCGGCCTCTCCCCCGACGGGCGGTGCAAGGCCTTCTCCGCCGACGCGGACGGCACCGGTTGGGGCGAAGGCGTGGGTGTCCTCGTCCTCGAACGGCTCTCCGACGCCCAACGCCTGGGCCACCCGGTCCTGGCGGTGATGCGCGGTTCCGCCGTCAACCAGGACGGTGCCTCCAACGGGCTCACCGCGCCCAACGGCCCGTCCCAGCAACGCGTCATCCGCCAAGCCCTCGCCAACGCCGGCCTCCAGCCCTCCGACGTCGACGCCGTCGAAGCCCACGGCACCGGAACGAAGCTCGGCGACCCCATCGAAGCCCAGGCACTGCTCGCCACCTATGGGCAGGACCGCCAACAACCCCTGTGGCTGGGCTCGGTGAAGTCCAACATCGGCCACACCCAGTCGGCGGCCGGCGCCGCGGGCGTCATCAAAATGATCCTCGCCATGCAGCACGGCGTACTCCCCCGCACCCTGCACGCCAACGAGCCCACCCCGCACGTCGACTGGAGCACCGGCGCCGTCTCGCTGCTCACCGAACAGCAGCCCTGGCCCGACCACGACCACCCCCGACGCGCCGGCGTCTCCTCCTTCGGCATCAGCGGCACCAACGCCCACGTGATCCTGGAGCAACCGCCGGCCCCCGACACCGTCGACGATGAGCAGAACCCGCCGCCGGTCGTGCCGTGGCTGCTCTCCGGCAAGGACGCGCAGGCTGTTCGAGCACAGGCCGCCCGGCTGGTCGACCACCTCGACGACAACGCCTCGGCGCTCGACATCGGCTACGCACTGGCGACGAGCCGGGCCCTGTTCGCGGAACGAGCCGCGGTGGTCAGCCCCGATCCGCAGACCCGCCGCCAAGCCCTCACCGCACTAGCCCGCGGCGGCACCCACCCCGCCCTCATCACCGGCCGCGCCGGCGACGG
>NZ_JBVOOL010000081.1:0-3614 GCF_055664045.1 Kitasatospora sp. NPDC023385 | reverse complement strand
GAGAAGACCATGGTGAGGGTTCCGTCGCCGGCGCGGCCGGTGATGAGGGCGGGGTGGGTGCCGCCGCGGGCTAGTGCGGTGAGGGCTTGGCGGCGTTCGGCGGGGTCGGTGGCGACGATGGCCGCTCGGTGTTCGAGCGCACTGCGGGTGGTGGCGAGCGCGTAGCCGACGTCCAGCGCCGAGGCGTCGTCGTCGAGGTGGTCGACCAGGCGGGCGGCCTGCGCTCGAACGGCCTGCTCGTCCCTGCCGGAGAGCAGCCACGGCACGACGGGCAGAACGGTGCCCGCACGCTCCTCCGGCTCCTCGACGACGGGCGGTTGCTCCAGGATCACGTGCGCGTTGGTGCCGCTGACGCCGAACGCGGAGACCGCGGCCCGGCGGGGCCGGTCGTGATCGGGCCAGGGTTGTTCCTCGGTGAGGAGGGAGACGGCGCCGGTGGTCCAGTCGACGTGTGGGGAGGGCTCGTCGACGTGCAGGGTGCGGGGCAGCACCCCGTGCTGCATCGCCATCACCATCTTGATGACGCCCGCGGCGCCGGCCGCCGACTGGGTGTGGCCGATGTTGGACTTCACCGAGCCCAGCCACAGGGGCTGTTCACGGTCCTGCCCATAAGTGGCGAGCAGCGCCTGGGCTTCGATGGGATCGCCGAGCTTCGTCCCGGTGCCGTGGGCTTCGACGGCGTCGACGTCGGAGGGCTGGAGGCCCGCGTTGGCGAGGGCCTGACGGATCACCCGCTGCTGCGACGGCCCGTTGGGCGCGCTCAGGCCGTTGGACGCGCCGTCCTGGTTCACCGCCGAACCGCGCATCACCGCCAGGACGGGGTGCCCGTTGCGCCGGGCGTCGGAGAGGCGCTCCAGGACGAGGACACCCACGCCCTCGCCCCAACCGGTCCCGTCCGCGGCCGCCGCGAACGACTTGCACCGCCCGTCGACCGCGAGGCCCCGCTGCCGGCTGAACTCCACGAACGCGGCCGGGGTCGCCATCACCGTCGCACCTGCGGCGAGCGCGAGTGAGCACTCCCCGTTGCGCAGCGCCTGCGCCGCCAGGTGCATCGCGACCAGTGACGACGAACACGCGGTGTCCACGGTGACCGCGGGCCCTTCCAACCCGAACGCGTAGGAGATGCGGCCCGAGAGCACAGCCGTTGCCGTACCGGTGAGGAGGTAGCCCTCCGAGCCCAGCCCGGCGTCGCCGGCCGCGTAGTGCGAGGTGGCCGAACCGATGAACACACCGGTTCGGCTTCCCCCCAGGGTGTCGATCGCGATGCCCGCCCGTTCGAAGGCCTCCCACGACGTCTCCAGCAGCAACCGCTGCTGCGGATCCATCGCCAGGGCCTCACGCGGCGAAATCCCGAACAGCCCGGCGTCGAATCCCGCCGCGTCCGCGAGGAAGGTGCCGGTCCGGGCGTACGAGGTGCCCGGCTTGTCCGGGTCCGGGTCGTAGAGCCGGTCGAGGTCCCAGCCGCGGTCGGCAGGGAACTCGGAGACCGCGTCACCGCCGCTCGCCACCAGGTCCCACAGGGCTTCCGGCGACTCGGCCGCGCCGGGGAGGCGGCAGCTCATCGAGACGATCACGACCGGGTCGTCGTCGCTTCGCACGGTCTCGCCGGGCGCCTCGGCCAGGCCGTCCTCGCCCAGCAACTCCCGCTTCAGGTAGCCGGCCAGGGCGGTGGGCGACGGGTAGTCGAACACCAACGTGGCGGGCAGCGTCAGCCCCAACGCGCTCTGCAGCCGGTTGCGCAACTGCACGGCGGTCAACGAATCGATCCCGATGCTGCGGAAGGCGGCCTGTACGGAGACCGCATCGCGGGACGGGTGCCCGAGCGTCGCGGCCACCTCGTCGCGTACGAGATCGAGCAGGACGCTGGTGCGGTCGGCGTCGGGGACCGCGGCGAGACGTGCCCGCCAGACGTGCTCGCCGGCCTCCGGGGCGCTACTGCCCGGTCCGTCCAGCGCTGCCCGGGCCTCGGCGAGGTCGCTGATGAGTGGACGGCGCCGGGCCGCGCTCAGGACCGGGGCGAAGGTGTCCCAGGCGATGGGCGCGACGGTCACGTTGGTGTCGTCACTGCCGAGCGCCCGGGCCAGCGCAGAGACCGCGAGTGCGGGCTCCATGGGCAGCAGGCCGGTGCGGCGCAGCGATTCCTCGGCCGATCCGGTGGCGGCCATGCCGCCGCCGCTCCAGGTGCCCCACGCGATGGACAGGGCTTGCAGGCCGCGGTCGCGACGCGCCTGGGCCAGGGCGTCCAGGTAGGCGTTGGCGGCGGCATAGGCGCCCTGACCGCGGCCGCCCCAGATCCCCGCCCCCGACGAGAACAGCACGAACGCGTCCAGCGCGACATCGGAGAACGCGTCGTCGAGGTTCCGCGCGCCTTCGGCCTTGCCCCGCCATGCCTGCGCGAGGACAGTGGCGTCCGTGTCCTGCAGCGCCGCGTCGGTACCGACGCCGGCGGTGTGGAAGACGGCGGTGATCGGCGTGTCCGCGCCGTCCAGCAGTCGGTCCAGCAGACGGTCCAGAGCGGACCGGTCGGCGACGTCGCAGGCTTCGATGTCCACCCGGGTGCCCGGAGCGAGCTCCTCCAGCTCCGTTCGCAGTTCCCGGGCGCCGGGGGCCTCGCTGCCACGGCGGCTGGTGAGCACGAGGTGACGTACGCCGGAACGGACCAGCCAGCGTGCGACGTGCCCGCCGAGCGCACCGGTGCCACCGGTGACCAGTGCCGCACCGGCCGTGGACCACGCCGGCTCGCCGGTCTGACCGGCGGCGCGGTTCAACCGCCGCGCGAACACCCCCGAGGGGCGTACGGCCAGCTGGTCCTCGTCCCACTGCCCGGCCAGCACCGCCCCGAGTCGCGCCGAGGTCCGGGCGTCCAGCTGTTCCGGGAGGTCGATGAGACCACCCCACCAGCGCGGATGCTCCAGACCCGCCACCTGGCCGAGCCCCCACACCGCCGCCTGGACCGGGTTCCGCAGCCGGTCGGCACGTCCGACGGAGACCGCGCCGGAGGTCAGGCACCACAGCGAACCGTCCAGGTCGACGTCCGCGCAGGCCTGGACGAGTGCCAGCGTCGCCGCGGTCGGGTGACTGCCCAGCGCCAGCAGCGACACGACGTGCTGCGGCTTGTGCTCGGCGAGCAGTTCGGCCATCGAGTCGCGCGTCTCGCTGCCGTCGCACGGCACCCGTACGGCCTCGATCGGCAGTGCCTCGACGATGGCGGCGACCAGGGGGTCGTCGGACGCGTCGGCCGGGAGGAACACCAGCCCGCGTGCCTCGAGCGCCGCGGCGCCGGCGGACGGCGACAGCGGCCGCCACCCGATCTGGTAGCGCCACGCGTCGACCGTCTCCCGCTCGGTCCGCTTGCGGCGCCAGTCGGAGATCAGCGACAACGCCGGCGCGAGGACGTGCTGGGGGTCCTGGTCACCGAGGGACAGCATGGCGGCCAGGGCGTCGAGGTCCTCCCGCTCGACCGCGCGCCAGAAGTCCGAGTCCGCGCCATGCTCCGTCACGACGTGCTGGTCAGGGCCATCGAGCCAGTAGCGGGTGTGTTGGAAGGGGTAGGTGGGGAGGGGGGTGGGTTGGGGTTTGGTGTGGTGGTAGTAGGTGTGCCAGTTGGGTGGGGT
>NZ_JBVOOL010000080.1:0-3692 GCF_055664045.1 Kitasatospora sp. NPDC023385 | reverse complement strand
CGCACGGGTGACCTGGCGCGGTGGACGGCGGAGGGGTTGCTGGAGTACCTGGGGCGGGCGGACGAGCAGGTCAAGGTCCGTGGTTTCCGCATCGAACTCGGCGAGATCGAGGCGCGGCTCGGCGCCCACCCGGGCGTCGAGGACGCCGTGGTCGCCGTCCGGGACTTCGGCGAGCACGACAAGCGCCTGGTCTCCTACGTGGTGCCCTCGGCGCAGAACGCGCACGCCGTCCGGGAACTCCTGCGGATCGGGCGCACCGAGCCCGAGGCGCTGGAGCGCACCTACCAGCTCCCCAACGGCATGACGGTCTTCCATCAGAACCGGAGCGAGACCGACTTCGTCTACGAGGAGATCTTCACCAACCTCGAATACCTGCGGAACGGCATCACCCTGCCCGCCGGGGCGACCATCCTCGACGTGGGCGCGAACATCGGCATGTTCACCCTGTTCGCGGGCCTGCGGGTGCCCGACGCCCGGATCTACGCCTTCGAGCCGATCCCCCCGGTCTTCGACACCCTGCGCCGCAACGCGGAGCTGCACGGCCTCAACGCCACGGTGTTCAACTGCGGTATCGCCGCCGAGGCCAAGGAGGAGACCTTCACGTTCTACCGGTACAACACCGTCATCTCCAGCAGCCACACCACCAGCACCCAGGCGCACGAGATGGTCCGCTCCTACCTGCGCAACCAGGAGGAGCTGACCGAGGACGGCGTCGTCGCCGGTGACGCCCTGGTCGACGAACTGGTCGACGCCCGTCTCGACAGCGAGCAGTTCCTCTGCCGCCTGCGCACCCTCTCCGAGGTGATCGCCGAGCAGGGCATCGACCGCATCGACCTGCTGAAGGTCGACGTGGAGAACGCCGAGTACGAGGTGCTCAAGGGCATCGACGCCGCCGACTGGCCGAAGATCCGCCAGCTCGTCGTCGAACTCCACGACGTCGACGGCCGGTTGGCGCTGGTCGAGGGCCTGCTCACCTCCCTCGGCTACGACGTGGTGCGCGAGCAGGACAACCGCCTGCTGCAGAACATCCCGCTGTACAACCTGTACGCGGTCCGCCCCGACGCCGCCCCCGTGGCGGACACCGAGGCCGACACCAGGGCAGCCGCCGAGCCGGCCGCGCCGCGCTGGTCGGGGCAGGCCGAGCTGGCCGAGTCCATCCTGGCCGCCCTGCGCGACTCCCTGCCGGAGTACATGGTGCCGTCGGCGACGGTGATGCTCGAAGCGCTGCCGCTCACCGTCAACGGCAAGCTCGACCGCAAGGCCCTGCCCGCGCCCGACCGGCCCGTCGGTACGGCGGCCGGCTCGCGCGGCCCGGCCGACGCCCGCGAGGAGATCCTCTGCGCGGCCTTCGCCGAGGTCCTCGGCGTGGCGTCGGTCGGCGTCGACGACAGCTTCTTCGCGCTCGGCGGCCACTCCCTGCTCGCGGTCCGGCTGGCCAGCCGGGTGCGGGCCCTGCTGGGGGTCGAGGTGCCGGTGCGCACGCTCTTCGACGCACCCACCCCGGCCGGTCTGGCCTCCGTGGTGGCCGCGCTGTCCGGCCCGGCCCGGCCCCCGCTGGAGGCCAGGCCGCGCCCGGAGCTGGTGCCGCTCTCCTTCGCCCAGCGCCGGCTCTGGTTCCTGGGCCAGCTGGAGGGCCCCAGCTCGACCTACAACATCCCGATGGTCCGCCGCCTGGACGGTGTCCTGGACGTCGACGCGCTGGCCGCGGCCATGCTGGACGTGGTGGGCCGGCACGAGGTGCTGCGGACGGTCTTCGAGGTCGCCGACGGCGAGCCGTACCAGCGGGTGCTACCGGTCGCCGAGTCGGGCTTCGCGCTTCGGGTCACCGAGGTGGCGGCCGACGCCCTGGCAGACGCGGTAGCCGGGGAGTCCGGCCACGTCTTCGACCTGGCCGCCGAACTGCCCATCCGGGCCACGCTGTTCACCGCCGGCCCGGGCGAGCAGGTGCTCGTCCTGGTGGCGCACCACATCGCCGTCGACGGCTGGTCGATGGGCCCGCTCGGCCGCGACCTCTCCGAGGCATACGCGGCCCGGTCGCAGGGCCGGGAGCCGCAGTGGGCCCCGCTGCCCGTCCAGTACGCGGACTACGCGCTCTGGCAGCGCGAGGTGCTCGGGTCGGAGGACGACCCCGAGAGCCTGCTATCCCGGCAACTCTCCTACTGGCGCCAGGCGTTGGCCGGAGTGCCGGAGGAGCTGGCGCTGCCGGGCGACCGGGTGCGCCCGGCGGTCGCCAGCTACCGCGGGCACGCCGTGCCGCTGGATGTGCCCGCGGAGCTGCACCGCGCCCTGGAGAAGGTCGTCCGGGACGAGGGCGTCACGCTCTTCATGGCGTTGCAGGCGGCGCTGGCCGTGCTGGTGAGCAAGCTGGGCGCGGGCGCGGACATCCCGATCGGCACGGCGAACGCCGGCCGCACGGACGAGGCACTGGACGACCTGGTCGGTTTCTTCGTCAACACCCTCGTAGTGCGGGCCGACCTGTCGGGCGACCCGACCTTCGCCGATGTCCTGGCCCGCGTGCGGGAGGCTTCCCTGGCCGGCTTCGAGCACCAGGACGTGCCGTTCGAGCGGCTGGTGGAGGAGCTGGCGCCGTCCCGCTCGCTGGCCCGCAACCCGCTCTTCCAGGTGGAACTGACCCTGCAGAACAACGAGCGCGCCGGGCTCTCCCTGCCCGGCGTGGACGCGGTGGTCCAGACCGCCGCGAACTCGCGGGCCACGGCCGACCTGATGTTCACCGTCGGCGAGGAGCTGGACGAAGCCGGGGAGCCGGCCGGGATCCACGGCGTCGTCATCGGCGCGGCGGACCTGTTCGACCTCGGTTCGGTGGAGCGGATCGTCGCGCGCTGGACGCGGCTGCTCGGCGCGCTGGTGGCCGACCCGTCGGCGCGGATCGGCACGGTGGACGTGCTGGACGCCGACGAGCGGCGCCGGGTGCTGACCGAGTGGAACGACACGGCGGCCGAGATCGCCCCGGCGACGGTGCCGGAGCTGTTCGCGGCGCAGGTCGCGCAGTGCCCGG
Organism: Kitasatospora sp. NPDC023385; assembly: GCF_055664045.1. Lineage (NCBI taxonomy): Bacteria > Bacillati > Actinomycetota > Actinomycetes > Kitasatosporales > Streptomycetaceae > Kitasatospora > Kitasatospora sp. NPDC023385. The sequence goes on along the minus strand of NZ_JBVOOL010000080.1, from coordinate 676 downwards.
GCGCGGTGGCGGTGGCCGGTGACGGCGTCGAGCTGACCTACGCGGAGCTGGACGCCCGCGCCAACCGCCTGGCCCGGCTGCTGGCCGGCCGGGGTGTGGGACCGGAGTCGGTGGTCGCGGTCTGCCTGGAGCGCGGCGCCGACCTGGTCGTCGCCCTGCTCGCGGTGGTCAAGGCCGGCGGGGCCTACCTGCCCGTCGACCCGGAGTACCCGGCGGAGCGGATCTCGTACATGCTCCGCGACGCCCGGGTGACGTGCGTGCTCACCTCGCAGGACTGCGAGGACGAGGTGCCCGTGCTGATCGGTGTGCCGGTCGTGGTCCTCGACGACCCGGCCGTCTCCATGACGGTCGCGGGCCAGGATGACAGTGCCCTGCCCTCCGGCCTGCTGCCCGCGCACCCCGCGTACGTGATCTACACCTCCGGCTCGACGGGCCGGCCCAAGGGCGTGGCGGTCTCGCACGCCGGTGTGGCGAGCCTGGTGGCCGCGCAGGCCGCCCGGCTGGGGGTGGACCGCTCCAGCAGGGTCCTGCAGTTCGCCTCGCCGGGCTTCGACGCGGCGAGCTGGGAACTGGTGATGGCCCTCTGCTCGGGGGCGCGGCTGGTGGTGGCCGGGGCGCGGGAGTTGCTGCCCGGTCCGTCGCTGGTGGAGCTGGTCGCCCGGCACCGGGTCACGCA
>NZ_JBVOOL010000079.1:0-3914 GCF_055664045.1 Kitasatospora sp. NPDC023385 | reverse complement strand
TTGATCCAGTGGGTGAACACGGGGGAGGTGTCGAGGAGTTCGGCTCCCATGCCGGGCCACTGCGAGCCCTGTCCGGGGAACACGAACACCACCTTTCCGGCGGCCGATGCGACGCCCTCGGTGACCTGCTCCGCCGGTGATCCGTCGGCGAGGGCGGCCAGGCCGGCTCGCAGTTCGTCACCGGTGGCACCGACGACGACGGCGCGGTGTTCCAGCGTCGCCCGTGCGGTGGCCAGTGAGTGGCCGACATCGGCCGGGTTCGGGTCGTCGAGGGTCAGCAGCCGCCGGGCCTGGGCGCGCAGCGCCTCGGGGGTCTTCGCCGACAGCGTCCACGGCACGACACCGTGGTCGGGTACGGCGACGGCGGGTTCGTCGGTGACGGGCGGTTGCTCGAGGATGACGTGGGCGTTGGTGCCGCTGACGCCGAACGCGGAGATGCCGACACGGCGGGGGTGGTCGTGGTCGGGCCAGGGCTGCTGTTCGGTGAGGAGGGAGACCGCGCCGGTGCTCCAGTCGACGTGTGGGGTGGGCTCGTCGACGTGCAGGGTGCGGGGCAGTACCCCGTGCTGCATGGCCAGCACCATCTTGATGACGCCGGCGGCGCCGGCGGCGGCCTGGGTGTGGCCGATGTTGGACTTCACCGAGCCGAGCCACAGGGGCTGTTGGCGGTCCTGTCCGTAAGTGGCGAGGAGCGCCTGGGCTTCGATGGGATCGCCGAGCTTCGTTCCGGTGCCGTGGGCTTCGACGGCGTCCACGTCGGAGGGCTGGAGGCCGGCGTTGGCGAGGGCCTGGCGGATCACCCGCTGCTGCGAGGGCCCGTTGGGCGCGGTGAGCCCGTTGGACGCGCCGTCCTGGTTGACGGCGGAACCGCGCACCACCGCCAGGACCGGGTGGCCCAGGCGTTGGGCGTCGGAGAGCCGCTCCACCAGCACCAGGCCCACGCCCTCCGCGGAGCCGAACCCGTCGGCATCGGACGAGAACGCCTTGCACGTGCCGTCCGGCGCGAGACCCTGCTGCCGGCTGAACTCCGTGAACATGTGCGGCGTCGCCATCAGCGCGACACCACCCGCCAGCGCCGCGGAGGACTCGCCGCGGCGGACCGACTCCACCGCGAGGTGCAGGGCGACCAGCGACGAGGAGCAGGCGGTGTCGATGGTGACGGCGGGGCCTTCGAGACCGAAGGTGTAGGAGATGCGGCCCGAGGCCACGCTGGCGGTGACGCCCGTCAGCAGGTAGCCCTCCAGCTCCTCCGGGGGCGTGGTGATCCGGGACTGGTAGTCCTGGTAGGTCAGGCCGACGAAGACGCCGGTCCGACTGCCGTGCAACGACGTCGGGTCGATGCCCGCCTGTTCGAAGGTCTCCCACGCGGTTTCCAGCAGCAGCCGCTGCTGGGGGTCCATCGCCAGGGCCTCGCGCGGGGAGATCCCGAAGAGGTCCGCGTCGAAGTCGGCGACGTCGTACAGGAACCCGCCGCGGCCGGTCGCCGAGCGGCCCGGATCCCCCGGCTTCCCGGACAGCAGCTGCTGCAGGTCCCACCCGCGATCGGTGGGGAAGTCCCCGATGGCATCGCCGCCGTCCACGACCAGCCGCCACAGGTCCTCCGGTGAGCCGACGGCTCCCGGATAGCGGCACGCCATCGCGACGACGACCACCGGATCGTCGTCGTCACGCGCCTGCGTGGGAACGGCGACCGGCCCGGTCTCCTCCTCACCGACCAGCACGGACTCGACGTGGCGCGCCACCGCGACGGCCGTCGGGTAGTCGAAGACCAGGCTCGACGGCAGCCGGACCCCGGTCTCCGCCGCGAGCCGGTTGCGGAGCTCCACCCCGGTGAGCGAGTCGAACCCCAGGTCGCGCAGCGGCCGTTCGACGTTGACGAGCAGCGGATCGGCGTGGCCCAGGACGGCGGCGACCTGGGCGCGCACCAGGTCGAGCACCGCCGCCGACCGCGGCGGCCCGGACAGGAACCGTACCCGAGCGGCCAGCCCCGGCGCGGTCTCCTCGTCGCGGTTGCCGGACATCGCCGCCACGAGGGCGCGCACCTCGGGAAGGCCCTCGATGAGCGGCCGCGGCCGGGCCTCGGCGTAGGCCAGGTGGAACCGGTCCCAGTGGATGTCGGCCACCATGGTGGTCGCGCGGTCCTCGTCGGCACCGTGGGCGAGGACCGCCAGAGCCAGTTCGGGTGCGAGGGGCAGGGCTCCGTGGCGCTGGAGCCGGTCCTGGACGCCGCCCACCGCGGCCATGCCGTCCCCGGCCCACGGGCCCCAGGCATAGGACGTCGCCGGCAGACCCAGGGAACGCCGGTGTTCGGCCAGCGCGTCCAGGTAGGCGTTGCCGGGCGCGTACCCGCCCTGGCCGGGGATGCCGAGCACGCCGGCGATCGACGAGAACAGCACGAACTCGTCGAGCTCCGCGGTGAGTTCGTGCAGGTGCCGGGCACCCTCCGCCTTGACCCGCAGCACCCGGTCGAGCTGGTCGACGGTCAGGGCGTGCACCACCGCGTCGTCGAGCACGCCCGCCGTGTGGAACACGGACGTCACCGTGAACGCGGCGAGCAGGCGGGCCACGTCGGACCGGTCGCCCACATCGCACGCCACGACGGCGACCTCGGCACCGAGCTCACGCAACTCCGCGGCGAGCGCGTCCGCGCCCGGAGCCTGCGGTCCACGCCGGCTCGCCAGCACCAGCTGCCCGGCGCCCTCCTGGGCGAGCTGCCGGGCGACCCGCGCGCCGAGCGCGCCGGTGCCGCCGGTGACGAGCACCGTGCCGCGCGCCCGGCGTTCCGCCGTGACCGGGGTCCTCGCCCCGGCGTGCACCAGCCGGCGGGCGAAGGTGCCGGAGCCGCGGACGGCCACCTGGTCCTCGCTGCGCTGCGCCAGGACGGCCAGCAGCCAGGCCACCGCCTGCTCGCTGGGGAGCGCGGGAAGGTCCACGAGCCCGCCCCAGCGTTCGGGCTGCTCCAGGGCGACCACCCGTCCGAGGCCCCACACCTGGCTCTGCGCGGGGTTGCGCAGGGCGTCCTCCCGGTCCACCGCGACCGCGCCCGAGGTGAGGGTCCACAACGGGACGTCCAGGCCCGCGTCGGCGAGCGCATGGATCAGCGTCAGCGTGGCGGCCGTGCCCGTCGGGACCGCACCGTGCCGCGGGGCCACGGTGTCACCGGTCGCCACCAGCGACAGCACCGCGTCCACGCCGCGGGGCAGCAGGTCGGCCAGGGCGGCGCGGTCCTCGGCGCCGAGCCGGTGCTCCACCACCTCGGCTCCGCCCGCACGCAGACCGTCCCGCGCCGCCTGCGCCCACGCGGCGTCGTGCTCGCCGTCCGCGGTGACGACCAGCCACGTGCCGGTCGGCGCGCCGCGGCCGATGCCGGTCGACGGCACCCACTCGACCGCGTAGCGGAGGGCGTCGAGGCGGCTGCTCGCACGGCGCTGCTCGCGCCGGCGGGCCAGCGCGGGCAGCGCCTGCCGCAACCAGTCCGGCCGGTCCTCGCGCAGACCCAGCACCGCGGAGACGGCGTCGGCGTCGGCTGCTTCCACGGCCTCCCAGAACTCCTCGTCGCCACCGTCGCCACCGTGGCCGGCCGTCGCCGCGAGCCCGGCCGGCGAGTCGAGCCAGTACCGGGTGCGCTGGAAGGGGTAGGTGGGCAGGGGCACCCGCCGTGCGCCCGGGTACTGGGCGCTCCAGTCGACGGGCAGGCCGCGCACCCAGGCCTGCGCGGCGGACGTGAGGAGGTCGGCCCGGCTGCCGTGACCGCGCCGAAGCGCACCGACGGCGGCGACGTCGGTCCCGGCCGCGTCGGCCGTGTCCTGGAGCGACGCGGTGAGGACGGGGTGGGGGCTGGGTTCGATGAAGGTGGTGTGGTGGTTGGTGATGAGGGTTTGGGTGGTGGGGTGGAAGAGGACGGGGTTGCGGAG
>NZ_JBVOOL010000078.1:0-4122 GCF_055664045.1 Kitasatospora sp. NPDC023385 | reverse complement strand
CACGCCCTCCCGGTCGGTGGTGTGGTCGTCCTCGAAACGACGGTCCCCCGTCGCATCCGGCACGTACTTCACACAGACGACGATCCTCAAGCTCACGGCCTTGTCTCCTGTACTGGTCTCGTCCGGCGGCTGCGGCGGTGCAAGCGGGCACGAACACGGCTGCGTACCCACTCCGGGCAGCGAATCCCGTGCCGGTCCGGAACTTCCTGGCAGCATACTCGGCGGTAGCGCAGTGGTCACTACTGGCCAGTAGCTTATGCCGCTCGGCCCCGTCCACCACCTGCGCCCACCGCCTGCGCCCATCCTGCCCCAGCCGGGCGCCGACTCCACCCGAGGGGGCGGATTCGACTCCGCCTTCGCCGGGCTTACCTCCACACCAGGCCGCCTTCACGGCGCCCCGCGGGGAAGTCCTCAGACCGCCTGCCCGATCGCCGCGATCACGTCCGCCGTACGAGGCTGCCCCGACGCCCGGCGCACCACCCGACCGTCCGCGTCCAGCACCAGGACGGTCGGCGTCCGCCGGATCTCCAGCCGACGGACCAGCTCCAGCCGGGCCTCCGCGTCCACCTCGATGTGCTCCACCCCGTCGACCATCCCGGCCACCTCGGCGAGCACCCGCCGGGTGGCCCGGCAGGGCTGGCAGAAGACCGTCGAGAACTGCACCAGTGTCGCCCGCGAGCCGAGCGGCCCGCCCAGCTCCGTCGCCGACAGCCGTACCGCCCCGTCCTTGGTGCGCACTCTCATCCTCCCGTCGTGTCCGGCCCGCAACAGCCCGAACAGGGTCGCCACCGCCAGTGCGACAACGCACACCACCAGCCCGTTCATCCCGCCAGTCTGCGCCCGCGCCCGCCGGCCCCGAAAGACGGTCGACCGCCGGGTGCGGGCCGCGTACGATCGGCCGGTGGACTCCGAGCGCGCCTCACCACCGTTGCCGACCTGTCGCCGCGTCATCGACCCGCCGGGCCACCGCCTCCCGCCGTCGCTGACGCCCCCGCCGCCCGTCGCGACCCTCCCGGAGCCCCCGTGCAGACCGACCCCCGCGGTCCCCGTTTCGCCGCCGCGCTCACCTCGGCCGTCCTGATCGTCATCCTCCTCACCGGCAGCAGCGCCCTCCTGGCCGCCCAGGCGCTCGTCTTCGCGCTGGGCGCGTTCGGCGGCCTACGGCTCTCCCTGTACGACTGGTTCTTCCGGACGTTCGTCGCCCCCCGGCTCGCGCCGCCGTCCGAGACCGAGGACGAGCGGCCCCTGCGCTTCGGCCAGGGCATCCTCATGGCCTTCGCCGCCGTCGGCACCCTCGGCCACATCACCGGGGTGACCTGGCTGGGCCTGCTGGCCACCGCGGTCGCCCTCGCCGCCGCCTTCCTCAACGCCGCCTTCGGCTACTGCGTGGGCTGCGAGCTCTATCCAGCCGTCCGGCGCGCCCAGGGCCGCCTCACCGCCGGGGCCTGAACTCGGCGGCGGCCATCCGATCCGTCCCCTAGCGGGTCCGGTTCCGGGAGCGGAAAAGTTCCCGGGGGAATTCATCACGGAGATCACATCGTGAAAACCGGCTTGACCTCACGGCTCAGGTGACAGCAGGCACTCGTTCGGGGGATCATCTCCGTGTATCACCCGTGACCGCCACGGAGTGCCGTGCTCCGGTCGGCACCGCCCGCAACGACGGCGCGGGAACCCGCCGAACCGGGCTCCGGCCCGTGGAAGTCAGGACTGACCGTGGCAGAGTTCGTGTACCCGCCGGTGATCGGCGCCGCACTCACCGTCTTCCGCGCGCTCGACGTGCGGATCAAGATCGTGGGCGCCGAGCACATCCCCGCCAGGGGGGGAGCGGTACTGGTCAGCAATCACATCAGTTACCTGGACTTTCTCTTCGCCGGCCTCGGCGCCTACCGCGGCGGCAGGCGCAAGACCCGTTTCATGGCCAAGGACGACGTCTTCAAGCACCGGATCTCCGGCCCGCTGATGCGCGGCATGAAGCACATCCCGGTGGACCGCGCCGACGGCCAGCCCGCGTACGAGGCCGCCGTGCGCGCCCTCAAGGCCGGCGAGGTCGTCGGGGTGTTCCCCGAGGCGACGATCAGCCGCTCGTTCATGCTGAAGAAGTTCAAGACCGGCGCCGCCCGGATGGCAGCCGACTCCGGCACCCCGCTGCTGCCCGTCATCCTGTGGGGCACCCAGCAGCTCTGGACCAAGGGCCGTCCGAAGACCCTGACCAAGCGCCACGTCCCGGTCACCATCATGATCGGCGAACCGATTCACCTGGAACCGAACGACAAGCCCGTCATGGTCACCAGACGACTCCGCGCCGCCATGAGCGAGATGCTCGACCAGGCCCAGCGCGAGTACCCCGGCAAGCCCTCCGGCCCGGACGACACCTGGTGGCTCCCCGCCCAGCTCGGCGGCACCGCCCCCACCCTGGAGGTCGCCGAGTCCGAGGACGAGGCCGAGGCCCTCGCCAAGGCCGAGCGCCGCGCCGCCCGGGACTGATCCCCGCTCCTGCTCCTCTTTCTCCCGTTCCCCCAGCTACTCCCCGCGACCGAGCGAGCGCCCACCGTCGCGTGTCGCCCGACCACCGACGCTCCCCTTCTGACACAGTGACAGCTCCATTCGGGAGCCTTCGTCCTGAGTCCGCGACGGGGGCCACACGTCGAGCGGTCGGAAAGGTCGAAGACGGAGATGGCAAGGATCACCGGCACACGACAGTCGCCCACGAGCAGGGCCCGCATCCGCGCAAGCGCCGGTGCGGGCCTTCTGCTTCTGGGCACCCTGCTCACCGGCTGCGGGGCCGAACCCGGGGACATCCCGCTCTCCGAGATCCGGCCGGAGTCCCCCTTCGCCACCCCCGATCCGACACCCACCGCAGCCCCCGGCGCGGTCGGCGCGGCGGCCGGCACGCCGGCTGCGGCAACCGCCCGCAACGGGCTGATCGTCAGCCGGGCCTACACCGACGCCTCCCGCAGCACCAGCGCCATCGTCACCCTCTCCCCCGACGGCAGCAGTCGGCACCAGGTCACCCAGCCGTCGGACCGCACCCGCGACGACCGCCCCGACTGGTCCCCCGACGGCACCAGCATCGCCTTCGACCGCACCGACCCGCAGACCGGCACCGCCCGGCTCTGGACCGTCACCGCCTCCGGCGAGAGCGCCCACCAGGTCAGCCAGCTCTGCGACAGCGGCACCGCGGACTGCGCCAACGAGGACGAACGCGCCCCCGCCTTCTCCCCGGACGGCAAGCAGCTCGCCTTCAGCCGGTCCTGGGGCCCACTGGATCCGACCGGCAAGAACCAGACCCAGTACTCGGACCTCTACCTGATGAGCCCCGACGGCACCAACGTCCAGCGGCTCACCTTTCTCACCAACGACAAGCCCTACTCCGGCTCGGTCAGCAACCCCAGCTGGTCCCCCGACGGCAAGCAGCTCACCTTCGAGTACCGCACCAGCGCCACCGGGCAACCCGCCAACAGCCGCGCCATCTACGTCGTCAGCGCCGACGGCACCGGGCTCCGCCAGCTCACCCCCTGGGAACTGCGCGCCGGCGACCGCGCCGACTGGTCCCCCGACGGCAGCCGGATCCTCTTCACCACCTACCCAGCCGGCCCCGACAACGCCCCCGGCGGCGGCATCTACACCGTCCACCCCGACGGCACCGCCATCGGCGCCCTCACCCCCGCCCCCTCCGACGTCTTCTACGGCACCGCTACCTACGCGCCCGACGGCAAGGCCATCGTCTTCTCGCAGGCTCCGGCGGGTGCGGGAGCCGACCTCTACAGCATGCAGCCGGACGGCACGGGCGTCGCCCGCCTCACCAACAGCGCGGACGCGTGGCTCAGCCGCCCGGCTTGGGGGACGGCGGACCCGTCGACCTTGCCGACCCAGGCACCCCAGCCCGAGGCCCAACTCCCGGCCCAGGCCCAGGGCCAACCGCCCACCGAGGAGCCGCAGCCCCAGGACGGGTGATCCCGTCCGCCGCGGCCGGAAGACCAGCTCGCAAAAACCGGATCGCAAAACGCAAAAAGACCCCCTCCCGGTCGGGAGGGGGTCTTTTCGGAATGATTGTTCGGCGGCGTCCTACTCTCCCACAGGGTCCCCCCTGCAGTACCATCGGCGCTTTGAGGCTTAGCTTCC
>NZ_JBVOOL010000077.1:0-4412 GCF_055664045.1 Kitasatospora sp. NPDC023385 | reverse complement strand
GCGAGGGAGTCCAGATCAGGCGTCACAACCGATCTTTGGACTCCCTCGCTTCATGTCATGCGCGGCGGCGAGCCCTTGGCATCAGTCATCTAGGCTTCGCCCATGAGTACGGTCCACGCCAGGGTCTGGCGCTTCAGGGTCGAGAAGGGGTCCGCCGGCGCGGAAGCGGTCCAGGCGATCGAGGTGGGCCAGGGGCCCCTCCCGGTGTCGCTGGCCGAACTGGTCAGCATCAACGCCCTGGCCTGCGACCTGCGCAGGACGGTGGACCGCAGCGTGCGCGACCACGAGATCAACCTCCTCCTCAGCTACCTGGCGGGGGACACGGGGCCGGGGCCGCTCGCGGTCAAGTGCGCCGCGTGTCCGCGTACTTGTTGAAGTGCTCAGCAAAGTACAGCTGAACGTGCTCAGCTCCTGCTGCAGGTGGACGCCGGGAAAGCCCAGCCGCTCAGCCCGTGCTCGGTGTCTGTCGCGGGTGTCATGATCTCGCTTGTGGACGAGGTCATGGGTGTTCTGAGGCAGGAGTTTGATGCGGAGGAAGGAAGCTTCCTCCTTCGGCTGCGGGGTGATCTGGAGTGGGACCGAGTAGCCTTCAGCCGCCTGGAGCGGGCAATGCGTGCGGCGTGTGAGCAACTCCAGGCAGACGAGAGGCTTGATCGCTGGGTCGCCGAGGGCTTCTACGAGGTTGCGACGTGGGTTCCGTCGTGGACTTCACACGCGAACTTCCCAAGGCCGGTTCCGGACTCCTACTACGAGGACTGCATCGAGCGTCTCGGTGATCTGGCCGACTGGTTCTTCCGCGGGTGGCACGACCGCTCGGCCGCAAGTTCCTGGGTCGACCTCTGAAGCCGTCGTCGGTCACGCCGCGTCAGTCTCGCGTTCGATTGCGGTGAGGCGGTTCTTCAGTCGGTAGCTGGGGCCGTTGATCGAGATCACGTTGCAGTGGTGGAGGAGCCGGTCGAGGATGGCGGTGGCGAGGACCTCGTCACCGAACACCTGTCCCCACTCGCTGAAGGTCTTGTTCGAGGTCAGGATGATCGAGCCCTTCTCGTAACGCTTGGAGATCACCTGGAAGACCAGGTTCGCCTCGGCGCGTTCAAGGGGCTGGTAGCCGACCTCGTCGACCACGAGGACGCTCGGCCGCAGGTAGGTGCGGAGTTTGCTGGTCAGCCGCCCGGCGGCCTCGGCGGCCTTGAGCTGTCTGACCATGTCGTCGAGGCTGGTGAAGTAGATCGTGAAGCCCGCCCGGCAGGCCGCGACCGCCAAGGCGACGGCGAGGTGGGTCTTGCCGACCCCGGGGGGCCCGAGCAGGGCGGCGTTGGCCTTGGCCTCGACGAAGGAGAGGGTGGCGAGGTCCTTGATCTTGCGCGGGTCGAGCTCGGGCTGGAAGGAGAAGTCGTAGTCGTCCAGTGTCTTGTGGTGCGGCAGCTTCGACAGCCGCAGGTTCTGGCGGAAGCGGCGGTCGTCGCGGACTGCGAGCTCCTCGGCCAGGACCAGGTCGATGAAGTCGAGGTAGCCCATCTTGGCCTCGTCGGCCCGCTGGGCGTACTGGTTGAGGCTCTCGGCGAGGTGGGGCAGGCCGAGCTTGGCGGCCATGGTGCGGATGCGGGTGCTGACCAGTTGGCTCAACTCGACTCCATCGTCGTGGGGTTGGTGGTGAAGGGGCGGGTGCCGGTCAGCTCGTCATAGACCGACAAGGGCCTGCGGCCGACCTCGACGTGGGCGGCGGCAGCCCGGCTCAGCAGAGCGCGGAGCGGGCCGGCCTCCTCGCCCAGAGGCCGCTCGTGCCGGGGCCGGGGCAGGACATCGCCGGTGGTGACACGGCGGGTGTCGCCCTTCGGCAGGCCGTCCCAGTGGCGCTCGTCGACGATGCGGTCGCCCCGGCCCACCGCCCGTGAGTGGACGGCCAGTAGCGTGCTGCCGTTCGCGTCGGGAACCGTGGCGTGCAGGATGACCTGGGACTTCGTGGCCCGGATCTCGACCAGCTGACGGGGGCGGACCTTGCGGGCCGGAACCGAGTAGAGGTTGGCGTCGAAGGCCACCAGGCAGTCCTTCCCGACATGCCGCAAATGCCGCTGCGTGACGACGTAGGGCGTTCTCGGCAGCGGGCGCAGGGCCATGTGGTCGCGGACGGCCCGGTGGCCGATGACCTCTCCGTGGGTGCCGTGGACGCGGGCCCGCCGCAGTGGCACCCAGGCCGTGAACGCGGCGTCGAGTTCCTCGACAGAGGAGAACGCCCGCCCGGCCAGGACATGGTCGCGGACGATGGAGACCTGCCGCTCGACCCTGCCCTTGCCGGTGGGGCGATAGGCGGCGAGCACGTCGATGTCGAAGTCGTAGTGCCCGGCGAACGCCACCGCCTCGGGGTGCAGCGGGACCGCCTCTCCCGGGGCGACGTGCCGGCGGACCACGGTCTTGGTGCGGTCGTAGACGATCGTCATCGGCACCCCGCCGAAATGTGCGAACGCCTGACGGTGGCAGTCGAAGAACGTCGCCAGGTCCTGGCTGGTGGTGAAGCAGCAGAACGGATCGCGAGAGTAGGACAGGACCATGTGGAAGGAGTAGACCTTCGGGATTCCGAGATGGGCGAGGATCCTGCCCTCGTCGCCCCAGTCGACCTGGGCCTGGGCACCGGGAACGACCTCGAACCGGCGGTGCAGGCCAGCCAGTTCGCCAGGGGCGATCCCCAGCTCCTCGGCGATACGGGGCCGTGCTTCCTGGAGGTAGAGCTTCACCCGCTGGTAGTTGCCGGCGAACCCGTACTCGGCGACCAACCGCTCGTGGACTACCGCGCCCTTGATCAGGATCTCGGATCGCAGCATCGCGTCGATCAGCGGCGCCACCTCATCCACCAACCGCCTACGGACCTGCCCACTCGGCGCCCGGCGCGGCGGCGAGATCGGAGCCTGTGCAGCCAGGTACTTGCGGACAGTGCGGCGGTTGAGCCCGGTCTCCTTCGCAATCTCCGACAGGCTCATCACGCCGGACTCATGCAGCCCACGGAAGCGCCGAAGTTCCAGCCAACGATGCGGATCCAAGACCACTTCAGCTGCCCTCCGTCCACGAACCGGACAGCAGCAGAGTGCCGGGAACCGGCCCTCAACGCCTCAAGAACTGGGCACGTTCACTCGTACGTGGCTGAGCACATCCACGCGTACGCCGACACCGCGCTGGATTCCAGCTCCGGCCACATCCGCCGATTCGTCAGCGAGTGCACCGGGCTCGGAGTCATGACGGCCGCCAGCGAGACCCTGTTCGACTGGAAGTCCGGTGTGGACGGGCTCAGCAGCTTCGACGTCCTGCCCGACAAGCTCGTCGGCACCTACGCCACCACGGGCGTGCGCCCGGACCTGCTCTACGACCTCTCCAGGGGCCCGCTCGCCGGAGAGGCGCGAGGCCGGCGCCGCGACGCCAAACAGATATTCCCAGCCGCAAGGGGACCGCGGACCAGAAGCAGAGACTGCAGAAGCTCGCGACCTGGTCGGTCGACCACGGCGACCACCCCTACTTCATGAGCTGGGTCTGGCTCGGCACGGGCGGCGTCTACGTCGACATCTTCCTGCCCGAGAACTCCCCGACCACGGCCGGGCTGAAGACCGGATGGATCGAGAAGCCAGGCAGCCCGCAGCCCTGGCGCTTCGCTGTTCCCCGGCCCGACCCTCGGCGGGCGATGCGGGAGGACCCGGAGGACGACCCCGTTTTCCACGTGCTGGACGAGGATCCCGATGGCACGGACGAGGCGAGCAGCGGCGGTGCCACGAACGCGATCGACCGGGCCCGGCCTCTGGTCGAGGCGGCGATGGACCGGGCCTTCGGCCGTGAGGAGACCCCGCTGGGCGACCTGCGCGGCGTGCCCGTCCGCGGCACCTGGATCCGGGCTGACGCTGTCGGCCCGGCGCGCCACGAAGTTCTGGTCGGCGTTCTCGGCGAGCACGTCCCTGTGGACCTCCGCGCCCACCGCCGTCGCTTGGCCGCTGAACCACGGAGCAGGCTCGACCTGTTCCTCGACGGCCGCCTGCTGACCCTCGTGAATCCGGTGGGCGAACCACGGCCAAGCTGGGGGCAGATCGCTGAGGAAGTCATCGGAGCCTAGGTAGCCACTGAGGGCTGCGCGCAGTGGAGGAGAAGAACACGATGTCGGACTCGTCGCCCAACAGTGCCCAGCAGCGAGAGGCGGCCTCCCCCCGGGGAGGTGCAGGGCCTGCGGTCAGGCACCTTCAATCCCTCGTTGGTGACTTCCCCGAGCGTCGCAGGCTGGCCCTCATGTGGGCGTGGGTACTCAACCCGTCCGGGCTTGAGGGTGAGTTGGCGCGGATCCGCTGTCGGCGGCGGCTCAATTCGATGCCGGTCTGGACGGTTCAATCGTGGGCCACTGTGTGGTCTCGTTGGTCGTGTTCAGTCGTTGTCGGTCGTGC
>NZ_JBVOOL010000076.1:0-4493 GCF_055664045.1 Kitasatospora sp. NPDC023385 | reverse complement strand
AAGTCGGAGGGCCGGCGAGGCCGCCGGCTGCGGGTGAGCCACGCGTTCCACTCGCCGCGGATGGAGCCGATGCTGGCCGAGTTCCGCGCCGTGGCAGCCGAGTTGACCTACAGCGAACCCAAGCTCGCCGTGGTCTCCAACGTCACCGGTGAGTTGGCGACCGAGCTGACGTCTCCCGAGTACTGGGTGCGCCATGTCCGTGAGGCGGTGCGCTTCGCCGACGGCATCGCGTACCTGGCGGAGCAGGGTGTCACCAGGTTCCTGGAGCTGGGTCCGGACGGGACCCTCTCCGCCCTGGCCCAGGAGATCACCGAGGGCCACTTCGCTCCCGTCCTGCGCAAGGACCGCCCCGAGGCCCTGACCTTCACCCAGGCCGTCACCGGCCTGCACGCCCGTGGCTCCGAGCTGGACTGGGAGGGCGTCTTCGCCGCTCGCGGCGCGAGCCGCACCGACCTGCCGACCTACGCCTTCCAGCACCAGCACTACTGGCTGCGCGCGACCGTTGCGGCCGGCGACGCGACGAGCCTCGGTCTGGGGAAGACCGGTCACCCGCTGCTGGGTGCGGCGATCGCCCTGCCCGATTCGGACGGTGTCCTGCTGACGGGCCGGCTCTCCCTCCAGTCGCACGCGTGGCTGGCCGATCACGCGGTGTCGGGATCGGTTCTGGTGCCCGGCACGGGTCTGCTGGAGCTGGCGATCCACGCCGGTGACCAGGTGGGCTTCGGTCAGGTCGAGGAGTTGATGCTCCAGGCTCCGCTGGTGCTGCCCGAGCAGGGCGGCCTCGCTCTGCGAGTGTCGGTGGAGGCCATCGGTGCCGACGGTTTCCGTCCGGTCGCGGTGTACTCCCGTGCGGACGACGCGGAGACCGATGAGCCGTGGACGCGCCACGCGACGGGCTTCCTCGCGGCCGGTGCCGCCGAGTCCTCCTTCGACCTGTCGGTGTGGCCGCCGAAGGGTGCCGAGCCGGTCGAGGTGGAGGACCTGTACGAGGGCCTGGCCGTGAGCGGTCTGGTCTACGGTCCGGTGTTCCGGGGCCTGCGCGCCGCCTGGCGTGCCGAGGACGCCGTCTTCGCGGAGATCGCGCTGCCCGAGGGCGTACCGGTCGACGGCTTCGGCGTTCACCCCGCCCTGCTCGACGCCGCCCTGCACGCGGTGGCCCTGGGCGACTTCGTGGACACGGCCACCTCCGGGGGCTCGTGGCTGCCGTTCGCCTGGAGCGGGGTGTCCCTGTACGCCACCGGCGCCTCCGTCCTGCGGGTGAAGCTGTCGCCCGCCGGCACGAACGCGGTGACCATCGTGACCGCCGACGAGACCGGTGCCCCGGTCGCCGCCGTCGTGTCGATGGCGCTGCGGCCGCTCACCGACCAGCTGTCCGGGGGGCGGGAGGCGGCGCACGAGGCGTTGTTCGGGCTGGACTGGTCGGTGCAGGCGCTGCCGGCGGCCGAGGCCGGTTCGTGGGCGGTGCTGGGTTCGGCGGAGGGTGTGTTCGCCGGTGGTGCGGCGTTCGCCGGTCTGGCGGAGCTGGCTGCGGCTGGTTCGGTGCCGGAGGTGGTGTTCGCGCCGATCGCCCCGTCCGGGGGCGATGACGTGGTGGGTGCCGCCCACCGCACGGCGGTGGAGGCTCTGGCGCTGGTGCAGGGTTGGCTGGCGGAGGAGCGTTTCGCCGGTTCGCGTCTGGTGTTCGTGACCCGGGGCGCGCTGGGCGAGAACCCGGCCGGTGCTCCGGTCTGGGGCCTGGTCCGGTCGGCGCAGTCGGAGAATCCGGGCCGGTTCGTGCTGGTGGACGCCGACGAGTCGGTGACCTCAGGGCTGCTCTGGTCGGTCCTCGGCTCGGACGAGACCGAGGCGGCCGTCCGCGAAGGCAGGATCGTCGTCTCGCGCCTGGTCCGTGCCTCCCGGGCGGGCGGGGCGGAGGTCGCGCTCGCGGAGGGCGGGACGGTGCTGGTCACCGGTGGTACGGGTGCGCTGGGTTCGCTGGTGGCCCGTCATCTGGTCGCCGAGCACGGTGTGCGTCACCTCCTGCTGACCAGTCGGCGTGGTCTGGCCGCCGAGGGTGCGCGGGAGCTGGCGGACGAGTTGGTCGCGTTGGGCGCGGTCGAGGTGGAGGTCGCGGCGTGCGACGTCGCCGATCGTGAGGCGCTGGCCGCCCTGCTGGCCGCCGTGCCGGCCGAGCGTCCGCTGACGGCGGTCGTGCACACGGCCGGTGTGCTGGACGACGGTGTGGTCGGTTCGCTCACTCCGGAGCGTCTGGAGGCGGTGCTGCGTCCGAAGGTGGACGCGGCGTTCCACCTGCATGAGCTGACGCGCGACCTGGACCTGTCGGCGTTCGTGCTGTTCTCCTCCGTCGCCGGTGTGATGGGCAGCCCGGGCCAGGGCAACTACGCGGCGGCGAACACCTTCCTGGACGCGCTGGCGGAGCACCGCCGCTCGCAGGGCCTGGCCGCGACCTCGCTGGCCTGGGGCGCCTGGGAGCAGAGCGGCATGGCCGGTGACCTCGGGGACACCAACCTCAACCGGATGAACCGGGGTGGGTTGGCCGGTCTGTCGGGTGACGAGGGTCTGGAGCTGTTCGACGCCGGTTGGGTGTCGGAGCGGGCGCTGTTGGTGCCGATGCGGTTGGATCTGGCGGCGGTGCGGGCACAGGCTCCGGCGGTGGGTGTGCCGCCGTTGATGCGGTCGCTGGTGCGGGTGTCCTCGCGTCGGACGGCGCAGGCGGCGACGGCCGAGACGGGTGCGCTGGCGCAGCGGCTGGTCGGGTTGACGGCCGTGGAGCGGCGGGCGGTGCTGCTGGAGCTGGTGCGTGGTCAGGTGGCCGCGGTGCTGGGCCACCAGGGTGCGTCGGCGGTGGAGCCGGAGCGGGCGTTCAAGGAGTTGGGCTTCGACTCGCTGACGGCGGTGGAGCTGCGCAACCAGCTGGGTGCGGCGACGGGTCTGCGGTTGCCGGCGACGCTGGTGTTCGACTACCCGAACTCGGTGTCCGTGGCGGAGTTCCTGCTCGGTGAGGTGCTGGGTGAGGAGCCGGAGGTCGTCGAGCCGACGGCCGTCCGGACGGCCTCGGACGACGAGCCGATCGCGATCGTCGGGATGGCGTGCCGCTATCCGGGCGGGATCAGCTCGCCCGAGGAACTGTGGCAGTTCCTGCTGGCCGACGGCGACGGCATCGTGCCGTTCCCGACCGACCGCGGCTGGGACCTGGACGGCCTGTTCGACGGTGACACCGACCGCCCCGCGTCCGACTACCTCCTGGAGGGCGGCTTCCTCCAGCAGGCGGCCGAGTTCGACCCGACCTTCTTCGGGATCTCGCCGCGCGAGGCGCTCGCCATGGACCCGCAGCAGCGGCTGCTGCTGGAGGCCTCCTGGGAGGTGCTGGAGCGGGCGGGCATCGACCCGGCGTCGGTGCGCGGCAGCCGGACCGGCGTGTTCGCCGGCGTGATGTACCACAACTACGCCTCCAGGCTCACCGAGATCCCGGAGGAGCTGGCCGGCTTCCTCGGCAACGGCAGCGCGAGCAGCGTGGTGTCCGGGCGCGTCTCGTACACCTTCGGCTTCGAGGGCCCGGCGGTCACCGTCGACACGGCCTGCTCCTCCTCGCTGGTCGCGCTCCAGATGGCGACTCAGTCCCTGAGGAGTGGCGACTGCTCGATGGCGCTGGTCGGCGGCGTGACGGTCATGTCCACCCCGGACACCTTCGCCGGTTTCGCCCTGCAGCGCGGCCTGGCGCTGAACGGCCGCTGCAAGCCCTTCGCGGGCGCGGCCGACGGCACCGGCTGGTCGGAGGGTGTCGGCATGCTGCTCGTCGAGCGGCTGTCGGACGCGCGGCGCAACGGGCACAAGGTCCTCGCGGTGGTGCGGGGTTCGGCCGTCAACCAGGACGGTGCGTCCAACGGTCTGACGGCGCCGAACGGTCCGTCGCAGCAGCGGGTGATCCGCCAGGCGCTGGTCGACGCGGGTCTGTCCACGGGCGACGTGGACGTGGTGGAGGCGCACGGCACCGGCACCACGCTGGGCGACCCGATCGAGGCCCAGGCGCTGATCGCCACGTACGGGCAGGGCCGCGAGGAGGGCGAGCCGCTGTGGCTCGGCTCGATCAAGTCCAACCTGGGTCACACCCAGGCGGCCGCCGGCGTCGCGGGCATCATCAAGATGGTCATGGCGCTGCGTGAGGGCGTGCTGCCGCGGACCCTGCACGTGGACGAGCCGACCCCGCACGTCGACTGGTCGGCGGGTGCGGTGGAGCTGCTGACCGAGGGCCGCGCGTGGCCCGAGGTCGGGCGTCCGCGCCGGGCGGCGGTGTCCTCGTTCGGCATCAGTGGGACGAACGCGCACGTGGTGCTGGAGCAGGCTCCGGTGGAGGAGCCCGCGAAGGACGAGGACGTGACGGTCGACGCCCCGGTCGCCTGGGTGGTGTCGGGTAAGTCGGAGGCGGCGCTGCGGGCGCAGGCGGCGCGCTTGGCGGCGTTCGTCGGGGAGCGGCCGGAGCTGTCGCCGGTGGA
>NZ_JBVOOL010000075.1:0-4546 GCF_055664045.1 Kitasatospora sp. NPDC023385 | reverse complement strand
CTCGTGCCGGTCCGCCTGGACCTGGCCGACGTCCGTCGGCAGGCCGCCTCCACCGGCGTCCCGCCGCTGCTGCGGGCCCTGGTCCGCACCCCCACCCGCCGCACGGCGGCCGGGGAGCAGATCGGGGCGGCGAGCACGGAGTCGCTCGCGGACCGTCTGGCCGGCCTGGCGCCGGAGGAGCGCGGCGCCCTGCTGCTCGACCTCGTCCGGACCCACACCGCGGCCGTCCTCGGCTTCGCGGGCCCGGACGACATCGACCCGAAGCGCGGCTTCCTGGAGCTGGGCGTCGACTCGCTCACCGCCATCGAGCTGCGCAACGGGCTCGGCAAGGCGGCCGGACTGCGCCTGCCCGCCACACTGATCTTCGACTACCCGGCCCCGGCCGGTGTGGCCGACTACCTGGCGGCGGAGCTCGGCGCGGCGACGGACGCAACGGCCGCCCAGTCCGTCCACTCGGAGCTCGACAAGCTGGAGTCGCTGCTCGCGGCGATCGCGAGCGGTTCCGACACCGGTTCCGACGAACGCTCCGGGATCACCGCCCGCCTGCGGGCCGTGATGTCGCGCTGGACCGGAGCCCAGGCCGAGGCGGACGGCACGGACGAGGCCGACTCCCTGGAGTCGGTGACCGCGGACGAGCTGTTCGACCTCCTCGACAACGAGCTCGGCCAGTGAGCCCGCAGCCGCCCGTCAGCACGCCCGCCGCAGCCCCTGCCGTAGCCCTCACAGTGGAGTGACCCCAGTGTCGAACGAAGAGAAGTTGGTCGACTACCTCAAGCGGGCGACGGCCGACCTGCGCGAGACCCGTCGCCGCCTGCGCGAGGCGGAGGACAAGGACCGCGAGCCCATCGCGATCATCGGCATGGCCTGTCGCTACCCGGGCGGTGTGACCACGCCCGAGGGGTTGTGGCAGCTCGTGGCCGACGGTGAGGACGGCATCAGCGAGGTCCCGGCCGAGCGCGGCTGGGACCTGGCGGCCCTGACCTTCGAGGAGACCGAGGGCGAGGACGGCCCCGGCGGGACGCGTGTCCCGCAGGGCGGATTCCTGCACGACGCCGGGGAGTTCGACCCGTACTTCTTCCGGATTTCGCCGCGCGAGGCGCTCGCCATGGACCCCCAGCAGCGGCTGCTGCTGGAGGCCTCCTGGGAGGCGTTCGAGCGGGCCGGCATCGACCCCGAGTCGGTGCGCGGCAGCCGGACCGGCGTGTTCGCGGGCCTCATGAACAACACCGACTACACGCCGTCCCCCGCCCAGGAAGGCCTCCCCGAGGGGATCGAGGGCTTCCTCGGCACCGGCGGCTCCGGCAGCGTGGCCTCCGGCCGCATCTCGTACACCCTGGGTCTGGAGGGCCCGGCGGTCACCGTCGACACGGCCTGCTCCTCCTCCCTGGTGACCCTGCACCTGGCCGCTCAGGCCCTGCGCAACGGCGACTGCACGCTCGCCCTCGCGGGCGGCGCGACCGTCATGGCCACGCCAGGCACCTACCTGGAGTTCACGCGGCAGCGGGGCCTCGCCCTCGACGGTCGCTGCAAGGCCTTCGCGGACGCGGCCGACGGCACCGGCTTCTCCGAGGGGGTCGGCATGATGCTGCTGGAGCGGTTGTCGGACGCGCAGCGCAACGGGCACAAGGTGCTTGCGGTGGTGCGGGGTTCGGCCGTCAACCAGGACGGCGCGAGCAGCGGTCTGACGGCGCCGAACGGCCCGTCCCAGCAGCGGGTTATCCGCCAGGCGCTGACCAACGCGGGCCTGTCCACGGCCGACGTCGACCTCCTGGAGGCGCACGGCACCGGCACCACGCTCGGCGACCCGATCGAGGCGCAGGCGCTGCTGGCGACCTACGGCCAGGGGCGCGAGGGCGGTGAGCCGCTGTGGCTCGGCTCGTTCAAGTCCAACGTCGGCCACACCCAGGCGGCGGCCGGTGCGGGTGGCGTCATCAAGATGGTGATGGCGCTGCGTGAGGGCGTCATGCCGCAGACGCTGCACGTGGACCGGCCGTCCACGAAGGTCGACTGGTCGGCGGGTGCGGTGGAGCTGCTGACCGAGGGCCGTGCGTGGCCCGAGGTCGGGCGTCCGCGCCGGGCGGCGGTGTCGTCGTTCGGCATCAGTGGGACGAACGCGCACGTGATTCTGGAGCAGGCCCCGGCGGAGGAGCCGGCGGAGGCGGGCGCGGTCATCGTCGACGCTCCGGTGCCGTGGGTGCTCTCGGGCAAGTCGGAGGCGGCGCTGCGGGCGCAGGCGGCGCGCTTGGCGGCGTTCGTCGGGGAGCGGCCGGAGCTTGAACCGGTGGACGTCGGGTACTCGTTGGCGTTGTCGCGTTCCCGTTTCGACCACCGTGCGGTGGTGTCGGGTGCGGGCCGGGAGGAGCTGCTGGCGGGCCTGGCCGGTCTGGCGAGCGGTGAGGTTTCCGGCGAGACGGTGGGCCGGGGCAAGCTGGCGTTCCTGTTCACGGGGCAGGGGAGTCAGCGGGCGGGGATGGGCCGTGAACTGTACGGCACGTTCCCGGTGTTCGCGGCGGCCTTCGACGAGGTGTGCGCCAGGTTCGAACTGCCTTTGAAGGATGTGGTGTTCGAGGGGTCGGAGCTGCTGGACCGGACGGCGTACACGCAGGCGGCGTTGTTCGCGGTGGAGGTGGCGCTGTTCCGTCTGGTGGAGTCGTGGGGTCTGAAGCCGGACTTCCTGGTGGGGCACTCGGTGGGTGAGATCGCTGCCGCGCATGTGGCTGGGGTGTTGTCGCTGGAGGACGCGGCCAAGCTGGTGGAGGCGCGTGGCCGGCTGATGCAGGAGCTGCCCGCCGGCGGTGCGATGGCGGCGATCGAGGCGACGGAGGCGGAGGTGCTGCCGCTGCTGGCCGGCCGGGAGGCGGAGATCGCTGTCGCGGCGGTCAACGGGCCTTCGTCGGTGGTGGTTTCGGGTGACGAGGCCGTCGTGCTGGAGGTGTTGGAGCACTGGAAGAGCCAGGGTCGTAAGGGTCGTCAGCTGCGGGTGAGCCACGCGTTCCACTCGCCGCGGATGGAGCCGATGCTGGCCAAGTTCCGCGCCGTGGCGGCCGAGTTGACCTACGGCGAGCCGACGTTCGCGGTGGTCTCGAACGTGACGGGCGAACTCGCCACCGAGCTGGGCACGCCGGAGTACTGGGTGCGGCACGTCCGTGAGGCGGTGCGCTTCGCCGACGGCATCGCGTACCTGGTGGAGCAGGGTGTCACCAGGTTCCTGGAGCTGGGTCCGGACGGGACGCTGTCCGCCCTGGCGCAGGAGATCGCCGAGGGCCACTTCGCTCCCGTCCTGCGCAAGGGCCGCCCGGAGGCTCTGACGTTCACCCAGGCCGTCACCGGCCTGCACGCCCGGGGTGCCGCGCTGGACTGGGAGGCGGTGTTCGCCGGTCGCGGCGCGAGCCGCACCGACCTGCCGACCTACGCCTTCCAGCACGAGAACTACTGGCTGGACCTGCCCAGCATCGCGGGCGATGCCGTCAGCCTCGGTCTCGGGAACACCGCTCACCCGCTGCTGGGTGCGGCGATCGCCCTGCCCGAGTCGGACGGTGTCCTGCTGACGGGCCGGCTCTCCCTCCAGTCGCACGCGTGGCTGGCCGATCACGCGGTGTCGGGCTCGGCCCTGGTGCCCGGCACGGGTCTGCTGGAGCTGGCGATCCACGCCGGTGACCAGGTGGGCTTCGGCCAGGTCGAGGAGTTGATGCTCCAGGCTCCGCTGGTGCTGCCCGAGCAGGGCGGCCTCGCTCTGCGAGTGTCGGTGGAGGCCATCGGTGCCGACGGTTTCCGTCCGGTCGCGGTGTACTCCCGTGCGGACGACGCGGAGGCCGATGAGCCGTGGGTGCGTCACGCTTCGGGTCTGCTGTCCGACGCGGTGCCGGGTCCTCCGGAGGGTCTGTCGGTGTGGCCGCCGAAGGGCGCCGAGCCGGTCGAGGTGGAGGACCTGTACGAGGGCCTGGCTGCCACTGGTGTGCTGTACGGTCCGGTGTTCCGGGGCCTGCGCGCCGCCTGGCGCGCCGAGGACGCCGTGTACGCGGAGATCGCGCTGCCCGAGGGCGTGTCGGTCGAGGGCTTCGGTGTTCACCCGGCTCTGCTGGACGCGGCTCTGCACGGCATCGCGCTGGGCGAGTTCGTCGCCCAGCGGGACAGTGCGCACCTGCCGTTCTCCTGGAACGGCGTCTCGCTGTACACCACCGGCGCCTCCGTCCTGCGCGTCAAGCTGGCCCCGGCCGGCACCGACGCCGTGTCCATCGTCGCTGCCGACGAGACCGGATCCCCCGTCACCGCCATTGCCTCGCTGATGCTGCGGCCGGTGGATGCTGGTGAACTGGCTTCGGCGGGGCGGGCGTTCCATGAGGTGATGTTCCAGCTGGAGTGGGTGGAACTCGCGGTCGCGGAGTCGGTTCAGGCGTCGTGGAGTGTGCTGGAGCCGGGTGCGGGTCTGGCGGAGCTGGCTGGGGCCGGTGCGGTGCCGGAGGTGGTGTTCGCGCCGATCGCCCCGTCCGGGGGCGATGACGTGGTGGGTGCCGCCCACCGCACGGCGGTGGAGGCTCTGGCGCTG
>NZ_JBVOOL010000074.1:0-4591 GCF_055664045.1 Kitasatospora sp. NPDC023385 | reverse complement strand
TCGACATCTCGAAGCGTGAGGGGCGGCCGCCTCTGCTGTCTCGCGAAGAACCGCAGATCAGCAGGTTGGGTGACCTGCGAGGTTAAACAACAAGCACAGAGGGTGTTGACGGATCGTCACCCGCCATGCCGACCCGGAGGCTCCGTCACATGCGCACCGTTCTCGCCGCCCTGCTCCTCGGCGCCGCCGCCCTCGCCCCGGCCGCCACCGCCGCCACCGGCGCGCCCGCCGCCGTCTCGCCCGCCGCCACCGGCGCCGCACACCGGGAGGTCAACCAGGGCTACAGCATCCCGGTCGGCGGCGTCACCGACCTCGGCGCGCTGCCCGTCCTCGGCAGCCTCGGGCTGGACTTCGCCCGGCTGCTCGGGCAGTAGGGGCGGCCGTCACCCGAGGCTGCCCTCCCCCAAGGCGGCGGTCCCGGTTCGCCCGCGAAGATCCCCCCGACCGGGTTACCCTCGTCCCGCGCGGCGACGGCTCCGCGCGACCGACCGAGGGGGGAACGGGTGATCGGGGACCTGCTGCCAGGTGTCGTCGTGACCGAGGTGGCGTACGACGACCCACCGGGGGCCCGGCTGGAGCCGGAGGAGGAGGCGGTCCTCGCCCGGGCCGTGGACAAGCGGCGCCGCGAGTTCACCACCGTCCGCCACTGCGCCCGGGCAGCCCTCGCCCGGCTCGGCGTCCCCTACCGCCCGCTCGTCCCGGGTCTGCGCGGCGCGCCGAGCTGGCCGGCCGGCGTGGTCGGCAGCCTCACGCACTGCGACGGCTTCCGCGCGGCGGCCGTGGCCCGGGCCGGCGCCCTGGCCTCCGTCGGCATCGACGCGGAACCTGCCCTGCCGCTGCCGGAGGGCGTGGTGGAGGTCATCGCGCTGCCCGTCGAGCAGAACCGGCTCGCCGGTCTGGCCGCCGCGGATCCGGGCACGCCGTGGGACCGCATCCTGTTCAGCGCCAAGGAGTCGGTGTACAAGGCGTGGTTCCCGCTGACCGAGCTCTTCCTGGACTTCAGCGAGGCCGAGCTGGAGCTCTCCCCCGACGGCTCCTTCACCGCCCGGCTGCTGGTCCCCGGCCCGGTGGTCGGCGGGCGGCGCGTCGAGGGCTTCGACGGCCGCTGGGCCGTCCGGGACGGGCTGCTCGCCACCGCCATCGCGGTCGAGCCGTGACGCAGTCCGCCGCGCCAGGCCGTCGGCATATCCTCGTCCCCGTGACGGTGACTTACGTGATCGACGGCAGCAGGATCGGCACCCTGGAGGACTTCTGGGACGTCGTCGGGCAGGAGATCGGCGTCGACGGCTACTTCGGCCGCAACCTCGACGCCTTCGCCGACTGCCTGCGCGGCGGCTACGGCACGCCCGAGGACGAGGCCTGGGTCATCGAGTGGCGCCGCCACGAGGTCTCCCGCCGCAACCTCGGCTACCCGGAGACGGTCCGGCAGCTGGAGCTCCGCCTCGGCCGGTGCCACCCGACCAACCGCGGGCACGTCGCCGCCGAGCTGACGGACGCCCGGGCGGGGAAGGGGCCGACGGTCTTCGACTGGCTGGTCCGGATCATCGAGGAGGAGCACCCGGGGGGCCTCCGCCTGGCATAGGAACACCCGGGGGGCTCCGCCTGGCGGCGCCCCCCGGGGCCTACATCACGTCCGAGAGCCGGACGAACCGCCGCCCCGCCGCGAGCATCCCCGGCACCGCCGCGGCCACGCCGGGGGCGGTGCCGCCGCCCGGGTGGTTCAGGTGGCCGATCACGATCGCGCCCGGCGGGGCCGACGCGACCTCCTGCCGTACCTGGGAGGCGCTGAGCGTCGCCCCGCCGTCCCCGTTCACGGTGAAGCCGGCGACGCGTTCGCCCAGGTCGGCGACCACCCGGGTGGCGACGTCGTCGTAGTGCGCGGTGCCGGAGCGGAAGAAGCGGGGCGGGTGCCCGAGGAGCGCGGCCAGCTTGTGCGCGTTGCCCGCCACCTCGTCGTACACCTCGCCGACGCCGCCCGTGCCGGCGATGCCGTAGGCGGAGCGGCCGGTGACCGAGAGCGGGCGGTGGACGGTGCCGTGGTTGCCGATCTCGAACAGCGGGTCGGCGGCGAGCTGATCGAATTCGTCCGGGTTGGCGTCGATCCAGCGGGCGTTCAGGAACAGCGTGGCCGGGACGGCGTGTGCGCGCAGGAAGTCGATCAGGTCGGCGTCGTAGCCGTTGCCGCCGGGACCGCCGCAGGCGTCGAAGGTCAGCGCCGTCGCGCGCTCGCCGTCGGGCAGCTCGGTGATCACCCCGGCGACCTCCAGTCCCCAGTCGGCCGGGGCCACGCCGCCGTACCGCTCCACCACCTCGGCCCTGGTCGGCTCGTGCGGCGGCTGCTTGGGGGGCTCCGGTGTCGGCGTGGCCGCGGCCTCCGCAGCCGTGGCGGCCCCGGCGGGCGAAGCGGCCCCGGCGGGCGAAGCGGCCCCGGCGGGCGCGGTAGACGCGGTGGGCGCAGCGGACGCTTCCGAGCCGGCGGACGCCGCGGACGCCGTCGCCGATGAGGAGGCTGACGACGGCGCGGGCGATCCGGCGCCCGTCGACGCCGCCTTGGCCCCGCACCCGGCCAGCGCGCCCCCGGCCACCACCATCAGCAGCGCCCGCCGACTCACCGCCACGCCGGCCTCCTCGACCCATCGCACCGCATCACATCGCCTCACATATCAACCGATGACATGACTAATGAACCGACCATTCGTCACTCCCCGCAACTCGCTCCCGGCTCTGCCCGGCCCTGCCCGGCCCCTCTTCACCGACCCGCCCCGCCCCCGTGGGCCCCGACTCACCCCCGGTTCACCCGCCGGGGTAGGCACGCGAGCGACCCGCCCACCGCGCCCCGACCACCGCGATCCGGAGACCTCGATGCCGACCGAGCCCAGCGCCCCGCACGCCTCGCCACCCACCGAAGCCCTCCCCGCCCGCCGCGATCTACTCCGCACCGGCCTCGCCACCGGTGCCGCCACCGCCCTCGCCCTGGCCGCATCCACCGGCGAGGCCACCGCGCTCCCCGGCGAAGCCCGCACCGACACCCCCGCCGGCCCGCCCATCGGTACCCCCGCCGGTACCCCCGACCAGACCCTCACCCTCACCGGCCGTCTCCCCACCGGAGCGCCCGACTTCGTCTACCTGCCGGTCGAAGTCCCCGAGGGCGTCCGGGAGATCGCCGTCTCCTACAGCTACGACAAGCCCCCGGTCCCGGCCGGCACCCCCGGCAACTCCTGCGACATCGGGATCTTCGACGAGCGCGGCACCGACCTCGCCGGCCCCGGCTTCCGCGGCTGGTCCGGCGGCTTCCGCACCGAGTTCAGCCTCTCCCGCTCCGCCGCGACCCCCGGCTACCTCCCCGGACCGATCGGCCCCGGCACCTGGCACGTCGTCCTGGGCCCGTACCAGATCGCCCCGCAGGGCCTGGAGTACCGCGTCCAGGTCACCCTCCGGTTCGGCGCGCCCGGGTCGCAGTTCGTCCCGCACTACCCGGCGGAGCGGGCCCGTGGCCGCGGCCGGGCCTGGTACCGGGGCGACTGCCACCTGCACACCGTGCACTCCGACGGACGGCGCCTGCCCGAGGAGGTCGCGGCCGGGGCCCGGGCGGCCGGGCTGGACTTCATCGTCTCCACCGACCACAACACCAGTTCCTCGCACGCCGTCTGGGGCCCGCTCGCCGGCCCCGACCTGCTGATCCTCCCGGGCGAGGAGGTCACCACCCGCAACGGCCACTGGCTGGCCCTCGGCTTGGAAGCCGGCCAGTTCGTCGACTGGCGTTACCGCTCCCGTGACGAGGAGTTCCCGCGCTTCGTCCGCCAGGTCCACCGCTCCGGCGGCCTGGTGGTGCCCGCGCACCCGTACTGCCCGTACGTCGCCTGCCAGTGGAAGTTCGGCTACGACCAGGCCGACGCCGTCGAGGTGTGGAACGGCCCCTGGACGTACGACGACGAGTCCGCGGTGGACACCTGGGACGGCCGGCTCGCCGTCGCCCTGCGCGAGGGCCGCTCCTGGCTCCCGGCCATGGGCAACAGCGACGCGCACAGCGAGCCGCAGGCCATCGGCTCCCCGCACAACGTGGTCCTCGCCGAGGACCTCACCCGGGACGCGATCCTCGACGGGCTGCGCGACGGCCGCAGCTGGCTCGCCGAGTCGTCCGACATGCGGCTGGAGTTCACGGTCACCGGGCACGGCCGCCAGGCGGGCATCGGCGAGGAGCTGACCGTCCCGGCCGACGCGCCGCTGGATGTCCGGCTCACCGTCTCGGGCGTGCCCGGCGGCACCGTCCGGCTGATCACCGACGAGGGGCAGCTGCACCAGGAGTCCCTGCCCGCCGGCGGCTCCGGCACGGTGGTGTGGCGCACCACGGCCTCGCTCGCCGCCTACGTCCGGGCCGAGGTGCGCCACCCGAAGGCCGACGGCACACCGGGCCGGGGCAACGCGATGGGCCCGGACCTGCCCTGGGGCGCGATGGCGGCGCTCACCAACCCGATCGTCCTGCGGGCCGCAGAGCACTAGAAGTCTCCTGAAGATCTTGTTGTTGGTGGAGGGGTGTCCCCGGGTGGGGATGCCCCTCTGTCGTTATGCGGTGGTGGGGGTGAGGGTCCAG
>NZ_JBVOOL010000073.1:0-4611 GCF_055664045.1 Kitasatospora sp. NPDC023385 | reverse complement strand
CTCCGCAACCCCGTCCTCTTCCACCCCACCACCCAAACCCTCATCACCAACCACCACACCACCTTCATCGAACCCAGCCCCCACCCCGTCCTCACGGCTCCCCTGGCGGAGACCTCCGACGCCATCACGGTGATCGGCACCCTGCGCCGCAACGACGGCACACTCTCCCGGCTGCTCACGTCCGCCGCGCAGGCCTGGGTGCGCGGCCTGCCCGTCGACTGGAGCGCCCAGTACCCCGGCGCACAGCGGGTGCCGCTGCCCACCTACCCCTTCCAGCGCACCCGGTACTGGATGGAAGACCAGGGCACCGGCACCGCGGACCTCGCGGCCGCCGGGCAGACCGCGCTCGACCATCCCCTGCTGTCGGCGCGGATCGACCACCCCGACGGCCAGGAGACGCTGTTCACCGGGCGGATCGCGCTCGACCGGCAGCCCTGGCTGGCCGACCACTCCATCGCCGGCGTGGTGCTGCTGCCGGGAACCGCACTGCTGGAGATGGCGGTGCGGGCCGGTGACGAGGTCGGCTGCGACCTCGTCGAGGAGCTGACCCTCACGACGCCGCTGGTCGTGCCCGAGCACGGCGGCGTCCAAGTGCGGGTCCAGGTCTCCCCGCCCCGGGACGGACGCCATGCGCTCGCCGTGTACGCACGCCCGGAGGACGCGCTCCAGGGCGACGCGTGGACGCTGCACGCGAGCGGCACCCTGTCGCGGTCGACCGCGACGGCCGCCCCGGCCGCCGTGGCGTGGCCGCCGACGGACGCCACCCCCGTGCCGGTGGAGCCGGGGTACCGGGACCTGGCCCGGCGGGGCTATGCCTACGGCCCCGCCTTTCAGGGGCTGCGCGCACTGTGGCACCGCGCCGGCGAGGTGTTCGCCGAGATCGCGCTGCCCGAGGAACAGCGCGCGGCCGCACGGCGGTTCACGCTCCACCCGGCGCTGCTCGACGCGGCGGCGCAGACCGTGCTGTTCGCCGCTGCCGCCGGCGCGGCCGCGCCGACCGTACTGCCCTGGGAGTGGCGGAACTTCACCGTGCACTCCTCGGGTGCCACCGCGGCACGCGTACGCCTGCACGCCGTGAGCCCGACCGAAGCCCGGCTGTCGCTCCTCGACCCCGCCGGGGTGCTGATCGCGGAAGCCGGGGCACTCATGCTGCGGCAGGCGGATCTCGCCGAGATCGCCCGGCTCGGCGCCGGCGACGGCGGCCCGCTGCGCGTGGAGTGGAACGAGTTCACCACGGCCTCCGTGCTGCCCGCTGACATCGTCACGCCCGTCGACGTCCTCGACGCGGCCGAGCTCACCCGCCTGGCCGCCGAGGGCGGCACTGAGGCCCCCTCGCTGGTCTTCGCACGACTGGACCGGGAGCACGCGGGGCCGGACGAGCCCTCGGCGGAAGCCGCGCACGCCGCGGCGGTGCGGACGCTGCAGCTGCTCCGGACGTGGCTCGCCGAGCCCGCGTTCGAGGAGTCCCGGCTGGTGTTCGTCACGGCCCGGGCCGTGCCGGCAATGCCGGGGGACCTCGTCGACGCCGGGCTCGCCACGGTGTGGGGCATGGTCCGGTCCGCGCAGACCGAACATCCCGGCCGGTTCGTGCTCGCCGACACGGACGGCACCGGGCGCTCCGAGCAGGCACTGCCGACCGCCGTCGCGAGCGGGGAGCCGCAGTTCGCGGTCCGCGCCGGCAATGCGCTGCTCCCCACGTTGGTCCGCACGGCCGCCACCGAGGCCGCCGCGACGCCCGAAAGCACCGACGACACCGAGCCCGCCGCGACGCCCGACGGCGCTGACGGCACCGTGCTGATCACCGGTGGTACGGGGACGCTCGGCCGCCGGGTGGCCCGGCATCTGGTCGCCACCCACGGTGTGCGGCGCCTGCTGCTCCTCGGCCGGACGGGGCCGGACGCGGAGGGCGCGGCGGACCTGCTCGCCGAGCTCCGGGCCGCCGGTGCACACGCGGAGGTCGTCGCCTGCGACGCCACCGACCGCGCCGCACTGGCCAAGCTGTTCGACGAGGCGCGGACGAGCCACCCGGTGACCGCGGTGATCCACGCCGCCGGGGTGCTCGCCGACGGCGTGCTCACGTCCCTCACCCCGGACCAGGTCGCCCACGTACTGCGTCCGAAGGTGGATGCGGCTGTACACCTGCACGAGTTGACGCGTCAGCACGACGTCCGCCGGTTCGTCCTGTTCTCCTCGGCCGCCGGCGTGCTCGGTTCGGCCGGACAGGCCGCCTACTCCGCCGCGAACGCCTTCCTCGACGCGCTCGCCCACCACCGGCGGGAGCAGGGTCTGCCCGCGGTCTCCCTGGCCTGGGGCCTGTGGGCCGAACGCAGCGCCCTGACCGGCACGTTGACGGACACGGACGTCCGCAGGCTGTCGGCGCTCGGCGTCGCCGCGATGACGACCGAGTCCGCGCTATCGTCGTTCGACCTCGCCTGGCGCGACGGCTGCCCGGCGGCCGTCGTCCCGGTGCGGGTGGACGCCGCGGCCCTGGCCGCGCAGGGAGGGCCGGTTCCGCCCCTGCTGCGTGATCTGATCCGGGTGCCGGTGCGCCGCACGGCGGCGCTGCTGCCCGGGGACGACTCCAGGCCGTTGGCGGACGTTCCCGCCGATCGTCGGGCCGGCTTCCTGCTCGACCTGGTGCGCACCAGGACGGCCGCGGTCCTCGGACTCGGCTCGACCGACCGGGTACCGTCCGACCGGGCGTTCCGGGACCTCGGCTTCGACTCCCTCGCCGCCGTCGACCTGCGCAACCAGCTCAACCACGCCACCGGTCTGCGGCTGCCCGCCACGGTCGTGTTCGACCATCCGAACCCGGCGGCGCTGGCCGAGCACCTCGACGAGGAGCTGTTCGGGCGGCGGGCGCCGGAGCCGTCGCCGGTCGCCCCGGCCGTCGCACCGGCCGACGACCCGGTGGTCATCGTGTCGATGAGCTGCCGCTTCGCCGGCGGCAGCAGTTCACCGGAAGCGCTGTGGGAGCTGCTCTCCACCGCCGGTGACGCGGTGACGGCCATGCCGTCCGACCGCGGTTGGTCCCCGGAGGCCCTGTACGACCCGACGGGCGACCGGCCGGGTTCGGTGGTCTCCACCGAGGGCGCGTTCCTGCCGGACGCCGCCGACTTCGACGCGGACCTCTTCGGGATCTCCCCGCGCGAGGCGCTGGCGATGGATCCGCAGCAGCGGCTGCTGCTGGAGGCCTCGTGGGAGGCGTTCGAGCGCGCGGGGATCGATCCGACGTCGTTGCGCGGCAGCCGGACCGGGGTGTTCGCCGGTGTGATGTACCACGACTACGGCGCACGCCTGACCGACGTACCCGCCGAGGTCGAGGGATACGTGATCAACGGCAGTGCGGGAAGCGTGGCGTCCGGTCGGGTCGCCTACTCCTTCGGTCTCGAAGGACCGGCGGTCACGATCGACACCGCCTGCTCGTCCTCCCTGGTCGCCATCCACCTGGCCGCCAACGCCCTGCGCAACGGCGAATGCACGATGGCGCTGGCCGGCGGTGTCACCGTCATGTCCACTCCGGCCCCGTTCGTGGAGTTCAGCCGGCAGCGGGGCCTCGCGGTCGACGGGCGGTGCAAGCCGTTCGCGGCGGCCGCGGACGGGACCGGCTGGGGCGAGGGTGTCGGTCTGCTCGTCCTGGAGCGGCTCTCCGACGCCCAACGCCTGGGCCACCCGGTCCTGGCGGTGGTGCGCGGTTCCGCCGTCAACCAGGACGGCGCGTCCAACGGCCTCACCGCGCCCAACGGGCCCTCGCAGCAGCGGGTGATCCGCCAGGCCCTCGCCAACGCCGGCCTCCAGCCCTCCGACGTCGACGCCGTCGAAGCCCACGGCACCGGAACGAAGCTCGGCGACCCCATCGAAGCCCAGGCACTGCTCGCCACCTATGGGCAGGACCGCCAACAGCCTCTGTGGCTCGGCTCGGTGAAGTCCAACATCGGCCACACCCAGGCCGCCGCCGGCGCCGCCGGCATCATCAAAATGATCCTCGCCATGCAACACGGCGTACTCCCCCGCACCCTGCACGTCGACGAACCCACCCCGCACGTCGACTGGAGCACCGGCGCCGTCTCGCTGCTCACCGAACAGCAGCCCTGGCCCGACCACGACCACCCCCGCCGCGCGGGCGTCTCCTCCTTCGGGGTCAGCGGTACCAACGCGCACGTGATCCTGGAGCAACCGCCCGTCGTCGAGGAGCCGGAGGATCATGCGGGCACCGTTCTGCCCGTCGTGCCATGGATCATCTCGGCGCGGGACGAGCAGGCGCTGCGTGACGCGGCGGCCCGGCTCGCGGACTCCGTCACCGACGACACGTCACCAGTCGACACCGGCTACGCACTGGCGACGAGCCGGGCCCTGTTCGCGGAACGAGCCGCGGTCGTCAGCCCCGATCCGCAGACCCGCCGCCAAGCCCTCACCGCACTAGCCCGCGGCGGCACCCACCCCGCCCTCATCACCGGCCGCGCCGGCGACGGAACCCTCACCATGGTCTTCTCCGGCCAAGGCAGCCAACGACCCGGCATGGGCCACGACCTCTACACCACCCACCCCGCCTACGCCGACGCCTTCGACACCGCCTGCGCCGCCCTCGACCCCCACCTCCCCCAACCCCTC
>NZ_JBVOOL010000072.1:0-4887 GCF_055664045.1 Kitasatospora sp. NPDC023385 | reverse complement strand
CATCACCAACCAACTCCCCACCCACCACACCACCTGGCTCCGCGTCTCCCACGCCTTCCACTCCCCCCTCATGGAACCCGCCCTCCACCAACTCCGCGACATCCTCGACACCATCACCCACCACACCCCCACCATCCCCCTCATCTCCACCCTCACCGGCCAACCCCTCACCCACCCCACCCCCGACCACTGGATCCACCACGCCCGCCACACCGTCCGCCTCCACGACGCCCTCACCCACACCCCCACCCACACCTACCTCGAAATAGGACCCACCAACTCCCTCACCCCCCACCTCCCCCCCAACCACACCCCCAGCCTCCGCCACAACCAACCCGAAAACCACACCATCACCACCGCCCTCGCCCACCTCACCACCCACGGCACCCCACCCAACTGGCACACCTACTACCACCACACCAAACCCCAACCCACCCCCCTCCCCACCTACCCCTTCCGGAGCAAGCAGTTCTGGCCGAGCGCGTCGGCCCTGCACCACCGGGGAGCCCGGTCCGAGCACCCGCTGCTCGCGTCGAGCACGGATCTGGCACACAGCAGGGGGCTGCTGCTCTCCGGCCGCTTCTCCGTCACCTCCCACCCGTGGCTGGCCGACCACGTCGTCGCGGGTGCGATCGTCTTCCCCGGCACGGCCTTCGTGGAGCTCGTGCTGCACGCCGCGCAACGGGCGGGGCAGCGCGGCTTCGAGGAGCTCACGCTGGAGAGCCCGCTGGTGGTGCCCGAAGCGGGCTCGGTGGACCTCCAAGTCGCGGTGGGCGAGCCGGACGCCGACGGCAAACGGCCGGTGTCCGTCCACTCCCGGCCGGACGCGGACACCCCGTGGCAGTTGCACGCCGTCGGCACCGTCGGCGACGGGCAGCCCGCGGAGACGTCGTGGTCCCTGGCCTCCTGGCCCCCGCCGGGAGCGACCGGACTGCCCGTGTCGGACGTCTACGCCGAGTTCGCGGCCGCCGGGCTCGACTACGGGCCCTTCTTCCAGGGCCTGCGCGCCGCCTGGCGGGTCGGCGACGACGTGGCGGTGGAGGTGGAGCTGCCCGAGGGCGAGGACCAGGACTCCGGTTTCGGCGTGCACCCCGCGCTACTGGACTCGGTCCTGCACGGCGTCGGCGTCGACCGGATGTTCGGCGCGGACGGCCACGCGCGGCTGCCGTTCTCCTGGGCAGGCGTGACCGTGCACCTCCGCGGTGCCAACCGCCTGCGGGCCGTGCTGTCGCCGTTGCGCGAGGACGCGATCGCGCTGCGCATCGCCGACGACACCGGCCGTCCGGTCGCGGAGGTCGAACGTCTCACGATGCGCAAGATCTCCGGTGCGCAGTTCACCGACGGACGGCAGTGGCTCTTCGGGCAGGCTTGGCCCACTCGCCAACTCCCCGCCACCGCCGTGGAATTCACCGTGTTCGGAGCGGAGGACGAGTCGCCGGGCGCCACGCACACCCTCGTGCGGGTGGACAACGGCGACAGCCTCGCTCCCGAGGACGCGCTGGTGACGGCCGCGGCTGTGCTGGACACGCTGCAGTCCTACACCGGGGAACGCACCCTCGTGGTCGCGACCTCCCGCGCGGTCGCCGTGGACACCGATCCCTCGCCGGCGGGCGCCGCGGTCTGGGGGCTGGTGCGCGCCGCACAGACGGAACAGCCGGGCCGCATCGTGCTGGTGGACCTCGACGACGACGAGCAGTCGTGGCAGGCCCTGCCGTACGCACTGTCCAGCGGCGAGCCGGAGTTCGCCCTGCGCCGGGGGGAGATCCGGGTGCCCCGGCTCGTCCCCGAGCCCACCGGGACGGGCGCCACGCCGGACTGGAAGGCAAGCACCGTCCTGATCACCGGAGCCGCCGGTACGCTCGGCGCGCTGGTCGCCCGCCACCTGGTCCAGGAGCACGGCGTGACCGATCTCGTGCTGGTCAGCCGGGGCGGCGACGCGCCGCAGCCGGAGGGCGCCGACGTCACCCAGCTGGCCTGCGACCTCACCGACCGGGCCCAGATCGCCGCGGCGCTGGCCGCGGTGCCCACCGACCGGCCGCTCGCCGTCGTCCACTGCGCCGGCACGATCGACGACGCCGTCCTGGCCCGCCAGACCCGCGGCCACCTGGAACGGGTATTCGCCCCGAAGGCGACCGCGGCCTGGCACCTGCACGAACTCACCCGCGACCGCGACGTCACCGCGTTCGTCCTGTTCTCCTCCGCCGCCGCCACACTCGGCTCACCCGGCCAGGCCAACTACGCCGCCGCCAACGCCTACCTGGACGCCCTCGCCCACCACCGCACCACCACCGGACACCCCACCACCAGCCTCGCCTGGGGACCGTGGACCGCCGGCATGGCGGCCACCGTCGGCGAGGCGGACCGCAGGCGGCTGAGCGGGACCGGTCTCACCCCGATCGACGAGCCGACCGGACGGTCGCTGTTCGACGCGGCGGCCGCGGCCGGCCGCCCGGTCCTGTTCCCGTTGCCGCTGAACCGGGCGGCACTCCGCCGCCGCGCCGCGGACGCCGCGCTGCCTCCCGTGCTGCGCGACCTGGTGCCGACGCGGGCGGCGACGGCGACCGCCCCGGAGCGGGGCCTGGCCGACACCCTGCGCGACCTGCCGCCGAACGAGCAGCGGGACCGGATCGCCCAGCTGGTCCTCAGCCGGACCGCCGCCGTCGCGGGCCATGACTCGGGCGAGGCCATCACGATGGACCGGCCGTTCACCGAGCACGGGTTCGACTCGCTGATGGCCGTGGAACTGCGCGGTGCGCTCGACGCGGCCACCGGTCTGCGGCTGCCCGCGACGCTGGTCTTCGACCACCCGACGCCCGCGGCGCTGTGCGACTACCTGCTGTCCCTGCTCGGCACGGGCCGGCCTTCGGAACCGGAGGCGGTCTTCGCCGAGATCGACCGGCTGGAGGTGACGCTCGGGCAGGTCGGCGAGCGGCACGCGGCGCAAGTACGCAGCCGGCTCCGGTCGTTGCTCAACGCCTGGGAGAGCGCCGGCAAGGACGACCGGGACGACGGCGCCGCCGAGCTGACGGCGGCGGATCTGGACGACATGTTCGACATCATCGACGACGAGCTGGGCTTGTCCTGATGGGATTGGTGTGACGTGGACCAGGATAAGACGCTCCAGTATCTCAAGCGGCTCACCACCGAGCTGCGGGACACCCGCCAGCGGCTGCGCGCCGCGGAGGAGAGCAGTCACGAACCCCTCGCGATCGTGGGCATGGCCTGCCGGTACCCGGGCGGCGTGACGACACCGGAACAGCTCTGGCAGCTCGTCGAATCCGAGCAGGACGCGATCGGCGGCTTCCCCCGCGACCGCGGCTGGGACATCGAGGGGATGCGGTCGGCGCGCCCCGGCGGCGCCGGCAGCAGCAACACCCTGCAGGGCGGATTCCTGTACGACGCGGCGGAGTTCGACGCGGAGTTCTTCGGGATCTCCCCGCGGGAGGCGGTGTCGATGGACCCGCAGCAACGGCTGCTGCTGGAGACCGCGTGGGAGGCGGTCGAGAGCGCGCAGATCGATCCCGGCTCGCTGCGGGGCAGCCGCACCGGCGTGTTCGCGGGCATCATGTACCACGACTACGCCTCCCGGCTGGCGCGGATTCCGGAGGTCGCGGAGGGCTACCTCGGCACCGGCAACTCCGGCAGCATCCTCTCGGGCCGGATCGCCTACACCCTCGGGCTGGAGGGGCCGGCGGTCACCATCGACACCGCGTGTTCCTCGTCGCTGGTGGCGCTGCACCTCGCAGCCCAGGCGCTGCGACGCGGGGAGTGCACGCTCGCTCTGGTCGGCGGTGTGACCGTGATGGCCAGTCCGGCGCCGTTCATCGACTTCAGCAAGCAGCAGGGCCTTTCGTCGGACGGCCGGTGCAAGGCCTTCTCCGACGCCGCCGACGGCACCGGCTGGGCCGAGGGCGCCGGCCTGCTGATGGTGGAGCGGCTGTCGGACGCCCGGCGCAACGGCCACACCGTCCTGGCGGTGGTGCGCGGAACGGCGGTGAACCAGGACGGTCGTTCGAACGGCCTCACCGCTCCGAACGGGCCGTCGCAGCAGCGGGTCGTCCGGGACGCGCTCATCGACGCGGGGCTTCGGCCCGACCAGGTCGACGCGGTGGAGGCGCACGGCACCGGCACCAGGCTCGGCGACCCCATCGAGGCCCAGGCACTGCTGGCGGCCTACGGGCAGGACCGTGAACAGCCCCTGTGGCTGGGCTCGGTGAAGTCCAACATCGGCCACACCCAGGCCGCCGCCGGCGTGGCGGGCGTCATCAAGATGGTGCTGGCGATGCGGCACGGGGTGCTGCCCCGCACCCTGCACGTCGAGGTTCCGAGCACCCAGGTCGACTGGAGCACCGGCGCAGTCTCCCTGCTGACCGAATCGGTCGAGTGGCCCGAGCGTGACGGGACGCGCCGGGCGGGGGTGTCGTCCTTCGGCTTCAGCGGGACGAACGCGCACGTGATCCTGGAGCAACCGCCCGTCGTCGAGGAGCCGGAGGAGCATGCGGGCACCGTTCTGCCCGTCGTGCCGTGGCTCATCTCGGCGCGGGACGAGCAGGCGCTGCGTGACTCAGCGGCCCGGCTCGCGGACTCCGTCACCGACGACACCTCGTCACTCGACGTCGGCTACACCCTGGCCACCACGCGCACGGCCTTCGACCACCGCGCCGTGGTGCTGGCGGGTGAGGGCACGGACCGGATCGAGGCCCTAGCCGCGCTGGCCCGCGGTGACAGCCACCCCGCCCTCATCACCGGCCGCGCCGGCGACGGAACCCTCACCATGGTCTTCTCCGGCCAGGGCAGCCAACGACCCGGCATGGGCCACGACCTCTACACCACCCACCCCGCCTACGCCGACGCCTTCGACACCGCCTGCGCCGCCCTCGACCCCCA
>NZ_JBVOOL010000071.1:0-5178 GCF_055664045.1 Kitasatospora sp. NPDC023385 | reverse complement strand
GGCGCCGACACCCCCGTCATCACCCTCGACGCCCGCCGCCGCGACAGCGCCAAAAGCGCCCTCATCACCCTCGTCGAACACGCCCTCCTCGCGCGGCTCCGCTGAGCGAACGGGAACCGCTCGGCCCCGGCGGCCCGTCACTGCAACGGGACGCCGGGGCCGTCGCGCTGACCGGCCGGTGTCCTCCCGGGGCCCCGCGCAAGACCCGTGTATAAGCAGCGGATAACAGTTCGGTAGGCATTTCGTGATCAACAATGACGCAGCGTGACGAATCAGCGTCACTCAGCGCCAGTCGGCCACGGTTTTGCTCCGCCATGTCGGCGAATGTCCGGATTGTTCCCACGCGGGCGCCATCGGGCGGCTGTTTGTCCCCCATCCCTGCACGTGCTGAAATTCCAGCTACCCCTGAATCTCCCCAGCCGGCCGTCCGGTGACGGGTCAGGGCCCGGGGGTAGCGCTGGATTGATCCATGGCCGGCAGTCGGCCGAGAGGTAGTTGTCGAGTGAGGCGTAAGCAGCAACCCGCCCCGCAGCGGCGCTCCGAGCCCCGCCAGAGCGAGCCGAAGAGTACCCCAGGGGGCCCGGCCGGGTTCTCCGCGTTCACTCCCACCGAGGAACGCCCCCCGGCCACACCGGGCCAGGCCCCGCCGAGCAGCGCCACGGCGCCCCGCGACGGCGGCACACCGGGCGGTGACGGCGGCTCCGGCCGGTACGACTTCCTCCGCCCGCGCAACTGGCGCGTGCCGACCCGTCTGATCGCGATCCTGCTGATCCCCGTGATCATCAGTCTCGTCTTCGGCGGCCTCCGCGTGAACACCTCGGTCGACGGCTACATCAAGGCGTCCCGCGCCGAGAAGACCGCCGAGCTGGCCAAGGCGGCGACCGAACTCGCCGAGGCACTGGAGAACGAGCGCGACAAGACGCTCATACCCCTGGTCACCAAGCAGGACCCGAACAACGAGGTGGCCAAGCGCCGCGCCGACACCGACGCCGCGCTGAAGGCGTACAACGCCGCCTACGCGGCCACCGACAAGTCCGGTGAGCTGCCCCGCCGCCACGACGCGCTCCAGGCGCTGATCGTCGACCTGCCGCACCTGCGGGCCAACGCGTACAACCCCGAGCTGTTCGTCAGCGCGACGGCGAGCGCCTACTCGGTGATGTTCGCCCCGCTGCTGGCCTACGACAACTCGGTCGGCATGGGCTCCAGCAACGCCACCAGCAAGGGCCGCGCGATCTACGCGATGTCGCTGGCCAAGGCGTCCGCCTCGACCCAGCGCGCGCTGATGCTGAACCTGCTGGTCGGCATCGCGCAGAACGGCACCACCCGGTACGAGAACGCCGACATGATCCAGCAGATCCTGGTCGCGGAGAAGCTGGAGCAGGTCTCCCTCACCGAGTTCGACACCGGCAGCGCGCCCGAGGACGCCCGGAAGTACGCGAACGCGCAGGTCGCCATCGCCGTCGCCCAGGAGCACTCGGCGTACAAGATGCCGAACGGCATGGCGCCCAGCATGCAGGGCCTGCTGGCCCTCGGCGCCGCGTACAGCCAGGCCGCCGCCGAGGGCCAGACCAAGGGCAAGGCCGCCGCCGACGCCGCGTACGCCGAGGCGAAGAACGCCGGCCTGACCCCGGACAACTGGAACCAGGCCGCCAACACCCACATCCAGGCCCTGCGGAACACCGAAATCGCGCTGCTGGACGACGTCCTCAACGACTCCCGCAGCCTCAAGGACAACGCGCTCTACGACGCCATCCTCAACACGGTCATCGTCGTCGCCGCGCTCATCCTGGCCGGTCTGCTCACCGGCTACGTCGCCCGCTCGATGATCCTCGGCATGCGCACCCTGCGCAGCGCCGCCCTGGAGATCGCCGACCACCGCCTGCCGGACCTGGTCGAGAAGCTCTCCAAGACCGACCCCGACCGGGTCGACACCTCGGTGACCCAGATCCCCCTGCACGGCAAGGACGAGATCGGCGAAGTCGCCCGGGCGTTCGACCAGGTCCACCAGCAGGCCGTGGCGCTCGCCGCCGAGCAGGCCCTGCTGCGAGGCAACGTCAACGCGATCTTCACCAACCTGTCGCGTCGCAGCCAGAGCCTGATCCAGCGCCAGCTGGCGCTGATCACCGACCTGGAGAACAACGAGGCCGACCCGGACCAGCTGGAGAACCTCTTCAAGCTGGACCACCTCGCGACCCGTATGCGCCGCAACGGTGAGAACCTGCTCGTCCTCGCGGGCGAGGAGGCCGGCCGCCGCTGGAACACCCCGGTCCCGCTGGTCGACGTGCTCCGCGCCGCCGCCTCCGAGGTGGAGCAGTACGAGCGCGTCGAACTGTCCGGCATCCCGGAGGTCGAGGTCGTCGGCGCCGCCGTGACCGACCTCGTCCACCTGCTCGCCGAGCTGCTGGAGAACGCCACCTCGTTCTCCAGCCCGCAGACCCGGGTACTGGTCAACGCGACCCGCCTGCCGGACGGCCGCGTGCTGGTCGAGATCCACGACAAGGGCATCGGCCTCACCGCCGAGGACTTCGCCGAGATCAACGAGAAGCTGGCCGAGCCGCCCACCGTCGACGCCACCATCTCCCGCCGCATGGGCCTGTTCGTGGTCGGCCGGCTCTCCCAGCGGCACGACGTCCGCGTCCAGCTCCGCCCGTCCGGCGAGTCCGCCGGCACCACCTCCCTGGTCATGCTCCCGCCGTTCGTCACCCAGGGCGGCGCCGCGCCGGAGCCGGAGGAGCAGTTCACCGTCTCCCGGATCTTCGCCGACCAGGAGCCGACCGCCGCGTGGGCCCCCGAGGGCCACGGCCCCAGCGCCGCCGAGCTCGGCTTCGACGACCACCTCACCGGCATCGGCAGCGCCGGCTCCTCCGGCTTCAGTCCGGCCCTGGAGGCGGTCCAGCGCTCGCAGCGCCTCGACCAGGTCCGCCGCGCGGCCCTGGAGAGCGCCCCGCAGGCGCCGGTGGTGGACGCCGAGGTCGAGGAGGACTACCAGCAGGGCTACGACCAGTACGCCCCGCAGGGTTACGACCAGGGCGGCTACGCCGACGAGCAGTACGGCTACGACCAGCAGGGCTACCAGCAGGACGGCTACGCCCAGGACGGCGGCTACGCCCAGTACCCGCCGCAGCAGGGCTACGACCAGCAGGGCTACGACCGGCAGGGCTACGCCGACGACCGGTACGCCGACGACCAGTACGGCTACCAGCAGGACGGCGGCTACCAGCAGGACGGCTACCAGCAGGACGACTACGCCGACCAGTACGGCCGTCAGGCCGAGGAGGCCCCGGCCGGCCACCCGTACGCCCCCGAGCCGCCCGCGCTGCCCGCCGCCGAGCAGCCCGCCACCGCCACCCTGCCGTCCGGGCTGCCGCAGCGCCGCCCCGGCGAGCAGCTGGCGAGCGGCGGCCCCGGCAGCGCGCCCGCCGGCGCGACGCCGACCGGCGACAGCCCGAACTGGTTCGCGGGCGCCAAGGACACCTCGGCGTCCCAGGAGCAGCGCGGCCACGACGTGTCCTCGCTCGGCGGATACGGCCCGACCGGCCCGACCGCCAGCACCGCCTGGCAGTCGCCGAACGACGGTGACTGGCAGCGGGCCGAGCAGCTGCGCGAGCCCTCCTCCGCCGGGACCACCCAGTCAGGTCTGCCGCGGCGCGTGCCCAAGCAGAACCTGGTGCCCGGCAACGCCAAGCCCACGGCGCAGGAGGGGCCGCAGGTCTCCCGCAACCCCGAGGAGGTCCGTGGCCGCCTCACCAACCTGCGCCGCGGTGTGGAGCAGGGCCGCAGTGCCGGCAACACCGGAAGCTTCCGGATCGACCCCGATCAGGCAGACCAGTCCGGCAACGGACAGAACCGCCGCACCGATCTCTTCGGCGGCTCGAACCACCAGGAGCGTTGAGTTGACTCAGATGAGCCAGGCCGCACAGAACCTGAACTGGCTGATCACCAATTTCGTGGACAACACCCCCGGGGTGTCCCACACCGTGGTGGTCTCTGCCGACGGCCTCCTCCTGTGCATGTCCGAGGGCTTCCCCCGGGACCGCGCCGACCAGCTCGCCGCCGTCGCCTCCGGCCTCACCTCCCTCACCTCCGGCGCCAGCCGGATCTTCGAGGGCGGCGAGGTCAACCAGACCGTCGTCGAGATGGAACGGGGCTTCCTGTTCCTGATGGCCGTCAGCGACGGCTCCGCCCTCGCCGTCCTGGCCGCCCCCGACTCCGACATCGGCCTCGTCGGCTACGAGATGGCCCTGCTCGTCGACCGCGCCGGCGCCGTCCTCACCCCCGCACTCCGCGCGGAACTCCAGGGCAGTCTCCTGCACTGACGGTTCGTCGGATACCGTCCAGGTATTCGAAGTACCTCCGCGTCCTTCCCGGGCCCGCTTCGGCGGGCTCGGGTTCGGACGTTGTACGGCCTTCGCACCACCGGCTCCGGACCTGCGCCGAAGCTCGCACCGCACCGCCGCACCTTGTGAGGAGAGGAACCGTGACACCGCCCGACGACCGCAGCGGCCAGTACGGTCTTCCGTACCCTGGCACAGGCCATGACGCCTTCGGAGCACCCGGCGCCGGCCACGGTCAGCAGTACGGTCGGCATCAGTACGGGCAGCCCCAGCACCCGTACCCCCGGCCCGAGGAGCAGTACGGCCAGTACGACCAGTACGCCCAGCAGCAGCCCTCGTACGGCGCCCCGGCGCCCGGCTACCCGAATCAGGCCCCGGCACCCGAACCGGCCCCCGGCCGCCGGGCCGCCCAGGAGCCCGGCCACGTCGAGGAGTTCGAGGACGAGCCCGACTCCGGCCCGCTGATCCGGCCGTTCGCGATGACCGGCGGTCGCACCCGGCCGCGCTACGAACTCGCGCTGGAGGCCCTGGTCTCCGCCGACGTCGATCCCCAGCGCCTGGCCACCCTGCTCCCCGAGCACCAGCGGATCTGCACGCTGTGCACGGAGGTCAAATCCGTCGCGGAGGTTTCGGCGCTGCTCTCCCTTCCCCTGGGAGTGGCCCGGATCCTCGTGGCCGACCTGGCCGAAGCCGGCCTGGTCGCCATCCACCAGCCCGCTTCCGGCGGCGAATCCGGAAACCAGCCCGACGTCACGCTGCTCGAAAGGGTCCTCAGTGGACTTCGCAAGCTCTAACGCGGCCGCCCCCACCCGCGCCACCACCTCCGCGAAGATCGTCGTCGCAG
>NZ_JBVOOL010000070.1:0-5352 GCF_055664045.1 Kitasatospora sp. NPDC023385 | reverse complement strand
ACCTCCGCCACCAACACGGCAGGCACCTCAACAGCCGTATCGTTCCACTCGCTCAGCACCCGCCGCCGCTCCCCGACGTCCAACACCTCCACCGCGTCGAGCGGAAGCTCCGCGCCTCCGGCCAGGGCGGCCTCCAGTGCCGGCACCAAGTGCTCGATCGCCGTGCCCAGCAGCCGGCCGACGGCCCGCGGGTCGGCCGGGGCCATCGCGTCCACGCTGAGCGCGAGCGTCCGTCCGTCGTCGTCGACGGCCACGGTGAGCGGGTAGTTGTTCCGCTCGCGGGCGAAGACCATCCGGATGCCGTCGCCGCCCTCCTCCGAGGCCGGCGTCTGCGGGGCGTCCGGCAGCCGGGTGTTGTGCCGGTAGTTGAAGATCGACGTGAACAGCGGCGCGTGGCCCTCGATCCCACTGGCCTGCTGGGCGACGGCGAGCGGCGCGTGCTCGTGCGCCAGCAGCTCCGCCAGCTGGCCGCGCAGCTGCGCGACGGCCGTCAGCACGCCGGTCCCGTCGACGCGCACGCGCACCGGCAGGGTGTTGACGAACAGGCCCGCTACCCGGTCGGAGCCGGCGCCGGCGTTCATCCGCCCGAACAGGACCGTCCCGAAGACCACGTCGTCCTGCCCCGACAGGGCTGCCAGCACCCGCGCCCACGCCAGGTGGCAGAGCGTCGCCGGGCTCACGCCGAGCGCGCGGGACACCTCGCGGACCCGGGCCGACAGCTCCTCGCCCAGCGGGGTGCCGGCCTGCGCCGTCTCCGCGCCGTCGCCGAGGACGTCCGCCAGGCCGTACGGGGCGGTGGTCTCGGTGACGTCGCCGAGCAGCCCGGCGAAGTACTGCTCGTGCTCCTCGCGCGAGGTGCCGAGGCGGGCCTGCGCCACGAAGTCGCGGAACGGCAGCGGCTCGGGCAGCTGGCCGCCGCGGCCGGCCAGGAAGGCCCGCACCTCGGCGAGCAGGACCTCGAAGCCGGTGTGGTCCATCACCAGGTGGTGCAGCCGGACGAGGGCCAGCCAGCCGGGGCCGCCGGGCTCGGCGGCGAGGCGCACGTCGATCAGCGGTGCCCGCTCCAGGTCCATGGCGGCTGCGCCGGCGGCGAGCAGCTGCTCGACCGGATCCGGCCCGTCCGCGTCCAGCGTGATCTCGTCCACCGGCAGGGTCGCCCGGCGCCAAACCACCTGGACCGGCTCCGGCAGCCGTTCCCAGACGATGCCGGTGCGGTAGATGTCGTTGCGGTCCACGACCTGTTGCAGGGCGGTGAGGAAG
The DNA here is from genome assembly GCF_055664045.1 of Kitasatospora sp. NPDC023385. Lineage (NCBI taxonomy): Bacteria > Bacillati > Actinomycetota > Actinomycetes > Kitasatosporales > Streptomycetaceae > Kitasatospora > Kitasatospora sp. NPDC023385. The sequence goes on along the minus strand of NZ_JBVOOL010000070.1, from coordinate 4,092 downwards.
CCGTCGAGCAGCTCGCGCGAGGCGAAGCGGACGACCCTCGGCGTGACGTAGACGTCGGGCCGGCCCTCGGCCGCCATCAGGTGGTGGAAGAGCAGTCCTTCCTGGAGCGGCGCGAGCGGGTAGACGTCGGCCAGGTTCGCGGCGCCGCCGTCCACGGTGGCGACGATCCGCTCGACCTCCTCCGCCGACAGGTCGACCAGCGGCAGCATGTCCGGGGTGACGGCCTGCGCGCCCTCGGGGATCAGGTTGGCGGGTGCCGTGACGGCCTCGGTGCCGCCCGCCGCCGCGAGCCCGGCCGGGGTGGGGGTGCGGAAGAACGTCCGCACCGACACCGTCACGCCGCGTGTGCGGAGCCACTCCACCAGACGCACAGCGAGCAGCGAGTGCCCGCCGAGCGCGAAGAAGTCGTCGTCCACACCGACGCCTTCCAGCCCGAGGACCTCGGCGAAGCCGGCGCAGAGCACCTCCTCGCGCACGGTGGACGGGCCGCGCCCGCCCGCGGCGGCCGCGTGGTCGGGGGCGGGCAGCGCCCGCCGGTCCAGCTTGCCGTTGACCGTCACCGGCAGCACGTCGAGCAGGACGACGGCGGCGGGCACCAGGTGCCCGGGCAGCCGCTGCGCCGCGAACACCCGCACGTCGGAGGGGAGAAGAGCGTCACCGGAAGGCACGACGTAGGCGACCAGGCGCTTGTCGCCGGGCACGTCCTCGCGGGCCACGACTGCGGCCTGCGCGACCCCGGGGTGGTCCGCGACGACGGCCTGCACCTCGGCCGGCTCGATCCGGAAGCCCCGGATCTTGACCTGCTCGTCCGCCCGGCCCAGGTATTCCAGCACACCGTCCGTCGTCCACCGGGCCAGGTCGCCGGTACGGTACAGCCGGCTTCCGGCCGCGCCGAACGGCGAGGCCACGAACCGCTCCGCCGTCAGGCCGGGCCGCCCGATGTAGCCGCGGGCCAGCTGCACGCCGGCGATGTACAGCTCGCCGCCGACCCCGGCCGGCACCGGGTGCAGGGCCTCGTCCAGCACGTACATGCGGGTGTTGAACACCGGGGTGCCGATCGGCACCGAGGCCGCGCCCCGGTCCCGGTCCCGCTCGCAGCTCCAGGCGGTGACGTCCACCGACGCCTCCGTCGGCCCGTACAGGTTGTGCAGCTCGGCGTCGGCGAAGACCTCGAAGAAGCGGTCGCGCAGCTCGGCGGGCAGTGCCTCGCCGCTGCAGACGACCCGCCGCAGCTCCCGGCAGCCGGCCGCGGACGGCTCGCGCAGGAACGCCTCCAGCATCGACGGCACGAAGTGCGCCGTGCTCACCCGCTCCTCACGCAGCAGCTCGGCGAGGTACTGCGGGTCGCGGTGGCCGCCCGGGCGGGCCAGCACCAGCGTCGCGCCCTCCAGCAGCGGCCAGAAGAACTCCCAGACCGACACGTCGAAGCCGAACGGCGTCTTCTGCACGACCCGCTCGCCCGGCCGCAGCCCGTACCGGGCCTGCATCCAGGCCAGCCGGTTGACGATGCCCTCGTGCGGCACCGCCACGCCCTTGGGGCGGCCGGTCGAGCCGGAGGTGTAGATGACGTACGCCGGGTGCGTGGGCAGCGGGCCGGCGGCGGGGGCGCTGTCGGCCGGGCCGGACAGCCGGGCGAGCGTGCCGGGCTCGTCGAGCACCAGCACGTCCGCGGTCCCCTCGGGCAGGCGCGGCGCGCAGGCCTGCGAGGTCAGCACGGCGGCCGCGCCGGCGTCGGCCAGGAGAAATCCGATCCGCTCGGCCGGGTGGTCGGGGTCGACGGGCAGATAGGCGCCGCCGGCCTTGACCACGGCGAGCAGGGCGACGACCAGGTCGATGCCGCGCTCCAGGCAGACCGCGACCACCGACTCCGGTCCCACGCCCTGGCCGGCCAGGTGGCAGGCGAGGCGGTCGGCGCGGGCGTCCAGCTCCGCATAGGTCAGCTCGGCGCCCTCGAAGACCACCGCGACCCCGTCCGGGGTCCGGGCGGCCTGCGCCGCGAACAGCTCCGGCAGGGTGGCCGGCGCGACCTCTGCGGCGGTGTCGTTCCACTCGGTGAGGACGCGGCGCCGCTCCTCGGCGTCCAGCACGTCCATCGCGCTCAGCCGCACCGACGGGCGGGCCGCCAGCTCGGCGAGGACCTGCTGCCAGCGGCCGGCGATCCGCTCCACCGAGGCCCGCTCGAAGAGGTCCGCCGAGCCGATCAGGACCCCGCCGATGCCGGCCGGGCGCCCGTGGGCGTCGAACCGCTCGGCGAGGTTCAGCTCCAGGTCGAACTTGGCCATCAGCCCGTCGGCCGAGCCCAGCCCCTCGACCCGCAGGCTGGGCAGGGAGAGCTCGGCCCGGGCCTGGTTCTGGACGGTGAGCATCACTTGGAAGAGCGGGTGACGGACCAGCGAGCGGGACGGCGCGAGCTCCTCGACGAGGCGCTCGAACGGCACGTCCTGGTGCTCCAGGGCGGCCAGGGACGTCTCGCGCAGCCGGGCCAGGACCTCGCCGAAGGTCGGGTCACCGGACAGGTCGGCCCGCTGGACCAGGGTGTTGACGAAGAATCCGACCAGGTCGTCCAGCGCCTCGTCGGTGCGGCCCGCGTTGGCCGCGCCGATCGGGATGTCGGTGCCCGCGCCGAGCTTGGAGAGCAGCACGGCCAGCGCCGCCTGTACCACCATGAAGAGCGTCGCGCCCTGCGCACGGGCCAGGGTCAGCAGCTCGGCGTGCAGGCCGGCGGGCAGCTCCAGGGGCACGCTGTGCCCCCGGTTTCCGGCGACGGCCGGGCGGACGCGGTCGGCCGGCAGCGCCAGCTCCTCCGGGATGTCCGCCAACGCCTTGCGCCAGTAGGTCAGTTGCTGGGCGAGCACGCTGCCCGGGTCGTCCTCCGACCCCAGCACCTCGCGCTGCCAGAGCGCGTAGTCCGCGTACTGCACCGGCAGCGGCTCCCACTGCGGCCGGCCGCCGGCGAGCCGGGCGGTGTACGCCACCGACAGGTCGCGCGCCAGCGGCGCGATCGACCAGCCGTCGGAGGCGATGTGGTGCATCACCACGACCAGCACGTGCTCGCCCGGGCCGGTGGTGAACAGCGTGGCCCGGATGGGGACTTCGCTGGCGAGGTCGAAGGCGTGGCCGGTCGCCCCGGCCACCGCGGCGGCCAGGGCGTCGGCCGCCACCTCGACGGTCAGGAGGGCGAAGCCGGCCTCCGCGACCGGCAGGACCCGCTGGTACGGCTCGCCGTCGGCGACGGCGAAGACCGTGCGCAGCACCTCGTGCCGCTCCACCACATCCAGCAGCGCCGTGCCCAGGGCATCGACGTCGAGCTCACCGGAGAGCCGCAGCACCACCGGGACGTTGTAGGTCGAGCTGGGGCCGTCCAACTGCCCCAGGAACCACAACCGGCGTTGCGCGAACGACAACGGCACCATCTCAGGACCCCTCCTGCCGACGCATCGGCCGTAGTGCCGGCCGGGCTGCCTTCTCCGTGCCGGGCTCGGCACTCGCGAGCTCGGCCGCGAACCGGGCCGGCGTCGGCGCTCGGAACAGCGTGCGCACCGAGACCTCGACGCCCAGCACCGTACGCACCCGGCTGGCCAGGCGGACGGCGAGCAGGGAGTGCCCGCCGAGCGCGAAGAAGTCGTCGTCGACGCCGACGTGCGCCAGCCCGAGGACATCGGCGAACGCGGCGCAGAGCACCTTCTCCTGCTCGGTCTCCGGCTCCCGGCCCACGCCGGCGGTGGCCGCGTAGTCGGGGGCCGGCAGGGCCTTGCGGTCGAGCTTGCCGTTGACGGTCAGCGGCAGCACCTCGAGCACCACCAGGGCGGCGGGCACCATGTACTCCGGAAGACGCCGGGCCACGAACTCCCGCACCTCACCGGCAACGATCTCCGCACCCTCCGCCGCAACGGCATACGCCACCAGCCGCTTGTCACCCGGCGTGTCCTCACGCACCACCACCGCCGCCTGGCCCACCGACGGGTGCCCCACGACAGCCGTCTCGACCTCACCCGGCTCGATGCGGAAACCACGGACCTTGACCTGCTCGTCCGCCCGCCCCAGGTACTCCAGCAACCCCTCCGCCGTCCACCGCGCCAGGTCACCCGTGCG
>NZ_JBVOOL010000069.1:0-5504 GCF_055664045.1 Kitasatospora sp. NPDC023385 | reverse complement strand
CGCCGCCTGCGAAGGGTGTTCTACCTGTCCGCGCAGACCAGCGTCATCAAGGACGGCCCCAATCGGGACTACTACTTGAAGAAGCGCGGCGAGGGGCTCAAGCACGTGCAAGCCCTGATCGCACTGGCTCGTCGGCGCGTCAGCGTCCTGTGGGCGCTCCTGCGCGACAACCGGGTCTTCACCCCCGATCCGGTCACGCAGACGGCTTGACTCCGTCATTGAGACTCCTGGATCGCTCGTTGGCGTAGACACCCTCCGAGCTACCACGAGGCCCTGCTTCCATGCCCGGTGCCGGCTGCGATCACCCGATCGAGACTCCCGTTCGACGAGCATCACTCAAGATCTGAAACTACGGGTAGGTTTCCCTGTCTGACGCTTTTCGTTGACACGCACCCGAGCCGTCCCGACGATGGTCTTCATGCGTTTTCTTCGGCGGCTGCGCGCGGATCTCTCGGCAGGGGAGAACCTGGAGATCTACACGACAGCACTGCTCTCCTTGGTGCTGGCCGTCCTCGGGGTCCTCGGCACGGTCGGAAGTGAGGTCCTGGCCGCCGCCACGCTCGCGACGCTGGCCCTGCTGGCCGGCGGCCTGCTGGGTAGCCGCAGGCAGGTGGCGGAGCTGGCCGCTGAGGTGCGCGCCCGGGGCAGGGGGGAAGTCTCCGCCGAGGACTTTCTCGGCAGGGACAAAGCGGACCTTATCGAACATGTGCGCGCCGCACAGGACATCCGTATCGTCGGGGTGACGCTCTCACGTACGCTGCGCAACCTAGTGGACGAACTCCAGCGCAGGGCCGTCGCCGGAGCCGTGGTCAAGGTGGCGCTGATAGACCCTGCCGGTTCCGCCCCTGACGAAGCGGCACGCCGCAGCACGATCCCCGACCGGGCCGAGATGTACCGCAACCGGCTTCGCTCGTCCGTCGACCTGCTCCGCGAACTCGCCGAGACGCCCGGTGCAGAGGGCAGGGTGGAGGTCCGCTTCCTCCGTTTCGTCCCGGCCTTCGGATTGCTCCTGCTCGATCCGCAGCGGCCCGGCGGCCGCATCCACATCGACATCTACTCGCACAGCTCGGCCAGCGGGGATGCCGTCTTCACAACCCTGCCGCACCGCGACGACCAGTGGTTTCGACACTTCCAGACCGAGTTCGACAGCGTCTGGGAGCACGGCCGACCGGCTGATGCCTCGGACGGCTTCCCCGTAGCCCCGGGGGCATGAGCCGAGCTCACAGGCAGTTGTCTATCGGATGTGATCGGCGGGAATCCGTTGGTCAGGTATGGGAAGGTCCCGCGATCACCCGAGCGAGACTCACGTTCGATCGACAACTCCCTTGATCGGTACGACAACGGCTTCTTACGCTCTCGCCATCCGCCTTCGAAGAGGACATCGAGCTCAGCAGGGGTGATCTCCGAGGCAGCCTGGACCAACTCCCTCGCGAACACCACGCGCTCAGGCCCACTCAACCGCAGCAGGCTTCCACCCAACCGAAGGTACCGCCGTCCGGGCGTGACGAATCGGCGGACCAAGCCCAGCAGCTCAGGGTCGGTGGTGGCATGGCGCATAGCTGCATCTTTGCCCGGTGAACGCCCAGCGGCCAGCGGTTTTACCCAAGGGGCTGCCGAGCGGTGATCGCTAGTTCAGAGAACACATCAAGGTCGGCCGCACCCTCTACTCGGTCCCTTGGAAGCTGATCGGCCGCAAGGTCGACGTCCGCTCCACCGCCACCATGGTCCAGGTCTTCCACGAGGGCGAGCTGGTCAAGACCCACGCCGCACTCGACCAGGGCAAGCGTACGGACAAGAGCGACTACCCGCCGGAGAAGATCGCCTTCCAGATGAAGACGCCGATCTGGTGCCGCACCCAGTCCTCCGAGGTCGGCGACGCCTGCCGCGAGGTGATCGACCAGCTGCTGGAGGTCAACGCGCTCTACCGGCTCCGCGCGGCCCAGGGGATCCTCGGGCTGCGGAAGAAGTACGGCGACCAGCGGCTGGAGGCGGCCTGCACCAAGGCCATCGCGGTCGGCGACCCCTCCTACCGCACCATCAAGGGCATCCTGATCGCGGGCACCGAGACCGACCCCGAGCCGGAGACCGGCGACGCCGGGGCCGCGGCCTTCCTCCACGGCCCCGAGGGCCTGTTCGCCACGAGCATCCCCTCCCAGACCTCCGGCGAGCCCGAGGGCACCCCGGGCCACGCTGACGCCGACAACGCCGAGGAGACCGCTCGATGAGCGTGATGGACACCACCCTGCGCGAGTCGCTGAAGGCGCTTCGGCTGTCCGGGATGCTGGAGACCCTCGACGCGCGGCTGATCCAGGCCCACGGCGGCGAACTCGGCCACCTGGACTTCCTCCAGGTCCTCTGCCAGGACGAGATCACCCGCCGCGAGACCGTCGCCTTCCAACGACGCCTGCAGAAGGCGAAGTTCGAGCAGCAGGTCACCCTGGAGGAGTTCGACTTCACCGCCTCCCCGAAGCTGCCCGCGGCCCAGATCCGCGACCTGGCCGCCCTGCGCTGGCTCCACGCGGGCGAGTCGGTGATCTTGTTCGGGCCCGTCGGGGTGGGCAAGACACACGTCGCCCAGGCCCTCGGCCACCTCGCCGTCCGCCAGGGCGCGAACGTCCGCTTCACGAAGACCAGCCGGGTCCTGGCCGAGCTCGCCGGCGGCCACGCGGACCGCACCTGGGACAAGCGCATGCGCGAGCTGATCCGACCCGATGTCCTCATCCTGGACGACTTCGCTATGCGGCAGCTGAGCGCGGCTCAGGCCGACGACCTCTACGAGCTGGTCTCCGAGCGGCAGGGGCGTTCGCTGATCATCACCAGCAACCGGGCCCCCAGCGACTGGTATCCGCTCTTCCCCAACCCCGTCGTCGCCGAGTCGCTGCTGGACCGGCTGATCAACACCAGCCACCAGGTGATCATGAACGGCCCCAGCTACCGGCCGAACAAGCGCCCCAGGAACCCCGCCGAGAAACCTTCGGCCGCCTGACCGCTGCCACCGAGTGCTGAAGTGACTGCTGCCCGCAGCCCCGCGGGTCCAGCCCCACCAGCCCACGTGGATGATGGCGGGGTGACGGACATCAGCGACGCCCATGTGAAGGTCCACTTCCGGATGGAGATCGACGAGGACGGCTGGCCGCCCGCGAGCGTCGAGAGCCTGTGGGCAGTGGACCTGGGCGATGGAACGGTGCGTCTCGACAACACGCCATGGTTCGTTCGTGGCGTCGCGAGCGGCGATGTCATCCGCGTGGATGTCGACGACGACGGCCTGCGCTGGGCCGGGGAGACCGTTCATGCCTCCGAGAACTGCACGATCCGGTTGATCGTGCTGAAGGACGGCGGTTCTGCTGCGGCTCGGCAGACGGTGTTGGAGACCTTCCATCGGCTCGGCACCACCGGCGAGGGCATCGAGCAGTTCGGGATGGTCGCGCTGGACGTCCCACCGGAAGCGGACATCCACCGGATCCGAACGCTGTTGGAACACGGCGCCGCCAAAGGGTGGTGGCACTGGGAAGAAGGATGTGTCACTGCTGCATGGGAGGCCACAGCCAGCACTGAGGCTGGCTGAGCGCCACCAGGACAGCTCGGGTCAGCGAGAGGGTGGGGAATTATCTGGCGTTTGACCTGGGGGAATTAGCTGACCGTCGACACAGCCCAAGGCTCCCGGTCCTGTGCCTCTCAGGAGCGGCGTCCGCGCCATCGGGGGGATCGCTCCGGAAGTGCGGATGACAGACGCGGCGTGGTCCTGGCAGCATCAGCCAGTTGCCCTGACCGGACTGATCATCGGCGGATCACCACGTCCAGTAGCCCGTATCTGATGCCCGTCTGCTGGTGTGGTCGGAGGTTGACCCCGACCGGCATGCCTTCGCCTGGAGCAGTGAGGAGGAGGCCGAGGTCACGGCGAAGGTCCTCGCGCTGGCTCCCTCAGGCAACGGCTACTCGTTGAGCTTCGACGACTTCTTGAACCCGGTCACGGAGCTCCTGGTCAGCCGCTATGGCCGGTGGGCCTGCGAATGGCACTGGGTGGTTCGGGCACTTCTGACGGGACGTCGCCTCGCTCAGCTTTGAAGAGCGGGTCCTTGAGCTTCGGGAAGCTCATCGAACCGTCCTGCTGCTCGTTGCCGTAAGCCTGCCGCGCTCATCGTCATCGTTTTCGGAGGGTCTTCGGCTGCCCTCTGACTCAAGGCGGACGACCAGTGGACGGTCAGCCATCACCCTCCTCGAAGACCGTCGCCGTACGGTACCGGTCGGGCGCGGCTAAGCAGATGCTCTTCCGGCCTTCCTCTAACCCCCCACGCCTCGGGTCGGACCAGGCTGTGCTCGGCCTCGGTCCGCGCGGAGTCTTTCCTCCAGCCCCGCTCCCCCGCGGTCGGCCGGGATGGTTCGAGGATCCGGTCCGGCGATTTTCCGCGGAAAATTCTGTGGTTCGGGACGGTCGGCGCCACCGGTGTCCAGTTCGTCGAACCGGCCGACCGAGCAGTGGAAGCCGCACGCAGACCAATCCCTCGGTGCCGGTTCGGCGGGCCGACCACGCCGGTGGCGTCGGGTCTCGGTGGAACCTCGGTGGAACCTCGGTGGAACCTCGGTGGAACCTCGGTGGAACCGAACGCGGCGAGGGCAGCCGGTCAGGAATTCGGATGGCCTGCTGGCGAGGCTGTGCGAGCATCGGCGGGTGATCGACGATGAGGAGCTCTTCAGCGCCGACCTGATCGGGAAGCGACTGCTGAAGGTGACCACGGCTTGGCATCACTACGCTGACGACGAGCCGTCGCTGGTGCACCTGTGGCTTCACTTGGAGGGGTTGGGCCCGGTCCTGTTCCACGCGCCCTCGACAGGCTTGTCGCTGCGGGCCTCTCAGCCGTATGAGCTGTACTCGATGGACGAGTACGGAAGCGTCTCCGTGATCGACGATTCGCCGGTTGTTCCGGTGGCCCGTTTCATCGGACAGTCGATCCGCTCGGTTCGGGAGATCGACTACAACGACGGCCGGGTCCGCTTCACAGCCGGCCTCACGCTCCAGTTCCCGGACGGGAGCATCCGCATGCTCGCTCTCACCGACGATCTCCTCATCTCGCACCATCAGCACCTGGGTGCGGTCGAGGCCCACCTGCACGAGGACGTGACCATCGCGCGAGTGGTGCAGACCTCCGGGGGCTGCCCCTCCCAGTGGGATGCCTGGACGACCACGGGCCAGTACCTGTACCTGCGGTACCGGCACGGCGAGGGAAGCGTCGAGCAGCATCCGAGCGAGGACGTCGACACCTGGGACGGCGAGGAGTCGAGCCTCTGGACCAGGTGGGACGACGGAACCGACGGCGGCCCGATCGCACTCACCGATTTCCTCGCCGTGGCTGGCCTGCGGCTGGCCCCGGACGCCGAGGTCCACACCACACCGCGGATCGACCCGAAGGCCTGAGAGGACGTTAAGTCCGTTTCTGGATGATCTGGTGTCGCCCGTTCGTGTGTACGGAGTCGTTCAGGCTGACTCGGGTGTCGTGTGCATGGTG
>NZ_JBVOOL010000068.1:0-5550 GCF_055664045.1 Kitasatospora sp. NPDC023385 | reverse complement strand
TGTCGCCGCCGAGGCCCGCGATGCGGTCGCCGGCGATGGTGAGCCGGTCGCCGTCGACGACGCCGCCGGGCAGCACGAGCCGGGCGCCGGCCAGGTACCGGCGGTGCGCAGTGGTCATGGGGCCGCCTCCGAGGATGACCTGAGTGATTTTGATCGAGTCATGGGCGAGAGTCTGTTCAAAACTGATCGAGCAGCCTATCTTTTGCTCAGATTCAATCACCTGAATGCAGACCCGCGCAGGAGGACCGATGACCCACGTCGCCACCGAGATCGCCAGCCAGCCCGAATGCTGGTCCCGCGCCCTGGAGTTGAGCCCCGAAGGACTCCCCGAGCCGGGGGAGCGGGTGGCCGTCCTGGGCTGCGGCACCTCCCTCTACGTCGCGCAGGCCTACGCCGCCCTGCGCGAGGAGGCCGGACTCGGCGAGACCGACGCCTTCGCCGCATCCGCGTTCCCCGAGACCCGCGACTACGACCGGGTGCTCGCGATCACCCGGTCCGGGACCACCACCGAGGTCCTCGACGCCCTCGCCCGCACCCGGGTCCGGGCCCGCGCCGCGGCGACGACCGCGAAGACCCGGACGACCGCGATCACCGGAGACCTCGCCACGCCCGTCGCCACCGCGGCCGACACCCTCGTCGACCTCTCCTTCGCCGACGAGAAGTCCGTCGTGCAGACCCGCTTCGCCACCACCGTCCTGGCCCTGCTCCGCAACCACCTCGGCCTGACCGACGCGGAGCTGCCCGCCCAGGCACGCGCCGCCGTCCTCGACGAACTGCCCCAAGCCGCCCTGACCGCCGAGCAGTTCACCTTCCTCGGCACCGGCTGGACGGTCGGCCTGGCCCACGAGGCAGCCCTCAAGCTCCGGGAGGCCTCCGGCAGTTGGGCCGAGTCCTACCCGGCCATGGAGTACCGCCACGGCCCGATCAGCATCAGCGCCCCCGGTCGGGTCGTCTGGTTCCTCGGCACCCCGCCCGCCGGCCTGCCGGAGGAGGTCCGCGCCACCGGAGCCACTGTCGTCTCCTCCGACCTCGACCCGCTGGCCGAACTCGTGCGCGCCCAGCGCCTCGCGGTCGCCCTCGCCGAGCGGCGCGGCCTCGACCCGGACCAGCCGCGCAACCTGACCCGTTCGATCATCCTCCACCAGCCGTGACGGTCATCGCCCTCGACCTCGGCGGCACCGACCTCAAGGGCGCCGTCGTGGCCGACGACGGCACGGTCCTGCGGACCAGGCGTTGGCCCACCAGGCCCGCACGCGGTGCCGACGCCGTCGTCGACACCGTGCTCGGCTGCGCCACCGAACTCGCCGACCTCGCCCGGCACACCGGAACCCCGCCCCGGGCGGCCGGACTCGTCGCGCCCGGCCTGGTGGACGAGAACACCGGCACGGTGGTCAGAGCGGTCAACCTCGACTGGCACGACCTCCCGATCCGCCACCGGCTCGCCGAACACCTCGGCCTGCCGGTCGCGTTCGGCCACGACGTCCGGGCCGGCGGCCTCGCCGAGGGCCGCCTCGGCGCCGGCCGGGGCAGCGACTCCTTCGTCTTCGTCCCGGTCGGCACCGGCATCGCCGCAGCCGTCGTGACCGGCGGGCACGCCGTCACCGGCGCGCGGGGGATCGCCGGTGAACTCGGCCACCTCGTCGTGCGGCCCGGCGGCGAGCGCTGCGCCTGCGGCGGCCGGGGATGCCTGGAGACCGTCGCCTCGGCCGCCGCGATCGCCCGCCGCCACGCCCGCCTCACCGGCGCACCGGACCTCGGCGCCGAGGACGTGCACCGGCGGGCGGTCGCCGGCGAACCCGTGGCCCGGCAGGTCTGGGCCGACGCGGTCGAGGCACTGGCCGAGGGCCTGGCCGCCACCGTCGCCCTGCTCGACCCGGAGCGGATCGTGCTCGGCGGCGGCCTCGTCCGGGCCGGGGACGACCTCCTCGCCCCGCTGGCCGCGGCGCTCGCCGACCGCCTGGCCTTCCGGGCGCCGCCCCGACTGGTCGCCGCCGAACTCGGCCGCCGCGCAGGCTGCCTCGGCGCGGCCCTGCTCGCCCACGACCTGGTCGCTCATGAAGGCATGCCGTGATCCTCACCGTCACCCTGAACGCCGCCGTCGACGTGACCTACCGCCTCGACCGGGTGGACCACCACGGCAGCAACCGGATCGAGACCGCCACCGAGCGGGCCGGCGGCAAGGGGATCAACGTCGCCCGAGTGCTCGCCGCGCTCGGCCACGACACCGCCGTCACCGGCCTGGCCGGCGGCATCACCGGCCAGGCCCTGCGCGCCGACCTCGCGGCCGCCGGGCTGCGCGACGAACTCGTCCCGATCGGGGGCACGACCAGGCGCACCGTCGCCGTGGTCGAGCACGCCACCGGCGACGCGACCGTCTACCTGGAACCCGGTCCCGCCGTCACCGCCGAGGAGTGGTCCGACTTCACCGGCCGCTACCGCAGACTGCTGCGCGGCGCCAGGGCGGTCGTGCTGTCCGGCTCACTGCCCGCCGGGGTGCCTCCGGACGCCTACGGCCGGCTGGTGGAGCTCGCCACCGGGGCGGGGGTGCCCGCGGTCCTCGACGCCGAGGGGCCCGCGCTGCTCGCCGCCCTGGCCGCCCGCCCCGCGCTGGTCAAGCCCAACGCGGCCGAACTCGCCGCGACGGTCGGCCCGGTGGACCCGCTCACCGGCGCCCGGAAGCTGCGCGCTGCCGGAGCCCGCGCCGTGGTGGTCTCCCTCGGGCCCCGCGGGCTGCTCGCCAGCACCCCGGAGGGGGAGTGGCGCGCCCGCCCGCCCGAGGACGCGCGCGGCAATCCGACCGGCGCCGGCGACTCGGCGGTGGCCGCGCTCACCGCCGGCCTGGTCACCGGCACCCCTTGGCCGGAGCGGCTGGCCGAGGCGGTCGCCCTGTCGGCGGCCACGGTGCTCGCACCGCTCGCCGGGAGCTTCGACCCGGCCGACCACCGGAGGCTGCTGCCGCTCGTCCGGGTCCGGCCGGTCTGTCCGGCCGCACCGACCCCCGCCCGCCCCTCGTCCACCCGTCCCTCGTCGTCCCGCCCCTCGTCCGCCGGCCCCTCGCCGTCCGGCCCTCAAGGAGAGCCATGCCCCTCGTAGCCACCGGTTCGATCGTCCAGCCCGCCGTCCGGCGCCGCCACGGCGTCGGCGCCTTCAACGTCATCCAGCTGGAACACGCCGAGGCGATCGTCGCCGGGGCCGAGCGGGCCGGGGCGCCGGTGATCCTGCAGATCAGCGAGAACGCCGTGCGCTACCACGGCGCGCTCGCCCCGATCGGCCGGGCCGCGCTCGCGGTGGCCCGGGCCGCGACCGTACCCGTCGCCCTGCACCTGGACCACGTGACCTCCACGGAGCTGGTCCGGGAGGGAGTCGAACTGGGCTTCACCTCCGTCATGTTCGACGCCTCCGCCCTCGACCACGAGGCGAACGTACGGGCCACCGCCGGCGTCGTGTCGGGCTGCCACGCGGCAGGCGTCTGGGTCGAGGCCGAACTCGGCGAGATCGGCGGCAAGGACGGCGTCCACGCGGCCGGCGCCCGCACCGACCCGGCGGAGGCGGCGGCGTTCGTGGCGCGCACCGGGGTGGATGCCCTCGCCGTCGCCGTCGGCAGCTCGCACGCCATGCTCACCCGGGACGCCGTCCTCGATCTGGACCTGGTCAGCGGGATCGCCCGCGCCGTCCCGGTTCCCCTGGTACTGCACGGCTCCTCCGGCGTCGCCGACGACCACCTGGTCGCCGCGGTCCGGCACGGCATGACCAAGATCAACATAGCCACCCACCTCAACAAGGCGTTCACCGCGGCCGTCCGGGCCTGCCTGCGCGAGGACGAGCACCTGGTGGACACCCGCCGCTACCTCGGCGCGGGCCGCACCGCCGTCACCGACGAGGTCGCCCGCCTGCTGCGGCTGCTCCGCTCGCCCGGCACCGCTCGCACGCCTGCAACCGCCACCTGACCTGTCGTCACCACCGCCGCTGCACAGGGTCGTCGCAGCCGTTGTGCGGAGCCGCGCCCGGACCGTTTATCGTCCGTTCACTGTGCGTCAACGCACGATCGGTGAGATAGGCATGCCCATCTCAAGGCATCGCGAGAAGGAGTGCCCTCCTTGACCACTCACCTCAGGCACGGCGCCGGCCCGCGGACGGCGGCGGCCCTCATGGCCACGCTGTGCGGGATCGTCGGCGCCACCGCGGTCGGCACGACCCCCGCGGCGGCCGCCGACCAGCGACACCCCATCTACGCCATCGCGCACCGGGTCGACACCCTGGACGGTGTGGACGCCGCGATCAACCACGGCGCCAACGGCATCGAGATCGACGTGTGCGCCTGGTGGAACCCGAACGAATGGCGCGCCTACCACGACTGCTCCTCGGCCGGCGAGAACCGGCTCGGCCCCAGCTTCGACAGCATGATCGACCGCATCGTCTCCAACGCCAACGCGGGGCGCCGACTGTCGCTGGTCTGGCTGGACATCAAGGACCCGAACTACTGCGGCGAAGAGCCCAACCGCACCTGCAGCGTCGCCGGACTGCGCGACAAGGCGCAGCGCTTGACGGCCGCCGGGATCCAGGTGCTCTACGGCTTCTACGAGTACCACGGCGGCAACACCCCGGACGTCGGCGGCCGGGGCTGGAAGAGCCTGGAAGGCAAGCTCGGCCCCCTGGAGGGCATCACGACCACCGGCAGCCGCGACAAGGTCCGCAGCGCCTTCGCCGCGTCCGGCTCCGGCTTCGCCCCCGGCCACCGGGCGATGGACTACGGCGACAGCGACATCACCAAGGGCTTCGGCAACTGCACGGAAGCCACCTACAACACGTGCACCGAACTGAAGAAGGGAGCCGCGGACCGCGACGCCGGCCAGCTCGGGGCCACGCTGTCCTGGACGACCACCTACAACGACCCCTGGTACGTCGACAAGCTGCTGGGGGACGCGCGGGTGGACGGCATCATCGCCGGCTACGGCGCCTTCACCGGAGTGCGCGAGTACGACAACAGCTGGCAGTGCGCCAACGCCGTCAACCTCGTCCGCGACTGGGTGAACCACCACGGCTCCACCCATCGCATGGCCACCAGTGGCGACCGCCTCTTCAAGTAGGGGACAGCTTCCGGGAGGGTCCGTGCCGGCTCCCGGCGCGGCCCGGGCCGGGGCATTTGTTCTCGGACGCGGGAGAGGAGTACTGTCCTCTAGTCGCTCGGCTGGGAGCACCGGACACGCATCTGCGCGGACGGTCCCGGAGCGGCCAATCCACGAGAAATATCCCTGCTCGGTTCGAGCCGGGTCGAACTTGCCATGGGCAGGTGCGACTTCGGTGCGTATTCGGCGTGGGTGTTTATCCGGATTGCGGCCGGATTCGCCTTTCGAGGCGGAGGTCGGCTAGAGTTTGAAACGTCGGACGGGGCGTCAAGCCCCGGAAGACACCGGCGAGTTGGATGAACGAAGCCCCGGAAACGGAGCGGAAAGCGTCTGATAAGCTGGGAACACGAAAGAACGAAGCCCGGAGGTTCCGCTGGAAGGCGGTCCGAAGGAAGCGTCCGTTCCTTGAGAACTCAACAGCGTG
>NZ_JBVOOL010000067.1:0-5993 GCF_055664045.1 Kitasatospora sp. NPDC023385 | reverse complement strand
CACTCGACAGCGGCAGGCGGGCGGTGTAGACAAGACCGTCGGGGCCCTCGACGAGACCGTTGTTTTTCTTCACACCAAACTCAACTGCCGCCGGGAGCCCTCCGGTTACGCCCTGCGGCGTGCAGGACCCGGACGGCTACAGCCGTGCGGTGAACTTCCCGTCGCCGCGTTTGTGCAGCCAGCCGCGGTCCGCGAGCCTGACCAGTTTCGCCCGCAGCGGCTCCAGCTTCCCGCGCACCTCCACCTGAAGGCCCAGCTCTTCGCCCACTGCCCGCACCTGCACCGGACCGCCGGCGGCTCGCACGATCGCCAGGATCCGGCGGTAGTCGTCGGGCAGCGCGGTCTCGTCAACGCTGTCGCCACGGTGCGGGACCAGCAGCATCGCACGCCCGCCGACCTGCGCCGACGCCGGTGCGACGGCAGCCCGTTCCCCGGCTGTCCGCTCGCTCATCCGCGTCAGGACCCTCTCGGCGACCGCGAGTTCGTCCCGCTCGGCCTTCACCTCGTCCAACTGCTTGACCAGCTGTTCTTCCAACTCGTCCAGTTCCGCGCGGCGCGCGGCGATCCGTTCCAGTACCTCGGGGTCCACCATGCCCGGGAGCGTAGGAGCATCGCGGGCTGGAACGGGCCAGAACCCACGAAGACCTCCCTGCCCGACGATCTACACGGCAGACTGCCGCGCGTGACCAGCACGAGCACCGGGGCACGGAATCACACCAGGCCCGTGACCTGCCACTTCACGATGCACACCACTCAGTGGCGAAACGCCTGTCACCTGCTGGCTGGTTCGTTGGGAGGCGACGGGGACATCTACGAGAACATTGCCACCTGCTCCCGCACGGCCAACAGCTTTGCGGTGGACAAGAGGGGGCCTGAGCATCGGGTCGCCAACATGGACACCTGGGAGAAGAAGGTCAAGTATGCGGTGCAGAAGGAGCATCAGGTGGTGCACTACCAAGTGACTCCGAGGTACGACGGGGACAGGGTGGTGCCCATCGGGTTCGAGATGAAGGCCACGGGCTACAAGCCGGGCGGTGCACCCGGAATCTCCTTCGATGAGTACGTCCCCAACGAGATGTTCAGCCTCTACGATCAGCAATGGCACAACATGGGGCAGTACGCGCCGACAGAATTCAGGTACTAGCGTGATCAGCTACACAGGGGATGGCAGGGAAGTCATGTTCGAGCTGATGGAGCTCCTGTCGTGTTTCGGGCCCACCCGTGGAGACAGCGTCGACTGGGATGCGGTGGAGGCTGCGTACGGGCGGAGGCTCCCCTCCGACTACCAGCGATTCGTGGCCGAGTTCGGGAGTGGTTCGATTGAACAGGCGTTGTACGTCCAAGCGCCTGCCACCACGACTGCCGAACTCGCCGGAAACGTGGTATCGACGCTTCCCGCTGGCATGCTGGCCAGCGGGAGCGCGGACAGCTGGCGAGATCCAGCCCAAGCTGGCCTGTACCGCCTTGAGGACATGCTTCTCTGGGGATGGACGGAGCAGGACTCCCTCTGCTGGATTACTTCCGGCGAAAATCCGGACTGCTGGCCAGTGGCCGTCTATTCGCGCTTTCACGCGGCCTGGTCGGCGTACCCCTTTGGGATGGCGGAGTTTCTGTTGAGGCTACTGCGTGACGCGTTCGACGAATGGCCGATCAGCGACGTAGGGCTGCGGACTGTCTCCCAACCGCGGTTCCTGCACGACAAAGATGAGGAAGCGGGCTGGGAGCTGCAGGAGAGGCCCTGGGAGTGACTGCCCACGCCGGGTTGAGATCATTTGGAGTGGATCGTTGAGTGCGAAACGGCCGGTGAGGCAGGCCGTGCAAGTGATACGAGGGCATAAGGCACTGCTGCTGCTGCCTGGGATCGCGGGCGTGGTGCTAGCCGGTGCAGGTGCAGTACTCGTCATGGCGGTGGTGGGACTCTGGTCGGGGGCCATCGTGGGAAACCTCGCGCTGGGGGTGACCGCGATCCTCGTTATATCGATCCTCGCCACGTTCCTCAATGCGGTAGTGATTGTCGCGGCATATGACGCGCTACAGGGACGGAAAATAGAGATCGGGTCCAGCTATAGGCGTGCGGCCCGGCGGCTTCCGGCGATCGTGATGTGGGCACTGGTCGGTGTGGTGGTGGTCTTCTTTGGGTCGCTGCTATTGATTGGGATCCCATGGGCGATGGCCTCCTACCTAGTGCTACCGGCGATGATGATCGATGGCACTGGTGTCCGTGAGGCGATGCGGACTTCCCGACAGGCATTCAGAATCCATGGAGAGGAGACCACACGCAGTTCGACCTGGATGGCATTGCCTGTCGTGCTGTCGCTCTTTCCGTCAGCGGTGATCTTTGTTTTGGGCCTTACGGCAGCCGACCAGGTCTTTGGGGCACTAGCCATGGCGGGCGCCGCTCTGTGGCTGGCGGTCGCAGTGACCGCAACGGCAAGCCTGTCCGGGGTATTCCGTGTGCGTCACTACTGGGAACTGACCGGCCAACCGGCCAGAGTGCCAAGTGAGCTTCCCCCGTCAAGCGGGAGGTGCTGATCAGCTGGTCAGAAGGGGTTGACGAGCTGGCGAAGCGGGCCAACGCTCCGGACGCGGGCTGATCACAACGGGCAATCCTCGACTTCCCACTGGTGCGCGGCGCGATGTGGCTGCGCTGGACCCGCCACAACAGCATTCGCACCCTGCACCACTGCGCCGGGGCAGGCCCTGGAACAGGCCCGCCAGACCACCGACCTCGCCCACCACCGCCTCGCCGGCACCGCCAGCCCAGCCCCTCTCCACCACCCTCGACCGCGCAGGCCGCTTCCCGAACACGTCATACGCCCGCCGGGCCGCCTCACCGCCCCGCAGACCCGCCCGCTCCCCCACCGACAGATCCCGTACCACCGCGCGGTGCAGAGCCGACAGCGACAGCACCGGCCCTGCACTGGGGTCGTTCGCTGCGCGGGACAGCAGTTCGCGGTGGACAGCCGAGACGTTGCCTCCCCACAACGCCAGCAGACGCCGGATCTCCGGTGTGACGGTCAGCCGCGCACGAGAGCGTGGTACGAGGCGGCCCTCGCGGCGTGCCGCAGCAACCCAGTACCACACCGCCCTCGTGGTCACCCCGAGAGAAGAGGCGACCAGTGGCACATGAGCCGTGGTCAGCTCGCCCTGGCTGTCCAGGTCCATCAACCGGGCCACCACGGCTTCCCTGTCCGGCACCGGCCCGCGCGTATCGGGAACTACCACCACACCCCCATCTGCTGAAGGGCACGAGTCCGCCGACCTCGCCGGACTCGCTGTCGGCAGCAGGCTGTCCCCCATTGCCTAGGCACATCCCGACACGCCGCACGACAGCACACGATCGAAGGGAAGGTCCGCCTCTCGACGACGGGTGAAAACTGACCGCTGAACGGCGGATCAACGGTGACCCACCTCGCGATCGTCTGATCATCCTGACCTTCATTGAGGGTCAGGAGGAGAGGGTGATTTCCGTGGAGGACTGGGCCCAGATCCCGCACGCCCTGCCGCTGCTCGGGCTCGGCCGCGACGAGCAGATTGCCATCACCCGCGGGGACGGGCAGCAGGTCACCGCCCGCGGCTTCGACGACCCGCAGGCCATGCGCATGATCCTGCTGCAGATCCTCACCGGCCGCCGGTCCAGCGAGATCCGCACCTGCAGGTTCGACTGCCTTTCCCCGGTCCCCGACCGGGCGGTCGATGCCGCCGAGGGCGAACAGATCGCCCGCTTCCACTACGCACAGAGCAAAATCGACATCGCTCCGGACAACATCCTCGTCGACCGCGAGGTCGTCGCGGTCATCGAGGAACAGCGGCAGTGGGTCCGCCGGCACTTCCCGGGCATCACCCCGCGCCACCTGTTCCTGCAGCGGACCGGCAACCGACAGGGCGACAAGCCCTACCCGTCCGGGACCTACACCTGGATGCTCCGCGAGTTCAGCAAGGTCGTGAAGATCACCGACAGCAAGGGCCGGCCCGTCGGTCTGAGCCACACCCACCGCTTCCGGCACACCAAACTGACTCGGCTCGCCGAACTCGGCCTGCCCGTCCACGTGTTGATGCGCTATGCCGGGCACGCGACCCCGTCGATGACGATGCACTACATCAACCCTCGGGAATTGCATCAGACGGGCGAGAAGTCGCGGGTCACCAGCTCACAGCGACGCTCTGATGCTCTCGAAGGCTACTACGAACTAGCCGTCTGATCAGGTAGTTTGCCACGCTCATCCCATCTGATGCAGGATCTGCCCTCTAGAAGGGATGGTCTGCGTGGTGCAACAGCGAACGGCGGCCCTGGCCGGAGCGGCTCAGCTGGAGCTGCTCTCCGGGGTGATCCAGCTGCGTCCGGAGGACGCGATGGTTGCGGCGATGCTGCGCGGATGGCGGGCCCAGCAGATGTCGCGGGGCCTGAAGGAAGACACGATCGCCGGCCGCGAGCGGCTGATCCGTCGCTTCCACGAGTTCACCAACGAGTACCCATGGGAGTGGTTGCCGGGCCACATGGACGAATGGTCGGCCTCGCTGACGGGCGAGAGGCACCTGGCGCCGTCCACGATCCGCAGCTACCAGGGCGAGGTACGGCAGTTCACCGAGTTCCTCATCGACGGACGTTACGGCTGGGCGACCGCCTGCGAGGACGCCTTCGGCACGCACCCGGTGGCGATCTGCCACGAGTGGAACACCATCGCCCACCTCAACGACTACGAGGGCGACCCCGAGGCCCGGCCGTTCACCCGCGACGAGCTGCAGCGGTTCCTCGACTACGCCGACGACCAGGTCGACCGCGCGGTGCGGTCCAAGCGCAAGGGTGCACTGGCCGCCTACCGGGACGCCACCCTCTTCAAGGTCGTCTACGGCTGGGGCCTGCGGCGCACGGAAACCTCGAAGCTGGACGTGGTCGACTTCGGCCGCAATCCGAAGGCGCGTCAGTTCGGCCGGTACGGAACGCTCAACGTGCGCTACGGCAAGGCGAAACGGGGACAGCCGCCGCGGCGCCGGAACGTGCTGTCGGTCATGGACTGGGCAGTGGACGCCGCCCGGGACTACGTGGAGAACGTCCGCCCGCGCTTCGGCTGCGAGAACCACCCGGCCCTGTGGGTGACTGAACGCGGTGGCCGGGTCAAGCCCTCCGAGATCAACGCCCGGTTCGTCGCCTACCGCGACGCCCTGAAGCTCCCCAAGGCTCTGGTCCCCCATTCCCTCAGACATTCATATGTCACACATTTGACCGAAAACGGTATAGATAGGCGTTTTATCCAGCAGCAAGTGGGCCACGAGTGCGACAGCTCCACCGCCGTATACACCCACGTCAGCGACGACTTCATGAACACTGCTCTGAGCAAGGCACTCAATCCGGCGTTCGACGAGGCGCCGACCGGGAAGGACCGATGATGGCCGCCAAGCTCGACTACCGCTGGCACCTGCGTCACCTGATGGCGGACCGCGGCATGTTCTCCACCACCGACCTCCTGCCGCCACTGGCTCAGCGCGGCATCAACCTGTCCTCCAGCCAGGTCTACCGCCTCGTCGTCGAGCGCCCCGAGCGCCTCAGCCTGAAAATCCTGATGGCCCTGCTGGACATCCTGGACTGCACGATGGACGACCTCATCGAACCCGTCGCCCCAGCCGGCGCCGCCCAGAGGCCGAAGAAGGCCGCCGCAGGCGGGACAGCTGCTGAGAGCATCGGCGATCTGCGGCCCAAGCGTGCTCGGATCGCCCCGGTGGACCGGTGACCGAGGCCATCGACGAGGCCCTGGTGGACCCGGTCGGCCTGATCGTGCGGCTGGTCTCGAAGGTCGAACTCGGTTTGGACGTCGCCCGGATCCACGAGGTCGTCGTGGATGTCGCCGGCGGCCGCGCGAAACGCCGCAGGCTTGCCCAGATCCTCTCGGACTGCCCACAGGTGTCGGCGTACAGGTGAAGGTGCTCAGCCATGTACGAGTGAACGTACCCAGCAGGTCACGCCGACTCGAACTTGACCATTGCGTCGCCCGCGG
>NZ_JBVOOL010000066.1:0-6930 GCF_055664045.1 Kitasatospora sp. NPDC023385 | reverse complement strand
TCGCCGGTCGGGGATGAGTCCGTTGCCGACCGGGCGGGGTCTTGAACTCCTGGACGTCGTGCTGGCGGCCGGCCTGCCCGTCGCCTCCCCGATGGTGCTCGACCTCGCCGCGTTCCGCACCGCTGACGCCACTGTCCCCGCCCTGCTGCGCGGGCTCGTCGGCGCGCCCGTCCGCCGTGCCGTCGCGAGCCGTACCGGCGCGGGCGGCGGCGCCTCCGGCCTCGCCGCCCGGCTCGCCGGACTCTCGTCCAGCGAGCGGACGAACACCCTGATGGACCTGGTCCGCGGCCACGTCGCTGCCGTGCTCGGCCACGGCGACGGCCGGGCGGTCGAGCCGAAGCGGGCGTTCAAGGAGCTGGGCTTCGACTCGCTGAGCGCGGTCGAGCTGCGCAACCGGCTCAACACCCTCACCGGACTGCGCCTGCCCGCGACCCTCACCTTCGACTACCCGACCCCCACCGCCCTCGTCGAGTTCCTGCTCGCCGAGACCTTCGGCAGCGAGACCGCTGTCGAGGACGCCGCAGTGGCCGTCCGGACGGCCGTGGACGACGAGCCGATCGCGATCATCGGCATGAGCTGCCGCTTCGCGGGCGGCATCGCCTCCCCCGAGGACCTGTGGCGGATGGTCCTGGACGGCGGTGAGGGCCTCACCCCGTTCCCGGCCGACCGCGGCTGGGACAACGAGGGGATCTTCGACGCGGACCCGTCGCGGGTCGGTACGACGTACGTGCGCGAGGGCGGCTTCGTTCCCGCGGGTGACTTCGACGCCGAATTCTTCGGGATCTCGCCGCGCGAGGCGCTGTCCATGGACCCGCAGCAGCGCTTGCTGCTGGAGGCGTCGTGGGAGGCGCTGGAGAGCGCCGGGATCGACCCGGCCGAGCTGCGCGGCAGCCGGACCGGCGTGTTCGCCGGCGTGATGAACACCGACTACTTCCCGAGCCTCCAGGCCGTCCCCGAGGACCTGGAGGGCTACCTCAGCACGGGCACCTCCGGCAGCGTCGCCTCCGGCCGCGTCTCGTACGCGCTGGGTTTCGAGGGTCCGGCGGTGTCGGTGGACACGGCCTGCTCGTCCTCGCTGGTGGCCCTGCACCTGGCCGTGCAGTCGCTGCGGCGCGGTGAGTCCTCGCTCGTCCTCACCGGCGGTGTGACGGTCATGTCCACTCCGGAGACCTTCGTGGACTTCTCGCGGCAGCGCGGTCTGGCGCCCGACAGCCGGATCAAGGCCTTCGCGGCGGCGGCCGACGGCACCATCTGGGGTGAGGGTGTCGGCGTGCTGCTGGTGGAGCGGTTGTCGGATGCGCGTCGTCACGGGCACAAGGTGCTTGCGGTGGTGCGGGGTTCGGCGGTGAACCAGGACGGTGCGTCGAACGGTCTGACGGCGCCGAACGGTCCGTCGCAGCAGCGGGTGATCCGGCAGGCGCTGGCCGATTCGGGTCTGTCCACGGGTGACGTGGACGTGGTGGAGGCGCACGGGACGGGTACGCGACTGGGCGACCCGATCGAGGCCCAGGCGCTGCTGGCGACGTACGGGCAGGGCCGTGAGGGCGGCGAGCCGCTGTGGCTCGGCTCGGTGAAGTCCAACATCGGTCACACCCAGGCCGCGGCCGGCGCGGCGGGCATCATCAAGATGGTGATGGCGCTGCGCAGCGGCGTCATGCCGCAGACCCTGAACGTCGACGCGCCCACGCCCGAGGTGGACTGGTCGGCGGGCTCGGTGGAGCTGCTGACCGAGGCGCGGGACTGGCCCGAGGTCGGGCGTCCGCGCCGGGCGGCGGTGTCGTCGTTCGGCATCAGTGGCACCAACGCGCACGTGGTGCTGGAGCAGGCTGCGGCGGAGGAGCCGGCCGAGGTTGTCGAGGTGACGGTCGACGCTCCGGTGCCGTGGGTGCTCTCGGGTAAGTCGGAGGCGGCGCTGCGGGCGCAGGCGGCGCGCTTGGCGGCGTTCGTCGGGGAGCGGCCGGAGCTGTCGCCGGTGGACGTCGGGTACTCGCTGGCGTTGTCGCGGGCGCGGTTCGACCACCGTGCGGTGGTGTCGGGTGCGAGCCGGGACGAGCTGCTGGCGGGCCTTTCCGCGCTGACCGCCGGGTCGGTCGTCTCCCGTGGTGCACTGGCGTTCCTGTTCACGGGGCAGGGGAGTCAGCGGGCGGGGATGGGCCGGGAGTTGTACGGCACGTTCCCGGTGTTCGCGGCGGCGTTCGACGAGGTGTGCGATCGCTTCGAACTGCCTTTGAAGGACGTGGTGTTCGAGGGGTCGGAGCTGCTGGACCGGACGGCGTACACGCAGGCGGCGTTGTTCGCGGTGGAGGTGGCGCTGTTCCGTCTGGTGGAGTCGTGGGGTCTGAAGCCGGACTTCCTGGTCGGGCACTCGGTCGGTGAGATCGCTGCCGCGCATGTGGCTGGGGTGCTGTCGCTGGAGGACGCGGCCAAGCTGGTGGAGGCGCGGGGCCGTCTGATGCAGGCGCTGCCCGCCGGTGGCGCCATGGCGGCGATCGAGGCGACGGAGGCGGAGGTGCTGCCGCTGCTGGCCGGCCGGGAGGCGGAGATCGCCGTCGCGGCGGTCAACGGGCCTTCGTCGGTGGTGGTTTCGGGTGACGAGGCCGCCGTGCTGGAGGTGTTGGAGCACTGGAAGGCGCAGGGTCGTAAGGGCCGTCAGCTGCGGGTGAGCCACGCGTTCCACTCGCCGCGCATGGAGCCGATGCTCGACGAGTTCCGCGCCGTGGCGGCCGAGTTGACCTACAGCGAACCCAAGCTCGCGGTGGTCTCCAACGTCACCGGTGAGTTGGCGACCGAGCTGACGTCTCCCGAGTACTGGGTGCGCCATGTCCGGGAGGCGGTGCGCTTCGCCGACGGCATCGCCTACCTGGCCGCCCAGGGTGTCACCGACTTCCTGGAGCTGGGCCCGGACGGCACCCTCTCCGCCCTCGCCCAGGACATCACGGACGGCCACTTCGCCCCCGTCCTGCGCAAGGACCGCGCCGAGGCCCTGACCTTCACCCAGGCCGTCACCGGCCTGCACGCCCGGGGCTCCGAGCTGGACTGGGAGGCCGTGTTCGCCGGCCGCGGCGCCCAGCGCACCGACCTGCCGACCTACGCCTTCCAGCACCAGCACTACTGGCTGGAGCGGACGGCGCCCACCGGCAGCCTGGCGCCCGCCGGGCTCGCCTCGGTCGAGCACCCGGTCCTCGGCGCAGCGGTCTCCCTGCCGGCGACCGGGACGGTCCTGCTGACCGGCCGCCTCTCGCTTCAGTC
Organism: Kitasatospora sp. NPDC023385; assembly: GCF_055664045.1. Classification (NCBI taxonomy): domain Bacteria; kingdom Bacillati; phylum Actinomycetota; class Actinomycetes; order Kitasatosporales; family Streptomycetaceae; genus Kitasatospora; species Kitasatospora sp. NPDC023385. Next base: position 3,681 of record NZ_JBVOOL010000066.1, on the reverse strand, counting down.
CCACGCCTGGCTCGCCGACCACTCGCTGCTCGGCGCCGCCGCGGTGCCCGGCTCGCTCTTCGTGGAGCTGACGACAGCCGCCGGCGACCAGGTCGGCGCCGGCGTCCTCCGGGATCTGACGCTGCAGGCCCCGCTCGTCCTGCCCGAGCAGGGCGGTGTGGCCCTGCGGGTGACCGTGGACGGTGCCGACGAGGAAGGTCTCCGTCCGGTCGCGGTCTACTCGCGGGACGAGGCCGTCGGGATCGACGAGCCGTGGGTGTGCCACGCCACGGGCCGGGTGGGCGCCGGAGCGCCCGCCGTCGAGGCCGACCTGTCGGTCTGGCCGCCGCAGGGCGCGCGCCAGGTGGACGTGGAGTCGCTGTACGGGCGCCTCGCGCAGGCGGGTCTGGACTACGGTCCGGCCTTCCAGGGCGTGCGGGCCGCCTGGCAGCTCGGCGACGCCCACTACGCGGAGGTCGAGCTGCCCGAGGGCGTGCCGGCCGAGGGCTTCGGCCTTCACCCCGCGCTGCTGGATGCCGCGCTCCACGCGCTCCCGCTGGACGGGGAGGCGGCGAGGATCGCCTCCGGGTGGACCGGTGTCTCGCTGTTCGCCACCGGTGCGACCGCTCTGCGGGTGCGCCTCGCGGGCGGCTCGCTGATCGCCGTTGATGCCTCGGGTGAGCCCGTCCTCGCCGCTCAGGCGGTGGCCTGGCATGAGCCGACGGCCGGTGAACTCGCCCTCGACGGGGACGCGTTCCGCGACGCGCTGTTCCGCCTGGACTGGTCGGGGCTGGCGCTGCCCGCCGCCGGGACGGCCTCGTGGGCCGTGCTCGGCGAGGTGGACGCGGCTCTCGCCGGTGGTACGGCGTTCGCCGGCCCGGCGGAGCTGGCCGGGGCCGGTTCGGTGCCGGAGCTGGTCTTCGTCCCGCTCATGCCGTCCGAGGGCCACGATGTGGTGGGCGCCGTCCACCGGTCGGCGCAGGACGCGCTGGCGCTGGTGCAAACCTGGCTGGCGGAGGAGCGCTTCGCCGACTCCCGTCTGGTGTTCGTCACCCGTGGCGCGGTCGCCGTGACCGGGGGCGTCGAGGACCTCGTCCACGCGCCCGTCTGGGGTCTGGTGCGTTCCGCGCAGGCGGAGAACCCGGACCGCTTCGTCCTGGTCGACGTCGACCGCGGCCTCGGCGAGCTGGGTGCCGACCGGCTGTCGGCCGCCGTCGCCACGGGCGAGGACCAGGTGGCCCTGCGCGGCGGCAAGGCCTTCGTGCCGCGCCTGGTCCGTGCCTCCCGGGCGGGCGGGGCGGAGGTCGCGCTCGCGGAGGGCGGGACGGTGCTGGTCACCGGTGGTACGGGTGCGCTGGGTTCGCTGGTGGCCCGTCATCTGGTCGCCGAGCACGGTGTGCGGCATCTGGTCCTGACCAGTCGGCGTGGTCTGGCTGCCGAGGGTGCGCGGGAGCTGGTGGACGAGTTGGTCGCGTTGGGCGCGGTCGAGGTGGAGGTCGCGGCGTGCGACGTCGCCGATCGTGAGGCGCTGGCCGCCCTGCTGGCGGCCGTGCCGGCCGAGCGTCCGCTGACGGCGGTCGTGCACACGGCCGGTGTGCTGGACGACGGTGTGGTCGGTTCGCTCACTCCGGAGCGTCTGGAGGCGGTGCTGCGTCCGAAGGTGGACGCGGCGTTCCACCTGCATGAGCTGACGCGCGACCTGGACCTGTCGGCGTTCGTGCTGTTCTCCTCCGCCGCCGGTGTCTTCGGTGACGCGGGGCAGGCGAACTACGCGGCGGCGAACACCTTCCTGGACGCCCTCGCCGCCCACCGTCACGCCCTCGGTCTGCCGGCGACTTCGCTGGCCTGGGGTTTCTGGGAGCAGCGCAGCGGACTCACCGGCCACCTCTCGCAGGCCGACACGGAGCGCATCAAGCGCTCGGGCATGGTGCCGATCTCCTCGGAGTTCGGCATGGAGCTGCTCGACGCCTCGCTCCGGGCCGACGCGGCCGCGCTGGTGCCGATGCCGCTGGACCTGGCCGCCCTGCGCCGCCACGGTGCCGCCGTCCTGCCGGGGCTGCTGCACGCACTGGTCGGAGCGCCGGTCCGCCGCGTCGCGAGCGGAAAGGCGGCGCGCACCGACTCCTCGTCGCTGGGCCGCCGGCTCGCCGGGCTCACCGAGGACGACCAGAACGACGTGCTGTTCGAACTGGTCCGCACGCACGTCGCCGCCGCGCTCGGCCACAGCGGCGGCGAGGCGATCGCGCCCAAGCGCGCCTTCAAGGAGCTGGGCTTCGACTCGCTGACCGCCGTCGAACTGCGCAACCGCCTGAACACGGAGACCGGCCTGAAGCTGCCGGCGACGCTGGTGTTCGACTACCCGACACCCGCCGCGCTCGTGGACTTCCTGCGGGCCGAGGTGATCGGTGCGGCCCCGGTCGTCGAGTCGGCCGTCGCCCGTACGGTCGCCACCGGCGATGACCCGATCGTGATCGTCGGCATGAGCTGCCGCTTCGCGGGCGGGGTGACCTCCCCCGACGAGCTGTGGCGGCTGGTGGCCGACGGCCGTGACAGCCTGACGCCGTTCCCGGCCGAGCGCGGCTGGGACGTCGAGGGCCTGTACGACCCGGACCCGGCCACGGCCGGGACGACCTACGTCCGGGTCGGCGGCTTCCTGGAGGGCGCGGGCGACTTCGACCCGGCGTTCTTCGGGATCTCGCCGCGCGAGGCGCTGGCCACCGACCCGCAGCAGCGCCTGCTGCTGGAGGCGTCGTGGGAGGCGCTGGAGAGCGCCGGGATCGACCCGGCCGACCTGCAGGGCAGCCAGACCGGTGTGTTCGCCGGTGTGATGGCCACCGATTACTTCCCCGGCCTGCAGTCGGTTCCCGAGGAACTGGAGGGCTACCTCAGCACCGGCACTTCCGGCAGCGTCGCCTCCGGCCGCGTGTCGTACGCGCTGGGCCTGGAGGGTCCGGCGGTGTCGGTGGACACCGCGTGCTCCTCCTCGCTGGTCGCGCTGCACCTGGCCGTGCAGTCGCTGCGGCAGGGGGACTGCACGCTGGCCCTGGTCGGTGGCGTCACCGTGATGGCCGGTCCGGACACCTTCGTGGACTTCTCGCGGCAGCGCGGTCTGGCCGCCGACGGCCGGATCAAGGCCTTCGCGGCGGCGGCCGACGGCACCAACTGGGGCGAGGGCGTCGGCGTGCTGCTGGTGGAGCGGTTGTCGGACGCGCGGCGCAACGGGCACAGGGTGCTTGCGGTGGTGCGGGGTTCGGCGGTGAACCAGGACGGTGCGTCGAACGGTCTCACGGCGCCGAACGGTCCGTCGCAGCAGCGGGTGATCCGGCAGGCGCTGGCGGGTGCCGGGCTGTCGGCCACCGAGGTCGATGTGGTGGAGGCGCACGGGACGGGTACGCGACTGGGCGACCCGATCGAGGCGCAGGCGCTGCTGGCGACCTACGGCCAGGGGCGTGAGGGCGGCGAGCCGCTGTGGCTGGGCTCGGTGAAGTCGAACATCGGCCACACCCAGGCCGCGGCCGGTGTCGCCGGTGTGATCAAGATGATCAAGGCGATGCAGGAGGGCCACCTTCCGCAGACCCTGAACGTCGACGGGCCCACGCCCGAGGTGGACTGGTCGGCGGGTGCGGTGGAGCTGCTGACCGAGGGCCGTGCGTGGCCCGAGGTCGGGCGTCCGCGCCGGGCGGCGGTGTCGTCGTTCGGCAT
>NZ_JBVOOL010000065.1:0-7455 GCF_055664045.1 Kitasatospora sp. NPDC023385 | reverse complement strand
CCTGAAGCAGCCCGGCTCCGACGACCTGTCCCGCGACATCCCCGTCGTCCAGTCGTTGGACCGGCTCACCGAGGCCTTCCCGAGCAAGGGCACCGGAGCGTCGGCGGTGAAGTCGCGCTGCACCAGGTCCGGGGCGAGGCCGGCCGCCGGATCGCGGCGGGTGAAGGAGCGGGGCCGGCGCGGGCTCACGCCCTGCAGGCCGGCCTGGCGCATCAGGCGCTCGACCCGCTTGCGGCCCACCCGGGTGCCCTCGCGCCGCAGGGCCGCGTGGACGCGCGGGGAGCCGTAGGTTTCGTCGGAGTCTGCATGGATCCGGCGGATATGCTCGGTCAGCTCCGCGTCGTGGCGTCTGCGCTCGCACGGCTCGTGAACCTCGCGGCGCCAGCGGTAGTAGGTGGAGGCCGGGATGTGCAGTTCCCGGAGAACGGGCTCGGCCCCGAAGCGGTCCTGGTGCTCATCGATGAGCTTCAGTACCGTCGCCGGGTCGGGTCGAGCTCCTGGGCGAAAAAAGCCGAGGCGGCCTTGAGGATCTCGCAGGACCGGCGAAGCTCAGCGTTCTCCTTCCGCAGAGCGGCCAGCTCCTCCTTCTCCGCCGTGGTCAGCCGGTCGTCCCGCTCACCCCGGTCCGCCTCGTCCTGACGGATCCAGTTGCGCAGGGCCTCGTGGTGGACTCCGAGATCGCGGGCCATCTGCCGGATCACGGGCTTCGGATCGGCGGCCCGGTACGCGGCAACGGCTCGCTGCCGCAACTCGGGCGGGTACTTCCAATGCCGCGTAGTTAAGGGGTGGTTGGGCCGGTCAAGACCACGTCCGGGTGATGTTCCAGCCGGTCGGGAATGGCCCATTCGGGAGCGAGGATGTAGGTCGCGGGAGCGACCTTGCGCAGGATTCCCTCCCTTTCCCAGCGGATGAGCTCACCGGTCAGGCTTCGATGGTGGGCAAGGCCGAGTTCCTTGGCGATCTCGGTGGCGTGCCGGGATCGGCAGGGGTCAGCGCGCATGAGCTGGAGCGTGCGATCCCGTCGACCCTCGGGAGCGAGCTCGGCGCTCTGGTGAACGGTGACCGTGATCCCGGCCATCCGGGCGGTCACCCGGAGCCGGCTCTGGTCGGGCGGGTTCGCGTAGCGGGAGACGGGGCACTTGACACGGCGGGGTGCGATGCGCGGCCGACGCCTGGGCAGCAGGTTCTCCAGGACTGCCTGGCCGATCCGGCCGGTCTGGAGGGGGCGGGTGGGGTCGGGCAGGATGCCATCGGCGGCGACGACCTGGTCTCTGGCGGCTTCGAGGGCGGCGGTGAACGCGGCCCGGTCGGGATCGGTGCCGGGCGCGGACTCCACGGCTTCGGCCATGGCTCGGCGAAGAACCTGGTAGACGACCAGTTGGGCCCAGATCTCCTGCTGCACCTCAAGGGGGTCGTGCGAGCGTAGGACGAGCCCGCCGGCCAGAGAGTGCCGCAGGGCATAGAACGCTGATTCGATCTCCCATCGCTCGCGGTAGAGGGTGACGAGCTCGTCAGCGGGGTAGCGGTGGTGGTCGAGCAGCGTTGTGGCCAGGCGGTAGTGGCCGGTGATGCGGACGCCCCCGTGGATTGTCGCGGTGACCTGGGCGTCGATGACGCGCAGGCGGACCCCACGGATCCGTGTCAGGTAGGAACCGTCGGACAGGTGGGCCCACTTGGCGGGGGTGCGGCGGTTGTCGAGGCGGACCAGGAGCTGGGCGCCGGTGGCCGCGCAGCGGGCCAGGAACTCGTCGGAGTCGAGGCCTCGGTCGTTCAGCAGCAGCATGCTGTCGTCCAGTAGCGGCAGCAGTTGCTCGGCATAGACGGTCTCTCCCGGGGCTACCGGGCCGAAGACCGCACCGAGCAGGGCGCGCGTCCCGGTCTCGCACAGGGCCACGAGTTTCAGCATGGGGTAGCCCTCCTGTCCGTAGCGGTGCTTGATCTTGCCGAGCCAGTCGCAGACGCGGTGCCGGTCGGGGGCCTTGGCAGAACTGCACCCGTCGAAGGCCACGGTTCGCCAGCTTCGGTAGCGCACGCCGGGCGCTGTCGGCTGGGCGACCGGCCCGGCGAGGCTGTCGAACAAGAGCTTCAGCGGGGCCGGCCCGAGTCTTCGACGCAGGTCACGCAGGGCCTTCTCTGAGGGGCGATGGATGTTCAACTGCCATAGGCCAGCGGTGAGTTTGTCCCACACTCGCAGGTAGCCCAGGCTCGGGAAGAGAGCCAGGGCCAGAACGAAGTACATGCCGACCCGCGAGGGCAGCATCCGCAGCCTGGCCTGCGTGGTGCCCGTCCGCGCCAAGACGTCGTCGACGAGTTCGAAGGGAATCTGCCGGGTCAACTCCCCCAGATGCCCCCAGCGTGTCCGGGCTGCTCACCGACCGGTCGCTGCCGGGCGCCGATCGGGTAACTGCCAGGCGGCACGCCGGAATCCGGATCCGTGAAACCGGGCGAGCAGGTCGTCGTGCGGGGAGTCCGTGAGGACGAGGAGGTCGTGGATACCGCCCACCGCACCGGGCCAGGCCGGCAGGTGTCCGCGGTGGCCTCCCCAGGTGCGAGGAGGGACGGGACGGACGGTGACCGAAGGCTGCGGATGCGGTCAGCGAACGCTTCGACGTCAGCCCGGAGTCGGCCGCTGCCGTCGGCGGAAAGAGCCGAGACCTGCGCCGGTATGCGACGCGGGTCTCACGGGCGTGATATGGGATATGGGCCCCGGAAGGTGCGACGCGGGCCTCAGCTGCGGTGGCGGGCGCTCGGTCGGCGGCGCATCCGCACCATGAACCAGCGGGCGATCACCAGCACCACTACCACCACGACGCCCTTCGACACCCAGCCGCCGTACTCCTCCACCAAGTTCCAGTTGTCGCCCAACCAGTACCCCAACAGGACGAACACGGTGTTCCAGATCAGGCTGCCGGCGGCGGTCATGGCCGTGAAGGCCAGCAGCGGCATGCGCTGGATCCCGGCCGGTACGGAGATGAGGCTGCGTACCACCGGCACCATGCGGGCGATGAAGACGGCCTTGCGGCCGTGCCGCTCGAACCACGCGTCCGCCTTGTCGATCTCGTGCGCACTCATGAACGGGATGCGGGCCGCGAGTGCGCGGGTCCGGTCCCGGCCCAGGAGCGCACCTGCGGCGTAGACGATCCAGGAGCCGACGATGGAGCCGATCGTGGTCCAGACGATGACAGCCAGCAGACTCAGCTTGCCCTGCCCCACCGCGAACCCGGCGACGGGGAGGATGATCTCGCTGGGGATGAACGGCAGAACGGTGTCGACCAGATTGGTCAGGCCGGCGCCCACGGCACCGAGGGTGGTCATGACGTCGACGGCCCATCCGGCGATGCCGCCTGCGGGCTCGGCGGAAGCGGTAGCGAGCGACGCGGAAGCCAACGTTGCGATCATGCCATTGACTCTAGAGGCCGGGGCCCGGCCGTCACCATGAGGTCAACCGCCCGGTCCTGCTGCGGTTTTCCGTAACCATTACTGTCGCCCGTGCCCGAGCCGCGCGGCCTGAGATTCTCATGGTCGGTCACGTGACGTACGCACCCGGCCCACGGGAACCAGGCACTGTTCCCGCAGGCGCCGCGAGCACAGTGTCGAGGTAGCACGACAGCGACGTAACGGGGAGGCCTCGATGCAGCGGATTCACTTCACGGGTACCGATCTGACACGCGTCCGGCTGCAGAGCAGCCTGGGGCCGCTGATGGAGGGTGTGTTCGCGCTGCGGCTGCTGACCCGGCCCTGGCGCGACGACGCGAACGTGCGGTGGTGCGTCGCCGTCCGCAACGCCCTGCGGGCCGGCACCCGGGCGGCCCTGCCGGTGCCGCTCACCCGGGGCGCCGAAAACCTGCCGCTGCGGCTGCTCGAACGCGCCGGCTGCGAGGAGACGGCGCAGCGTGCGCCGGGTACCCGTGCGGAGGGCACCCGGTTGGCGCTCGATGTGTGGCGCGCCGGGGTGTCCCCGTACTGGGCGAGGATCCTCGAACGGCTGGAGGCGGTGTGCGAGGCCCACGGCAGGGTCGCGGCCGGCGGCGGAGTGGAGCAGCTGCTGTCGACGCTCCACCCGCGGATCTCCTGGAAAGCGCCGGTCCTGGAGGTAGACGACGGGCCCAACGTGGCCCTCACCCTCGACGGGCGTGGCCTGGTCCTCAAGCCGTCGGTGTTCCTGCCCGGGGAGGCCGGGCGGCTGGTGGCCCACGAGCGGGACAGCGGCCATGCCGTGCTGGTCTTCGCCGCCTCTCCGGGCCTCGTCGCCGGGTGGGACGACGTCCCGGCCCCGGACGGCCACGCCGGTGACGAGGGCGAGTCCCAGGCGCTGAGCGCGCTCGTCGGGCAGACCAGAGCGGCCGCCCTCCGCCTGCTGACCGACACCTCCACCAACTCCCAGCTCGCCGCGCGGCTGGGGGTGTCGCCGGGGGTCGCGAGCCGGCACGCCACCGTCCTGCGGGAGACCGGGCTGATCAGCACCCGGCGGGTGGGCAGCAGCGCCCTGCACACGGTGACCCCGCTGGGCATGGCCCTGCTCGGCGGGCAGTCGCGCAAGGTCCTGCCGTTCACGGCCGCCGACGGCCCGAACGGCGGCTCCGGCCGTGCCCCGTATGAGGGCCCGGCCAGCGTCCGCTCGGCCTGAACCGGCCCGCTGGTCGGCAAGCCGGTATGACGTCTTCACACTCCGGAAGTGACTGCAGCACTGTCCCCGTCTTTCCCCGCTTCGCAGAATCGTGGCGCGGGCCCCGCAACAGTGGGGCCTCGCAACAGATCGAGAGCGACGACCAAGGAGTTCCGGCAGCAATGAGCACCTTCCCCACCTTCGGCACCGTCACTGGCGACTCCGCCTTCAGCGCCGCCTCCACCACCGGCCTGGTGATCGAGGACGTCGACACCGTCGCGCCGCAGGGCGTGGCCCTGTTCACCGTCTGCGTCATGTCGGCCCAGACCGCCCCCTCCTCGACCACCGGGGGGCAGCCGGGCGCATGACCGACACACGGGGGAAGAGAATGCAGCTGGTCACCAGCGATACGGACCGGGTGGGCTTCAAGAGCCACCTGCGAGCCGAAACCGTGCCCGGACAGGCGGTGTACCTGGTCTCCCAACGCGGGTTGACCATACTGCGCGGAGATCACGCCGAGGTGCTGGCGCCGCTCCTGGACGGCAGCCGCAGCACGGCCGCCGTGCTGCGGGAGGCGGCACCGGCGCTCGCCTCCGGGGAAGCCCTCGGCTCCCTGCGGGCGCTGGCCTCCGCGGGCCTGCTCCGGGTGCGACCCGCGCGGGCGGACGACGACCGGGCAGACGACGACCGGGCGCACCACCGGACTGGGACGGGCACCGAAGGCCCGGCGGGGCACCGCGCACGGTCCTCCGGTCCGCCGCCATCCGCTGGCCCCGCCGCCGAGGCGTTCTGGGACCTGCTGGGGCTCGACGGCGGCCGGGTACCGGCCTCGCTCGCCCGCGCCCGGGTGCGGCTCCTCGCGCTGACCGACGCGGACCCCGCAGAGGCCTGCGCGGCCCTGAGCGGCGCCGGGCTGAACCCGGCGGCGGACCGGGACGCCCCCGCGGACCTGTCCGTAGTGCTGTGCGACGACTACCTCTCCCCCCGCCTCGCGGAGGTGGACGCCCTGCACCGCCAGGACGGCACTGCCTGGCTCCCGGTCCGGCTGGGATGGTCGAACCCGTGGTTCGGGCCGGTGTTCCGCCCGGGCGAGGGCCCATGCTGGCACTGCCTGGCGTCCCGGCTGCGTGGCCACCGCCACTCGGAGGAGCTGCTCCGGCACTCGCTCGGCCGGCCCGACCCGGTGCCGCTGCCGCCCGCGACCCTGCCCGTGGTGCGCACGCTTGCCCTGCACCTGGCGGCCCTGGAGGCCGCGAAGTGGCTCGGCGGACTGCGCGGCCCGGAACAGTCGTCCGTCCGCTCCCTGGATACAGCCACGCTGGCCACCACCGCCCACCCGGTCTCCCGGATCCCGCAGTGCCCGTCCTGCGGGGACCGGGGCCTGGTGGCGCGGCGGGTCCAGGCGCCGTTCCAACCGGTGTCGCGCCCCAAGGCCCCCGGGGCGGGCAACGGGCACCGGGCCCTGACGCCCCGGCAGATGCTGGAGCGCCACGGTTACCTGGTGGATCCGGTCACCGGGATAGTCAAGGAGATCCGGCGCGCTCCCGGCAGCCCGGACTTCGTCCAGGCCTTCCTGTCCGGGCCCAACCTCGCCATGCCCGGCCGCTCGCTCGCGGGGCTGCGGGCCGGGCTGCGCAGCCTGAGCGGCGGAAAGGGCCTCACCGAGACCGAGGCCCGGGTGAGCGCACTGTGCGAGGCCGTGGAGCGGTACAGCGGCACCCGGCACGGCGACGAGCCGGTGGTCCGCGACTCGCTGCGCGGGCTCGGGCCAGCGGCCCTACACCCCAACGCCGTCCAGTTGTACGCCGAGGAGCAGTTCCGAGAGCGGGACCGGTGGAACGCGCGCGGTTCGCGCTTCCAGTACGTGCCCGCGCCGTTCGCCCCGGCCCGGCCCACCGAGTGGACCCGGGTCTGGTCGCTGACCGGGCGTACGCACCGGCTGCTGCCGACGTCGATGCTGTACTTCGGCGCGGAGGCCGCGCCCGACGGGCTGTGGGCGGACTCCAACGGCAACGCGGCCGGCAGCACCCTCGAGGACGCGCTCGTCCAGGGGTTCCTGGAACTGGTGGAGCGGGACGCCGTCGCGCTGTGGTGGTACAACCGCACCCGGCAGCCCGGTGTGGACCTGGCCGCCTTCGACGACGACCACCTGCCGGCGCTGCTCGACGGCTACCGCACGTCGAACCGCTCGGTGCACGTGCTCGACCTCACCTCCGACTTCGGAATCCCGGTCATGGCGGCCCTGTCACGCCGTACCGACAAGCCCGCCGAGGACGTGATCTTCGGCTTCGGCGCCCACTTCGATCCGCGGCTGGCGCTGCGCCGCGCGCTGACCGAGATGGGACAGCTCCTCCCGGCCGTCGGCGCGGTGACGGCGGAGGGCACCGGGTACCGGATCGACGATCCAGAGGCGCTCGACTGGTGGCGCACCGCCACGCTCGCGGGCCGCGACTACCTGACACCCGATCCGGCGGTGGCGCCCCGCCGCTCCGGGGACTGGGCGTACGCGCCGACCGAGGACCTCCTGGACGACGTCACCGCGATCACCGGGCTGGTCCGGGACCGCGGTTTGGAACTCCTGGTGCTCGACCAGACGAGAGAGGACCTCGGGATCCCGGTGGTGAAGGTGATCGTGCCGGGGATGCGGCAGTTCTGGGCGAGGTTCGCGCCGGGCCGGCTCTTCGACGTGCCGGTGGCCCTCGGGCGGAGAAGCTCACCCCTGCCGCGGGAACAACTCAACCCCGTACCGCTGTTCGTCTAGAAGTTCACTGAAAATCAGGGGTTCTGGCCCCGCGTCACTCGGTGTGGGGTCAGACTGCTGGTGTGCTGGGACAGTGGGATGGGGAGTT
>NZ_JBVOOL010000064.1:0-8789 GCF_055664045.1 Kitasatospora sp. NPDC023385 | reverse complement strand
TCACAGCACACGACTACCGGGGCCGACCCTCCGCGGGCAGGCGAACGCTACTGCTTCACCCATCCGAGCGACATCACGGATTCAACTTCAGTACAGCTCCCAGGCCCCGCGCAGGGGCCGCGTGTGGTCGCTGAGGGTGTGCCAGACCGCCGCGCTGGTGCCCTGCTGCTCCCCGCCCACTGACCCGTTGCCTGCACCCGGGCCCACCTCACCCGAGGCCGGGGCCGCCGGGCCGATGTGGCGAAGCTGCGCCGGGTCCGGCGCGCCCTCGACCAACTCGCATCCGACCCGCGCCACCCCGGCCTGCGCACCCACCACTACCACGCCCTGCCGGCCACGTCGGCCAGCGCGTTCGGGACTCCTACGTGGAGACCGGCGCCGACGCCTGGCGGAACTACTGGACCTGGGGCCCGGACGCAACCAGCTTCCCCGAGCACAACGGCCAGGGCGACGCGGTGGTCACCGTGACGCCCTCGGCCCGCACCGCTGACCGCCCCGGCCACCGCGCATGCCTGGCATGTTCGCGGCCGAAAAATCCCAGCTCACAGCCCTAGCGAAGGTCGATCGGCCGGGTCTAGTGTTCCCGCCACGGCGGCCCCACCACAGCACCACCGGGCCGCCGAGCAGAGCAGCCGCGCCACGCCACCCCGGCGCTGCTGGCCTCCCACCGGCCGGGCCACGCGGAACGCCCCCCTCGTTCCCCGGGGCCCGGCCGCCTGCACCCCGTGCCCGCCAGACCTTCGCCGAGATCCGCCTGCTCGCCGAAGGCGTCCTGCGCACCCACCTGGCGGCCCTGTCCCACACCGTGCCGACCGTCCGCTCCGCCCTCACCAGGACGCTGCGCGCCCAGCAGCTGGAGGACATCGGCGCGGCGCTCGGCATGGGCCCGGAGGACTGAGCCGGTGGCACTCGATGAGATCCTGCGCGGCCGCGCTGGCGAACAGCCGCTGACCGGTCGGGAGCCTCACCTTGATGGCTGGCCCCGTGGGGCACGGCCATGGGCTGATCGTGGCCTTGGCGGGGGCGGCTGCGGTCGCCCGGGAAGGCAGAACAGCATGAGGGGCGGCCCGCGCTCGGGGCCGCCCCTCATGCTGTTCCCGCCCGCCGCCTACAGTTCCGTCCATGGACGAGATCTCTGATTCGTCCGCATCGGGAATGCCGTTGGCCCGAGACTGGCGTGCACCCGATAGGTGAGGAAGACGTTGATGAGCGACTGGCTGGTGTACGAGAGCGGCGAGTGGACCGCTCTGGCCAAGGACCCCGTCCCGGACGACGGCAGCGGCGACTGGTACGCGAACCTGAAGCAGGCCGGGTTCGAACGGTGGACCAGCTCCAACCCGCATGCAGGCGAGTGGACCGGGGAGGAGCTTCCGCTCGAGATGACGGTGTATCACCGCTACCGTACGGTGCCCCGCTTCGCGATCGACCTGAGCGGCAACCAGGACGGCACCATTCTCACCGCCTACGCCGCAGAGCTGCCCGACGTGATGGACCTGATCGCTCGATGGGCGCCAGCTGTGCAGGCCTTGGCTGCGGCCGCCCTCGGCACCCATAAGCAGGACGGCGGCCGGTGAGCGCCCGCCGGTTCACCGGCGGCAGGGCGGTGCTGGCGGCCGTCGTGGTGCTCTGGTGGGTCTTCAACGTGCCGTACGCGGCGGCCGGACTGACCGCGCTCGGAACTGCCTGGCCGATCAGCTGGCTGGCCGCGATCGTTCTGCCGGCGGCCGGGATCTCCTGTGCGCAACTGCTGCACCGGATCGACACCTCAGGCGGCCCCACCGCCGGCAGCCGCCTGTTCACAGTCCTGCTGCTGTTCGTGATGGTTATGGGCTATGCGGGCGTCTCCTACCCGGTCGGTGACCCGGGCCACCTGCCCTGGTACCTGACCGGGCTCATCGCCGCGGCCGACGTGCTGGCCGCCTATGGCCTCCCGCGTGTCATCATCGCGCTCGCCCACACAGCCCCGGTCCGGGGCACGACGGCGGCGTAGGCCGACTCCGCTCCGCCGACCTGCTCCCCAGCTGGCCGGTCAGCGGCGGCGGGCAGAAGGCGGGGCCCGAGGCAGAGGCAGAGGCAGAGCAAACTTACTCGGCGGAGACGGGCTGCGGCCCGGGCGCGGGCCGCAGACCCCGCCGCATCCGTCTTGGCCGCTGCCGACGCTGCTACCCGCGCTGACGAAGCGGCCACCTCGGCGACCCACGCATGAGGGTCACCTTGTCGGGGAGCGCCGGGGCGGTGAACGCTACGGTGCCGCCTGTTCCTCGGCCGGGTCGTCGATGTGGTTGAGCCGGTTTCGGGCGGTGACCCGGTCCTCGCCGGACAGCGTGGCCCAGTACTCGTCCGCCCACACCGCGTGGCAGGCCCGCCGCTCGGCTTCCTCGAGGCGGGCGGACTCGGCCAGCTTCTCTTCACTCAGCCCCTGCCGGGCGGCCTCCACGTCACCGCCCCAGGTCGGCAGGGTGGCCAGAAACGCGCGGCGCTCGGCCTGCACGGCCACCAGCGCCCGCTGCGCCGCGATCAGGTCGTCGGTGTACTCGAAGGTCTTCTGCTCTTTGCCCACGGCAGGGAATCGTACGTGCGACCGGATCCGGCGCCCGGCTGCGCCCCGCCGATACCTGATGCCCGCCCCGGAGAAGTCGGCGATGCCTTGATGGCCAGGTCACGGGGAGATAACGCCACAGGTCGGAGCATTGGTGAGAGCGGTCCGGACACCTTGATGCCGGCCCCAGGCGCAGGGTGGCATCAAGGTATCGGTGTCGGTGCCGGTCAGGATGTGGTGCCGGTCAGCTCTACCACGGGGGCCCGGGCCGGCTTCGAGCTCGGCGATCGACCACCACACATCGGCGCCCGGTCCTTCCTCCTCCAGGTCCTCCAGCTTGGCGACCATGGCCGGGATGGTGCACAGCATCTGGGCGACGTAGCGGGTGCGGGCGATGAGTTCCATGTCGTCGGCGCGATGGGCGAAGCCGGCCCTGGCCAGGCCCACGAGGCGTTTCGGCTCGCGGGGCGAAACGGCTGCCGCGCGAAGATCACCCCGGGTTACGATCACCGCCATGAGTTCCGACCCGGGCCGAAACGAGGCAGAGACCGGCGGCGCGCAGGACCTGGTGTGCCAGGAGCCGACGTGCGGCAAGGCGTTCGCCCGGAAGAAGGCGACGGGCCGGACGCCGAAGTTCTGCTCGAGGGCGTGCAAGAGCCGGGCCGACCGGGCCCGGACCGCCGAGCGCCAGGCCGTCACCGCCACGCCGGGCGAGCCGCCGCTGCCCGCCACCGCGCCGCTCGTGCCGGACCTGGCCGAGGCGCCCGGTGGGCTGTCCACGCCGGAGCCGGCCGTGCCGCAGCCGCCGGTGCCCGCCGGGGCGGACCGGGGGCGGCTGAGCGCGACCATGCCGGCCGGCAACGCCCGGCGCCTGGTGCAGGTGACCGAGGCCGTGCAGCTGCGGGCGATGGCCTACCTCGAGGCGCTGGAGAACGGCGACCCGGTGGCCGCCTTCCAGGAGTTCGCCGAGCAGCTGACCACCTACGGCACCCTGCTGCGCACGACGGGGCGCGAGCTGCGCGACGCGGCCCGCTGGCCCGACCTGACCTACGCCCAGCGCCAGGACGCACGGATGCGCGAGGAGTGGGACCTGCCCGACGACTGGCGCGAGAACGAGAAGGCGGAGGAAGCCTTCAACGCCCGCCTCGAATCGTCCCGGGGCGAAACGCCCGCACTGCCGGCGACCGACGAGCAGCCCGTTTCGCCCCGTCCTGCCGCCCAGTGTGACTCCGGCCGATAACTTGCGAGGCTCCGCTGAGACCTCGCAGGCCACGGCCCTGTTCCGAGTCGCAGTCTGCGAGCTGTTCCGACCGATAGTTTGCGAGGCCGGACACAGCCAACTCAGTCGAGACGAGGAGTCCGCAGGTCAGCGCCGGGCAGGCGAGTGGCCGCCCATGACTCGCAAGGTGCAGTTCGGATTCGCAGGCTATCGGTCGAAGTCACACCCAGGACGAAACGACCCCGGCCGACCCGGCTCTCGTTTCGTCTCGCACGAGCGGCCGGGGCGAAACGGCTGGGCAAGCCCTGGCTGTTCCCGCGGCCCGGGACGCGCGCACCCAGAGCGCGCCGCCGGCCTCGGACGAACCGGACTGGTTCGACGCGGCGCAGGCCGCCCAGTCGCGCGCCGCACAGCGCACCGCCGTCCTGGACCGCCCCGACACCACGGTCACGCCCCGCACCCAGGCGTCGCCGCAGCACTCGGCCGGGCGGGACCTGCAGGCGCCGCCGGAGCCGTTCGCCCGCGGCTTCGGCGACTGCGACGTCGTCGGCCCCCTCGGCCAGCTCGGCCCGAACTGGCTGCTGGCCGGCTGGTCGGCCGTCCCGAGCGCCTTCTACATCGTGCTCGACAACGAGATCCAGGGCTGGGTCGAACGCGGCCTGGGCGCCGGCAACCGGTGGATCGCGATCCGCGGCGGCGCGTTCCTGGGCGACGCCACCACCCAGCAGCCGCTGCTGCACCCCACACCCGAGCTGGCCGCCCGCACCGTAGCCCAGGCCCGCGACATGGGCCTGTAGCCCGGCGCCCGACGAAGAAGTTCGGGCGGTTGTGTCACACCGACGCGCTCGCAGGCACCTTTATCTGGTGATCGGGCATCACGCCCGCCCCGCGGACACCGAGGACAGCGCACCGATGATGACGAACCGCCACCACCAGGCCCTGGGCAGGGGCCGCCCCGGCCCGGGGCCCGACCCGTCCGGCCCGATCGCCCCATGCCGCACGGCCGCCGGAACGCCCCGCACGGCCCCTGCGGAGCCCGGCCACGGCTACGCTGGTCCGGTACGGCTCCAGCGGTGGTTTCAGCCCGCTGGCGCCCCGTCAAGCCCGGTGGGAGCAGGTTCGGTTCCCCGACCGGATCCCCGACCACCTCCCCGACTGTTTCCCCGACCAGTGACCTCGCGACCATTCCGCACATTTCCGCAGGTCAGCGGCCAGAAAACGGGTCCACGGAAATCCCCACAACCCCTCTGTCCCCCTCTTGCCTGTGGTTGTGGGTGGTGGTGGCTGGTGGCGGGCGGGTGTCGGCGGGGTTCGACGCGCTCCCGGGCCGCTGTGGCCCTCCCTCCACCGGCCGGGCGGCCTCGCGCCGGTGGCCGGCGCACGGGCTGACGCCCGGTGGTGGCGGCGGTGGCGGGTGGCGGCCGGGCCGGTTGTCGGCGCGGTGCGGTATCGAGAACGGGATGAACGACCAGCCGGGAGCAGCAGCATGAGCGAGGACCAGAACATCGGCGGCCAGGAGCACGGCGAGCACGACGGAGGCCGGGCCGCCGGGCAGGCTGTGCGGGGGGCGGAGCGGGTGCCGAAGCAGCGCACCGCGTTCGTCCGCGCGAAGGCCTACCCCAACGGGAGCACCGGCCCGCTGCGCCACGACATCCTCCAGGTGCTGGGCGTGCTGAAAGCGGCCACCGTCAAGCAGGTCTGGCAGCTGGCCGCACCGCACCACGAGTTCCCGAACAGCACGGCCAGCGCGATGCGGGACATGGCGCGCCCGGAGAGCCGGCTGACCGAGCAGCGCGGCCCGGTCGGAGGACCGCCGCCGAAGAAGAAGACGCCACTGGCCGCCCGGCCGAAGAAGCGCAGCAAGCCGGTGCCCCCCAAGGGCGCCAACGCGGTGATCTGGGGGCTGACCGCCCTCGGCCTGGAGACCGCGGCCACCACGCTGCCCACGGGACGGAAGATGGGCGAGCGGGCCCGCTCGCTGGGGCGCGCCTCCGGCGCCCCGCACGCGATGGCGGTCAACGACACCATCGTCGCGTTCACCGGCGCGAACACCCCGGGCGGCGCGATCGGCACCATCGCGAACTGACGCACCGAGGACGTCCACCCCCTGCCCGGCAGCCGCTCCCAGCAAGCGGACGCCGTCCTGACCGCCCCGGGCGACGGCGTGCCCGTGCTCCTGGTGGAGGTGGACCTCCACAGCGAGACCCACGCGGAGGTCGCCGCCAAGTTCGACGGCACGCCGAGTACTTCGCCCTCACCTACAAGGACCCCACCCACGAAGGGCACCCGTCCACGGCGAAGCAGCTGCGGGTATGGCGGCGCAAGTACCCCGCCGCCCCGCCGAAGGCGCTGCCGCCGATCGCCCTCGTCCTGGCTGGCGCCGGACCCCGCGGCCTGACCAACACCATCAACGGGGTCCAGGCCCTGACCCGCAAGCACTGGCAGCCGCAGTGCGACGACTTCGACTTCACCGACCGGATCCCGATCCTGGCGTGCACGCTCGACCAGCTGAAAGCCAAGGGCCCCCACGCCGCGATCTGGTGGCGCTTCGGCAGCCACCAGTGGCAGACCCTCGCCGACGCCCTGTCCAACACCGACTACCTCACCCGCACCCGCGCGCGCATCGCCGCCGAGAACAAGGCCGCCCAGGAAGAGAAGGAGCGGCGCCTGGAGGCCACCCGCTGCCCCGGCTGCAACCGCCGCGAAGACGAGTACGACTACAAGTACAGCGCCAGCGACGGCACCAAGCCCTGCACCCACTGCCAGCAGCAAGCCCGCGACACCGAGGAACGCAACCAGCTGCTCGCCGCCCGGGAAGCCAACGCCGCCATGCACCCCTGCTACACCTGCAAGGGCTCCATCGGCGGCGAACCCGGCACCCTCCTCGAACTACGCGAGAACGCCGACCCCGACCAGCTGGAGTGCCCCGCCTGCGACAGCAGCCGCCGCATGAACGGCCGCAAACCGATCATCCTGCCCCTGCCCACAAGCCGCGAACGCCGACAGCGCAAGGCCGGCAAGCTCGACGACCCCTGGTGGCACGTCCGGCTGCTCCACGCGGAGAAGTACCCCGACCGCTGACCGGGCCTGGAACGGCGAACGGGGGTGGCCGGACACCGTCGCCGCTCCCGCACCCGCCTGACCACGGCTCAGGCAGCCCACTCCAGGCCCAGCTCCGCCAGCACGCCGAGCCGGGCCGAGTCCAGCTTCGCCCGCCTGGGTTCGTGTTCGACAGCCACACCCCGAGCTTCACCTCGGTGCCGTCCTCCAGGGTCTCCAGGTGCCCCCTGGGGACGGTCAGGTGGCCCTCACGGCCGTGGAACTGGCGCAGCGCCGCGATACCCCGCTCGAACGCCCTCAAGGCCCCTCCAGCGGCCTTGGGCGCCTTCGCCGCCGGGGCCGGGAGCGGCTCGACGCCGAGCGCGGCCAGGCGCACACGCTGCCCGTCCACCAGGCCCTGTCAGACGACGTGCTGACACTGGCGCTCCAGCCACCGCCCGACGTCCTCACCGCGCACCGTGACCCCGGGCACCAGGTCCTCCAGCTGCGCGCCGCCGTCGACGCACTCGCGCACGGCGGCGTAGTGGCGCTGCCAGTCGATCGGCCAGGCCGGGCACCAGTCCGGGTCGATCTCGGCGAGCGCCTCGGCCCGCTCGGGGTTCCCCGCGAGCGCCCCCGGCCGGCGCAGGTTGGATAGCCACTGCCCGACCGGCCGGTCCAGCACCGCAGCGCCGCGCGGCGCCGCCAGGGTGCCGTTCTCGGCGAAGTACACGCGGCCGCCAGGTTCTCCTGGAACGCCGCGTCGTACTCGTCCCAGACCATCCCCAGGGCCTCCAGGCGCCGGACCCGGCCGCCCTCCATCGCGCCGACGCCGTACGCCTTGCGCTGGTCGGAGATCCACTGCCCCAGCGGGTAGGCGCCCTCGCGGTGCTCGAACGGCACCCGCAGGTGCCCCTCGCGCGGAAGCGGCGGATGCCCGGCGGCGAGCCGCGCGTGCGAGCCGCGGAGAGGAGTAGCTGACCCCACCGTCGGGCGTGACCTGTTGGTGTTGGTGGGCGTGGAATGGCCCTGGAAGCGGGGTTGTCTGGACCTTTGGTTGGACCTGTTGGCGGTGTGGGTCGGGGTGGCTGTGGCCCGGGTTTGGTGACTGTATGTGGTTACGGGTGGGGTCGGGGGCGGGTCGGCCCCGTTCGGGGGTGGGCCGGGTGTTGTGGGCTGTTTTTGGGGGTGAATTCCGCTGGTATTTCCGTGTGGTTGTTTTGGTGGATTGGCCGCCGGGTGGTGGTGTGAATTCGGGTTTGAATTGCGGTGGCCGGGGGTGATGGCGGGGGTGGTGTTCGGTTTGGTGGGGGTCGGGCTCCGCGTCGTTCGGGCCTGCTGCGCCCTGCTGCGCCCTGCTCGGCCGCCGCCGTCCCCGGGGTCCGCCGTCCGGGCCTGCTGTGCCTGGCTGGTGCTGCACCGCCGTCCGGGGCGGGGGTGTGCTGGTGCTGCGCCGCTGTCCCGCTGTGCCCGGCTCGGCTGCGCCGTCCCGCCGTTTCGGGTCGGTCCGGGTGCTGCTGCGTCCGTTGTTCCGGCTGGACGGCTGGGTGGCCGTCAGGCCGCCGTGGAGGCCGCTCTGGTGGCGGCTCGGTTGTAGTCGGCGGGTTGTCGCGTCCCTTGTCGCGTTGCCTGTTGCGATGGGGTGGTGTCGTGTGGTGTGACGTGGGCGGATACCCGGTTTCCCCTGTGTGTGGGCTGGGTGCGACAGGTGGGTGCGACGGGGTGCCGGGGCGGGGCCGCGGCTGCTGCTCGGTGGTGGCCGTCGAGAAGGCCGGCATTCTCGACGGCCTTGGTCCTGGTGGTGGGTGGGGGTGCAACGCGGGGGTGCAGCGCGGTGTTGCGTTCGGGTGCGACACGGGGCTGTGTTGCGGGTCTGACCAGGCGTTATGCGGCTGGAGGTAGGGGCGGGTGGGCGTGTTGCAGTGCCGTGTTGCACCCGCTGCCCGGTCCGCCGGCCTCGGCGGGTTCCCGCCGCTCTTGACCTGTGACAGC
>NZ_JBVOOL010000063.1:0-10000 GCF_055664045.1 Kitasatospora sp. NPDC023385 | reverse complement strand
CCCAGTCCAGCACGGCACCACGGGCGTGCACACCGGTCACGGCCTCGGTGAAGGACACCGCCTCCGAGCGGTCCTTGCGCAGCACCGGGGCGAAGACCGCCTCCTCGGTGTCGGTCAGGACGCCCTGGGCCAGTGCGGAGAGAGTCCCGTCCGGACCCAGCTCCAGGAACTTCCTCACGCCCTGCCCGGCGAGGTACGCGACACCGTCCGCGAAGCGCACCGCCTCGCGGACGTGCCGCACCCAGTACTCCGGCGAGGCCAGTTCCTCCGCCGTCGCCAGCTCACCGGTGACGTTGGAGACGATCGGGATGCGCGGCGCGGAGTAGCCGATCACGCGGGCGTGCCAGCGGAACTCCTCCAGCATCGGCTCCATGCGCGGCGAGTGGAACGCGTGGCTCACCCGCAGCCGGCGGCCCCGCCGGCCCTGCGCCTTCCAGTGCTCCAACACCTCCAGCACGGCGGCCTCGTCACCCGAAACCACCACCGACGAAGGCCCGTTGACCGCCGCGACAGCGATCTCCGCCTCACGGCCGGCCAGCAGCGGCAGCACCTCCGCCTCCGTCGCCTCGATCGCCGCCATCGCACCGCCGACGGGCAGCGCCTGCATCAGACGCCCGCGCGCGGCCACCAGGACGGCGGCGTCCTCCAAGGAGAACACCCCGGCGACATGCGCGGCGGCCAGCTCGCCGACCGAGTGGCCGACCAGGAAGTCCGGCTTCAGACCCCAGGACTCGACCAGCCGGAACAGCGCCACCTCGACCGCGAACAGCGCGGCCTGCGTGTACGCCGTCCGGTCCAGCAGCTCCGACCCGTCGAAGACCAGGTCCTTCAGCGGCACATCGAGGTGCAGGTCCAGGTAGGAGCACACCTCGTCGAAGGCCGCCGCGAACACCGGGAAGGTGCCGTACAGTTCACGGCCCATGCCGGTCCGCTGGCTCCCCTGCCCCGTGAACAGGAACGCGAGTGCGCCGCTGGAGGCGACCGCCCCGGCGGTGTCCCCGGCGGCGAGCGCTGCGAGGCCCGCGAGCAGCTGGTCCCGGTCCGAGCCGGAGACGACCGCACGGTGCTCGAAGCGGGAACGCGACAGCGCCAGCGAGTACCCGACATCCGTGGGCGACAGCTCCGGCCGCTCCCCGACGAACGCCGCCAAGCGCGCCGCCTGCGCCCGCAGCGCCGCCTCCGACTTACCCGACACCACCCACGGCACCGGAGCGTCGACGATGACCGCGCCCGCCTCCGCCGGCTCCTCCACCGGAGCCTGCTCCAGCACCACGTGCGCGTTGGTACCGCTCATGCCGAACGACGAGACGCCGACCCGGCGCGGACGCCCGACCGTCGGCCACTCCCGGGCCTCGGTCAGCAGCTCCACCGAACCCGCCGACCAGTCGACGTGCGGCGACGGCTGCTCGGCGTGCAGGGTCCGCGGCAGCACGCCGTTGCCCAGCGCCAGGACCATCTTGATCACACCGGCGACACCGGCCGCGGCCTGGGTGTGGCCGACGTTGGACTTGAGCGAGCCGAGCCACAGCGGCTCGCCGCCCTCACGCCCCTGCCCGTACGTCGCCAACAGGGCCTGGACCTCGATCGGGTCGCCCAGCTTGGTGCCGGTGCCGTGGCCCTCGACGGCGTCGACGTCGGCGGGGGCGAGGCCGGCGTCGCCCAGGGCGCGGCGGATGACGCGCTGCTGGGCGAGGCCGCTGGGGGCGGTCAGGCCGTTGGAGGCGCCGTCGGAGTTGATGGCGCTGCCCTTGACGAGCGCGAGCACCCGGTGGCCGTTGCGGCGGGCGTCGGAAAGGCGCTCCAGCACCAGGATGCCGGCGCCCTCGCCCCAACCGGTGCCGTCGGCGTCGGCGGAGTAGGCGCGGCAGCGGCCGTCCTCGGACAGGCCGCGCTGCCGGCTGAAGGCGAGGAAACCGCCGGGGCTGGACATGACGGCGGCGCCGCCGGCGACGGCCAGCGGGCAGTCACCGCGGCGCAGGGCCTGCACGGCGAGGTGGAGGGCGACGAGCGAGCCGGAGCACGCGGTGTCGACGGTGATCGTGGGGCCCTCGAAGGCGAAGGTGTAGGCGAGACGGCCGGAGGCGACGCTGGCGGCGTTGCCGGTGAGCAGGTAGCCCTCCAGCCCGTCGGCGGCGTCGGCCAGGCGCGGGCCGTACTCCTGGTTCTCGACGCCGACGTAGACGCCGGTCTGGCTGCCGCGGGCGGCCCTGGGGTCGATGCCCGCGTTCTCCAGGGCCTCCCACGTGCTCTCCAGCAGGAGGCGCTGCTGCGGGTCCATGCCGAGGGCCTCGCGCGGCGAGATGCCGAAGAAGTCGGCGTCGAACTCGCCCGCCCCGTGCAGGAACCCGCCCTCGCGGGTGTAGGTCTTGCCGCCGTCGTCCGGGTCCGGGGAGTACAGGTCGTCCAGGTCCCAGCCCCGGCTGGTGGGGAACCCGGAGATGGCGTCGCGGCCTTCGGCGAGCAGCTGCCAGAGGTCGTCCGGGGTGTCGACGCCGCCGGGCAGCCGCACGGCCATGCCGACGATGGCGATCGGCTCGTCGTCGGCGGCGGCCGCGACCGCCTCGTCCGCGGGGCTGTCCTCGGCGCCCGAGAGCAGGCGGCGCAGTTCGCGCGCGAGCGCCCGCGGGGTGGGGTGGTCGAAGGGCAGGGTGACGGGCACGGAGAGGCCGGTGGCGGCGATCAGCCGGCGGTGGAACTCGACGGCGGCGAGCGAGTGGAAGCCGAGTTCGAGGAAGGAGCTCTCGGGGTCGATGCCGGTCGGTCCGCCGCGGTCCGTGCTGCTGAGCACGTCCTCGACCAGACCGGTGACGAGGGCGAGCAGGTGGCGTTCCTGCTCCGGACCGGTCAGTTCAGGCTTCGAACCGAATTCTCCGGACTGGCCTACCATCGCTCGCTCCACCACTCTGCCGACATGGCTGTTCAGGGCTTTCAGGGCTTTCAGGGCTGTTCAGGGAAAACCGGACTTCACGCGAGCGTAGGTCGCCGCCGAGCGGCGTCCCCACCCCTACGCACCCCTTTCTTCCGGAGGCGCTCCCCGGGGGTCCGAGTGGGTCCTCAGGGGATTCCGGCGGTGCGCCGACCGGGCTTCCGGTGACGTTTCCGGCGGGGTTCCGGCGGGGTTTCCGGCTGTGCTTCCGGCTGCTTCCGAATGCGCGGGAGCGCCGCCGCGTTCAGCGGTCGGCCGGCCGCAGCGTGGACCGGAGGACGCTTTTCGGGTCGACCGCGACGACGTCGAAGTTCCGGGTGGTGCACTGCACCCGGCGGAACAGGTTCTCGGGGCCGGTGACGTAGAGCGTCCGCACACCGACCCCGAGCAGCGAGTCGACGACGTCGGGCCAGCGGATCCCCTTGTCGAAGGTGTCGAGCATCATGGTGCGCATCCGGTCGGCGGTGGTGACCAGGCTGCCGTCCTGGTCGGCGATGACGGTCTGCGCGGGGGCGCCGATCTCGTAGCGGCAGAAGACCTCTTCCTCGGCCTTGCGTCGCAGCCCGTCGAAGGCCTCGGCGTGCACCGGCGGGCGCATGGTGTACATCGAGTAGCCGCCCATGGCGCCGATGGCCTTCTTGAGGCCTTCGAGGAGGTGTTCGCGGACGGAGAGCATGTAGAAGCCCTGGTCGAGGCGGCCCGAGACGTCGTACCACTCGCCGTCGGCGGCGAGTCCGTCGAGGTATTCCCGGAAGTCGTCCTCGGGAACGCGCACGAAGGAGTGCGTCACGACATCGGTGTGTTCGGTGGCGAAGAACTCCTGCTCGCAGCGGGCGAGTTCGGCGGTCATCCGGACCACGTCGGAATAATCCATGGCGCCCGTCCAGGCGGCCGCGGCCTTCTGTCCGAAACTGGGGCCGGCGACGTAGTCGGCGCGCATTCCCATGACGTCCTCGGCCCGGTCGGCCAGCGCCAGGGAATTGACCAGGAAGGCCACCTGGGTGTATTCGGAGTAGTCGTCGTCGGCCGCGTGGAACCGATCGAGCAGCGAGTACCCGAGGGCCCGGTCGGCGTCGGCTATCCGTCGTCGCGCGTATCTGTCGAGAACCATGAACTTGCCGACCGTGGAAAAGCTCGACGGCCCCATTCCAGGAAATACGACAGCTGTCTTCTCTTCCATCAGCATTTCACCCAACAGTCAGCCAGCGGACAGCGTGACCGAGGCTACGGCGGGGTTTCGGCCGGCGACCACCCCATAAGCCCCCTAAGCCGACCCCGCACCGGTGCGCACGGGGTTCCGGACGGCGAGGGCCGGACCGACGGCACCGGTGACCTGCGGCGCAGGCCGCTCGGCGCGGGCTTTTGTACGGGTTGGGGCCCGTTGACAGGGTACGTAGGGGTTGCCCCCGCGACACCGCGAAAAATAGCGTGAGCCCGTCGGCGAAGGCGACCCGTGGTCCCGGGGCAGGCGCGAGACCCACCCCGGGCCGAAGCGTACGAGGCGCGGCGCGAGCGTGCGGAACTCTGCCGGAATTTCTCTGATTCTCGACCCAGTATTGTCGGCACGGCCCGAGGGGTTTTCCAGATGACGTCACCAAGCCCGGCTTCGATCAGCATGCTCGTTCCGGACTTCCCGTTCTCCTACGACCGGTGGCTGACCCATCCGGCCGGACTGGGCGTGCTGCCTCCGGAGCGGGCCGGCACCGAGGTCGCGGTGGTCGGCGGCGGCATGGCCGGACTGACCGCCGCGTACGAGCTGATGCGGCTGGGCCTGCGCCCGGTGGTGTACGAGGCCGGCGACCTCGGCGGCCGGATGCGGGCCGTGCCCTTCGCCAAGCACCCCGAGTACGTGGCCGAGTTGGGCGCGATGCGCTTCCCGGTCTCGGCGAAGGCGCTCTACCACTACATCGACCTGCTGGGACTGCCGACCAAGCCGTTCCCGAACCCGCTGGCACCCTCCACACCGGGCACCCTGATCGACCTCAACGGCGAGCAGGAGTGGGCGCGTTCGCCGCAGGACCTGCCGGAGCCGTACCAGCAGGTCGCGGACGCCTGGGAGAAGGTGCTCCAGGAGCGTGCGGACCTCTCGACGATGCGCGACGCGATCGCCCGGCGGGACGTGCCGATCCTCAAGGCCGTCTGGAACCGGCTGGTCCGCGAGTTCGACGACGAGTCGTTCTACGGCTTCCTGGCGAGCTCCTCGGCGTTCCACTCGTTCCGGCACCGGGAGATCTTCGGACAGGTGGGCTTCGGTTCGGGCGGCTGGGACACCGACTTCCCCAACTCGGTGCTGGAGATCCTCCGGGTGGTCTTCACCGAAGCGGACGAGAACCACATGTCGATCGTCGGCGGGGTGCAGCAACTGCCGTACGGCCTGTGGCGGCACACGCCCGAGGCCCCGGCGCACTGGCCGGCCGGCACCTCGCTCGCCTCGCTGCACGAGGGCGGCGCGCCCGGTCCGGCCGTGGTGGGCCTGCGGCACAAGGGCGAGGAGTTCGTGGTCGAGGACGCGGACGGCGGCATCCGCCGATTCCCGTCCGTGGTGTTCACCCCGCACGTGTGGACGCTGCTCAACCGCATCGACTGCGACCCCACCCTGCTGACCCAACCGCAGTGGACGGCCGTCGAGCGCACCCACTACATGGGCTCGTCGAAGCTCTTCGTCCTCACCGACCGGCCGTTCTGGCGGGACATCGACCCGCGGACCGGTCACGAGGTGATGGGGATGACGCTCACCGACCGGATCGCGCGCGGCGTCTACTTGTTCGATAACGGACCCGACCGTCCCGGCGTGATGTGCCTGTCCTACACCTGGAACGACGACTCGCTGAAGTTCGCCCCGCTCACCGACCGCGAGCGCCTGGAGGTCCTGCTGACCCGCCTGGGCCGGATCTACCCGGGCCTGGACATCCGCTCGCACATCATCGACGGGCCGATCACCGTCACCTGGGAGACCGAGCCGCACTTCGTGGGCGCGTTCAAGTCGAACCTGCCCGGCCAGTACCGCTACCAGCGGCGGCTGTTCACGCAGTTCATGCAGGACGACGTGAAGCCCGGCCACCGCGGCTTCTTCCTGTGCGGCGACGACGTCTCGTGGACCGCGGGCTTCGCCGAGGGCGCGGTGACGACGGCTCTCAACGCGGTGTGGGGTGTGGTCCGGCACCTGGGTGGCCACGCCCCGCACGCCAACCCCGGCCCCGGTGACCTCTTCGACTCCCTCGCGCCCCTGGATCTCCCGTACTCGTGATCCGGCACGCCACCACCGACCGTCCACGTCCTCGCGAAACGAGGTAGCACGACCGTGACCACCAAAGAACCGGTGCGGATGGGCCCTGCCACGACGCTGCCGGAGGCCCTGAGCCTGCGCGCCGAGAAGCAGCCCGACGACACCGCGTACGTCTACCTGCGGGACGGCGAGGAGCCGGACGGCTCGCTCACCTACCGGCAGCTGGACGTCGACGCGCGTTCCCGGGCCGCCGCGCTGGCGGCGGCCGGTCTCGCGGGGGGCAGCGCGGTGCTGCTCTACCCCTCGGGCCTGGAGTTCGTCCGCACGCTGCTCGGCTGCATGTACGCGCGGGTGGCCGGCGCCCCGGTGCAGGTGCCCCGACGGGCCACCGGTCTGGCGCGCCTGCGCCGGATCGCCGAGGACGCGGGCACCACGACCGTGCTGACCACCGCCGAGGTGAAACGCGACCTGGAGGAGCGCTTCGGCGACCTTCCGGAGCTCGCCGGGCTGACCCTCGTCGACACCGGCGCGCTGCCGCGGGCCGAGTGGACCGGCGGGTTCCCCGAGCCGGAGGACACCGCGCTGCTGCAGTACACCTCCGGCTCGACGGGCGACCCCAAGGGCGTCATGGTCACCCACGCCAACTTCCTCGCCAACGTGGCCGAGACCGACGAGCTGTGGCCCTCCGGACCGGACGGCGTGGTCGTGTCCTGGCTCCCGCTCTTCCACGACATGGGGATGCTCTTCGGCGTCCTGATGCCGCTGTGCGAGGGGATGCCCGCCTACCTGATGGCGCCGGACGCCTTCGTCCGCAACCCGGGCCGGTGGCTGTCGGCCATCGACCGCTTCCGGGGGACCCACGCCGCGGCGCCCAGCTTCGCGTACGAGCTGTGCGTGAAGGCCTGGCAGGAGGGCAAGGTGGCGCCCGGACTGGACCTCTCCTCCTGGCGGGTGGCCGCCAACGGCGCCGAGCCGGTGCGCTGGCAGGCGATCCGGTCCTTCGCCGAGGCCTTCGCGCCGACCGGGTTCCGCCCGGAGGCCATGTGCCCCGGCTACGGCCTCGCCGAGAACACGCTCAAGGCGACCGGCAGCCGGCCCGCCGAAGAGCCGACCCTGCTCTGGGTGTCCACGGATGCCCTGCGGGCGCACCGGGTCACGGTGTCCGCCCCCGGGCCGGGCGCGCAGCCGCTGGTCGGCTCGGGCGTCCCGGTGCTCGGCACCACGGTGCGGATCGTCGAGCCGGCCTCCCGCACCGCTCTGGCCGATCGCGAGGTCGGCGAGATCTGGGTCTCCGGACCGTGTGTGGCCGCGGGCTACCACGGGCGTCCGCAGGAGTCCGAGGAGACCTTCCGGGCGACGATCGACGGGCAGGAGGAGTCCGACACCTTCCTGCGCACCGGCGACCTCGGCTTCGTCCACGACGGCGAACTGTTCGTCACCGGCCGTCTCAAGGACGTCATCATCCGCCGGGGGCGGAACTTCTACCCGCAGGACATCGAGCTCTCCGCCGAGACCGCCGCTCCCGGCCTGCACCCCAACGCGGCCGCGGCGTTCTCCGTCGACGACGGTGAACGCGAGCGCCTGGTCGTCGTCGTCGAGGCCGACGGCCGGGCCCTGCGCACCACCGGTCCCGACGAGCTGGCGGCGCGCATCCGCGCCGCCGTCCACGAGGGCCAGCGGCTCGACGTGGACGAGGTGGTCGTCGTGCGGCGCGGCTTCCTCGCCCGGACGACCAGCGGCAAGGTGCAGCGCCGGGCCTGCCGGGAGCGTTACCTCAACGGCGAACTGAAGCACGCCTCGGCGGCGGAGAGGAGCGCCTGATGGCCCCCGACACCCCCCTCGTCCAGGAGCAGAGGGCGGGGACGGCCGCCCGACTCGCCGAACTGCAGCGCCGCCGCGACGAGCTGGCCGCACGGGCCGACTCCGCCGCCGCCCGCAAGCAGCACGAGAAGGGCAAGCTCACCGCCCGCGAACGGATCGACGCGCTGCTCGACCCGGGCTCCTTCGTCGAACTCGACGCGCTGGCGCGGCACCGCAGCCACGACTTCGGCCTGGAGCGGAACCGCCCGCTCGGCGACGGCGTGATCACCGGCTACGGCACCGTCGACGGCCGCAAGGTGTGCGTGTTCGCCCAGGACTTCACGGTCTTCGGCGGCAGCCTCGGCGAGACGTACGGCGAGAAGATCGTCAAGGTGATGGACCTGGCCCTCAGCACGGGCTGCCCGGTCATCGGGATCAACGACTCCGGCGGCGCCCGCATCCAGGAGGGCGTGGTCTCGCTCGCCTACTACGCGGAGATGGTCCGGCGCGAGGTCGAGGGCTCGGGCGTCATCCCGCAGATCTCGCTCATGATGGGCCCCTGCGCCGGCGGCGCGGTCTACGCCCCCGCCATCACCGACCTCGTCGTGATGGTCGAGGACATCTCGCACATGTTCGTCACCGGTCCCGAGGTGCTGCGCACCGTCATGGGCCAGCACGTCGACCGCGAGGACCTCGGCGGCGCGCTCGTCCACAACACCGTCTCCGGCAACGCGCACTACCTCGCGCAGGACGAGAAGGACGCCTTCGAGTACGTGCGGCTGGTGCTGGGCCACCTGCCCTCCAACAACATGGAGGACCCGCCGGTCTACGCCGCCACCGAGCCGGAGACCCTCACCGCGGCCGACCGGGCGCTCGACACCCTGGTGCCCGACAGCCCCAATGTGCCGTACGACATGCGCACGGTCGTGAGGACCGTGTTGGACGGCGGCGAACTGCTGGAGGTGCAGCCGCTGTTCGCCAAGAACGTGGTCTGCGGACTCGGGCGGATCGACGGGCACAGCGTCGGCATCGTGGCCAACCAGCCGATCGTCTCCGCCGGCGCCCTGGACATCGACGCCAGCGAGAAGGCCGCGCGCTTCATCCGGATGTGCGACGCCTTCCACGTCCCGATCGTGAGCTTCGTCGACGTCCCCGGCTTCCTGCCCGGCCTGGAGCAGGAGCAGGCCGGCATCATCCGCCGCGGCGCCAAGCTGATCTACGCCTATGCCGAGGCGACCGTCCCGATGGTCACCGTGGTCACCCGCAAGGCGTACGGCGGCGGTTACGGAGTCATGGGGTCCAAGCACCTGGGGATCGACATCAACCTCGCCTGGCCCACCGCCGAGATCGCGGTGATGGGCGGCGAGAGCGCTGTGACCGTGCTGCACCACCGCGCGGTCAAGGCGGCCGAGGACCCGGTCGCCGAGCGGGCCCGGCTGCGCCACGAGTACGAGCAGGCGCTCTGCAACCCGTACGCGGCGGCCGAACGCGGCTACGTGGACGCGGTGATCATGCCGCACGAGACCCGGCGGGCCGTCGCCGGCGCGCTGGAGACGCTGCGTGGCAAGCGCACGTCCCGGTTGCCCCGCAAGCACGGCAACATCCCGCTGTGAGCGGGGCGGGAGGCGGCGGCACCGCGCACCCGGTCGAGGACGGCCTGCTGGTGGTGCACGGCCGCCCGACGAACGAGGAACTGGCGGCCGTGGTCGTCGCGGTGACGGCGCTGACCGCCACCGAGGATGCCACCGGTGCGGCCGGTCCGACCCGGGCCGGCCGGGGCTGGGCGGTCCCCGCCCGGCGGATGACCCGCTGGCCCCGGAACTGGGGCACCGGTGACTGACTGGCCGCGCGTGCGGCCGCACGACCACCCGAAACGACGAGCAAACGGCAGGGACGAGGGAGTTCAACGTGCGTAAGGTGCTGATCGCCAACCGGGGGGAGATCGCGGTGCGGGTCGCCCGGGCCTGCTCGGACGCCGGTATTGCCAGCGTCGCCGTCTACGCCGAGCCGGACCGGGATGCGCTGCACGTCCGCGCGGCCGACGAGGC
>NZ_JBVOOL010000062.1:0-10104 GCF_055664045.1 Kitasatospora sp. NPDC023385 | reverse complement strand
GCTCTCACCTCATCGACGGATGCCTCGCCGCCACCGGCCTGATCATGGACGGCTGACCACCTTCAGACCGACATTACGAATTCAACTTCAGTAGCGGCGGATCATGCTGCCCTGGACCTTGTGGCTGGGGTGGTCGGTGCCGTCGAGGGTGAAGTAGCGCAGGGCGGTGAATTGGGCCTCGATCCGGTTGAGCCAGGAGCTGTTGGTCGGGGTGTAGGCGATCTCCACGTTGTTCGCCTCGGCCCAGGTTCCGACCCGCTGGCACCGCTTGGTGGTCAGGTGGGGTGAGTAGTTGTCGGCCACGATCGCGATGCGCACGTCCAGCGGGTGCAGCGAGCGCAGATAGCGGCAGAACTCCAGGAACTTGGAGCGGTTCTTGGTCTTCTTGATGTGGCCGTAGAGCTGGTCCTTGGCGAGGTCGTAGGCGGCGAACAGGTGCCGGACGCCGTGCGGGCGGGTGTAGGTCGCCCGCCTCGCGGGCGAGGTTCGCGGCAAACGTTGCCTGATGCGGCATTAGATCGTTCCCCGGGCCGTTCCCAGGAGTTCACCGAGTGAAAGACAGCAGTCACCGGGTGTACGGTTCCTGCCGGCCGCCGTACGCGGTTTTTCGGGATTCGACGCTCAACTCCCCGACGGAAGCAGGCGGGCGCCCTCAATCCCTGGTGCCGACGCACCGGGCCCGACCCGGCGTGATCTTGCTCGCCGCCTCGATCTCCTCCTAATATCAACCTCGCTTGGCCGGGCCACCGCACACGGGCGTGCCCGCAGTTCATCTAGGGGGATTTCTTGAAGCGCCAACTCGCGGCCTTCGGAGCAGCGGCAGCCGCTGTCGCCGGGCTCATCACTTTCGCTCCCGCCGCCTCCGCGGCGGACGGCTACTGCAGCACGGCCGTCTCGGTCCCGTACGGGAGCGGTCGTTCGCTGATTCCCAGCACGAGCGGCGGTTCGACCTCGTGCCTCATGGAGAACGGCTCCAGCGGGGACGACGTGGTGCAGCTCCAGCGGAGCCTCGCTGAGTGCAACAGCATCAGCGTGGGCCGGTGGGGCGCGGACGGCGAGTACGGTGGTGACACGGAGAGCGCCGTCCGGACGTTCCAGCAGGGGCACAACCTGTCCCCGGACGGTATCTACGGTCCGGCCACGCGCAGCGCCATGCTGTGGAACGTGTACGACTATGTCGGCAACTGGACCGGCTGCCGTCACCTGTAGGACGGCCCGGGCACGGTTCGTACGAACGCCCGGCCGGGGTTTCCCGGCCGGGCGTTCTGCGTGCCCCCGCCCCGGAAGGCTCAGGAGGGCTCAGGGCGTCACCGTCCAGTCCGGAGCGGCGGCGTCGCGGTCCGGGCGGGCGGCGACGTGGCCGGGCTGGGCCTCCGTCAGGTAGAGGTCGTTGCCGTTGAGGCCGGACTCGGACTTGATCCGGGCGTGCGCGCCGGGGGTGACGGTCCAGGCCGCCTCGCTGGTGCGGCACTGGCCCAGGCGGGCGTTCCAGAAGTCGCCGACGGTCACGCAGTCGGTGAAGCCGCCGTCCGGGTCCTGGGCGGCGAGGTTGGTCCCGTCGGCGTGGTGCAGGCAGGTCCCGGTGCGGACGTTGCGCAGGGTGTAGAACAGCAACACCACACGCACGCTAGACTCTCACTCGCAGCATGAACCCCTGTGTCCACGTTCCAGGGGTCACCTCAAGGTGGCGATTCGGCAGGTACCGACCGGTCGGGCCGGTCAGCCGTGACGGCGGCTTCGTCCGCGTACAGATGCAACTGATCGCGGTCCAGCCGCACGAACGGATCGGTCCAGCTCTGTGAGGCATTCGGGACGAACACGCGTGTCGTCCCGCGGCGGGCGTCGTGGATCACGAGCGAGAGAATCCTGTAACCGAGCAGACCGAGGGCGATCTGCTGATCGGGATGGTCTTCCGGGCCCGCTGCCCGCAGCACATAGAACCGATCGCCCACCCAGTACCCGGACCGATCCAGCCAGGCATCCACCATCAGCCGAACGCCGTCCACCCACACGCCGACCTCGCCCCAGCGGTTCCGGTCCGTCATGTGCACCGCCCGGTGGCGGTCGTCGGCGGAGAACTCCACACGCAGTTCCAGATCGCTCCAGCAGTCCACGAAGGACCCGCAGGCACCCGGCACCGGACCAATACGAGACGCGCCAGTACCGGCCGCGCCGCCGGCGCAAACACCGACGCGGTCCTGGCCGCAGATCTGCGGTTCCCAGCACGGCCGGTCGACACGGCGGTTGCAGCCCAGGCCCATCGCGGCGCAGTCCCGGGGCGAGGCCCGGGACAGGAAGCCGACGAGGCGCTCCCGATACGGCATGTCGCCAATACGCGTGCGTACGTCGCTGTCA
Source organism: Kitasatospora sp. NPDC023385 (assembly GCF_055664045.1). Classification (NCBI taxonomy): domain Bacteria; kingdom Bacillati; phylum Actinomycetota; class Actinomycetes; order Kitasatosporales; family Streptomycetaceae; genus Kitasatospora; species Kitasatospora sp. NPDC023385. Next base: position 7,749 of record NZ_JBVOOL010000062.1, on the reverse strand, counting down.
CCGCCGTCCCACCACGCGACCAGGTCGGCCCCGACCCGCGAACGCCGCAACCACTCCTCCCAGCGCTCCTCGCGGATCCGGGACGGATGTGAGAGCGCCTGCGAAGAGGACACGATCTCATACGGCCCGTCCCCGGCCCCGTCCCCGTTCCGGCGACGGCCTGCCTTCTTGCCACGTCTCCAACGCACACTCGGCCTCCTCACGTCTTCGGGCACCATCCGACCACGGCAGACCGACGAGATGAGCGAACTCCTCGGAGGCGGTCGGCGGCTTGCGCCAGGGTGAGGCCGGGTCAGCACTGGCCTCACCGGGCACCAGTGTCCTTCGCCCGGGCAGCCGCAGCGCCGGCGGCGGCCTGTTGCGCGTGCCGCAGGACGCCATGCGTACCCGGTCCCCGCCACAGCGAAATGGCATGGCGCCCGTCCTGGCAGGCACGGCGCGTAGCGGCCCGGCTGGTCGAGGAGGGAGCGCGGTGAGCGCCAGCACGAGCCCGGACAGGGCCGCCAACCACGGCATCTTGTGAGCGCGCCGATCACTACCCGAACCTGGCCGACGCCCGAACCCGTCGCCACCGAGGCGCCGCGCACCGCCCGTGACAACATCGCCGCCACCCTCGAAGCCCGCGCGATGATGTGCATCTCCGGCGCGGCCGGCAACGGCAAGTCCCTGCCGGTCAACGCCTCGCTGCGCCTGCTCGCACCGCACAACTCCTACCGGATCGCCTTCCGGGCCCGCCCCACCCCGCGCGACATCCGCGAAGGGAACCGCTGGCGCATCGACCGGCACAATACGGCGCTGAACTTCGGCCGGGCGAACCCGACCGACCGGTGCCGGGTCTGCCACTGGGACGTCTGCCCGGGGCGCGTCCCGGCGCCGTCCAGCCCGCACCTGCTCTCCCTGTGGAGGGACAGCGACCTGCACCGGCGGCAGTCCGACTGACGTGCTGCCCGTGCTTGCAGCACCACTTCCAGCCCCGGGGCCTGGCCTCGTGCCGTAAGTGCCGGGCGCTGGCCGGGGCGGCCCCGTCCCGGCCATGCGGGCAGGAACGCCTGCACGACCTGCTCCTGCGGGAGGCCGACGACGGGCCGCTGCGTACGGTTCTGCTCGCCGCGCTGCGCCGGGGTGCGCGGCTCGCGATCTGGATCACCGGCCCGGCAAAGAGCCTCACCCGGTTCTACTCGTGGATCGACCGGATGACGGAGGAAGCCGGCCCGGCCGCCGATGCGCTCGCGGCGGCCGGCGCCTCCGTCACGCTGGCCCGCGTCGAGGGCGCCGACCGGCAGTACTTCGTCGTCCTGCGGCCCGACGGCCGCGCCCGCATCGCGCGCGGCCGGCGGACGCCTCTGCCGCGGCTTCGCCCAGCCCTCCTCGACGTCATCAGTCCCTCGGGGCGCTGTTCTGCCATCCGGTCCGCGCTCCAGTAGCCAGTGAAGCCGGCGGTCTGCCCGGCGAGGAACCGCAGGATGCGACCTGCCGGTGTGGCGGGTCGGTGAGTCGCTGGTTGATCTTGTTTGTGGGCTGGGTTTTACGGGTTGGTTGAGAAGTCCTGGGTGGGGCTGGTGGCGTGCTGCGCGACCTTTTGGGAGGCAGTCGTCACCGGCGCCGGACCCCTCGCGCTGGAGGGTCGGCAGCAGGCCGTCGCGGACCTGTCCGCCGACTGCTGGCGCGGCCGGTGGTGCAGATCCCGACGACGGGTGACGCTGCGGCCCGCTCGACGTCGCGGCCCGCGCCCATTCCCGGCGAGAGTCGGGCGCTGCTGTCGCCGGACAGCAGCGCCCCGAGCGACTGCCGAATTACGCCGGCACCAGTTCGGCCGCCGGCCCCGGAGCGCCAAGCATCGGATGCCCGGCCAGGACGCCCTCAAGAGCTGCGAAGCCATCTGTCAGGGTCAGGGCATAGGGCAGGAGCGCCTCGATCAGCGCTTCCTCGACGTCTGGCAGTTGATGAACGTGATCCGAGGTCATGTGGCCGGCCGCGAGCAAGTCCCCACTGTTGTCCTTGATCTGCCGCAAGGTGAACAGACGGTGCAGGTTCGCGAGAACTGCCTGGACTTCAGGGACGGGCTCTCCCGTTGCCGCGCTTAGCAGAGACTGCGCGGCAAGGCGAACTGTATGTGCTTCAACGAGCCGCAAGGCGGGTGTCACGGTTCCGTTCCACCGAGCCAATGGATTTCCTGTCGGCCCACTCCGGAGTCGGATGCGAGCCCTGCTGTGCCAGATACGTTCGATGTCTGCAAGAAGTTCCTGTAGATAATCTGAATCATCCAGTGAGCGCTCACTCGCCGGTACCTCAGAAGTCGGCATGGGAGTGAATCCGCCCATCAACATCTCACCAGCCGCCTTTATGAGAATTACTAGATTGTCTCCCTCGGCGGTGACCGTCCCCTCGTTCGCAGCCAGCTGGAAGGCAATTCCGTTCGACAGCAGCAGGCCTTGCGCTCCGCAACGCTCACGGCATTCCGTCATGATCTCCCGACCCCGCCAAGTGATCCAGGCCTTGGCCATGGCGGCCAGTCGTTCCACATCGGCGCGTTCAGTCGCAGTGCTGTCAGTCCACCGCTGTACTACTTCACGGTGCAGCAGTGTCGCCGCGTATGTGGTGGCGACCGCAGAAAGGAGCGGGGCGTGGTGGCTGCGGTGCTCGATGAGGGAGACCTTGCGGTCTGTCGTCATGCCGGAGGTGAGCCGTCGGCTGGCGTGCTGCATAGCGACGACGAGGGCATGGCGTGTCACGCCAAGGCTGTAGGCGCTCATGCAGAGTTTGCCTGCGTTGACGCGTCCGACCGACTGCAGGAATCGCTTGCGTGGATTGCCCAGCACGCTGGTGAACCTGCCGTCGCGTGACAGACGCCCGTGGTCGCCCTGCACCATGGCGTCGAAGGGCAGGTGCATGCCGTGGAAGTAGGTGGCGCAGTGGTCGACGGGTGCGCTGGCGGTCTGAGGGAGGGGCCGGACTTCCACGCCCGGGTAGGGCCGACCGTCCTGATCGGTGAGCGGCGTGTGGAAGAGGAAAACTCCGTGGTCGACTTCGCCGACGATCAGGCGGGCAGCAACGAGGGCGCTCTTGGCGCCACCGGCACTGGAGGTGTTCGGCATCCATTTGCAAGCACCGGCGGTGGGCGTATCCAGGATGAATCCGCTCGTCTCGGGATCGAATGTGGCCCGTGTCTCCAGCGAGGCGGCGTCGTTACCGTGGTCCAGCTCGGTGCACAGGAATGTCCCGATGCGTTCCATTCGGGTATACGGGTGCAGGTCCCGCCCCTCGTCGTGGTCGGCCAGGCTGCCGATGTGCAGGTTCCAATGGATGCTCGCGAGCGTCGCCATCCCGGCATCCACCACTCCAGCCCACTCGTGCATGGCCGCGAGCTTCTCGATGTCCGAGGCCAGGGCGATCGGATCCGGCACGGCATCGTTTATGAACCGCAGTCGCTTGTACGAAAGCGCTGTCCGTTCCTGAGGGGTCAGTCCCTCCTCGAAGGCGAACCGGGGGTCGTCGAACAGGCGCCTCCAGGGCTCGTGGATTCGCTGTGCACGAGGTCCGAACAGTACGCGCGTGAGGTCGTCGGATATGCCCTGGAAGTGGGGGAGTTGAGAGCCAGTCACGTCGGTAACCTAGCGGAAGCGATCACTTCGCCGAGCGTGATGATCAACACGATTGGCGGCAGCGGATCATGGAAAGAGCGCGCCGTGGCTCAGGGCCGTTGCAAAGCCCTGTGCTCTGGTGATCACGTTGGTCGGATGATGCTCGGCAGGTCGGGCGGGCGGGTGGAGGGCTCGCAAGAAGCCTGCCGGATGCCGGCGGCGATGTCGCGGTGTCCGGCGGCGCGGAGCGTGTCGATCCCTTGCCCTGGCCTGCCTCATGCCGGGCGACCCGAGTGCTCACCCTGAGGGCCACAGGCTCGTCCTCCGGGATGTCGGCCTCCACCTCACCGCCCTCAGCCTGATCGAGGCCAACGGCTCGACGAGCGCAGCCGAAATCGTCAAGGCGATCGGCGGGCAGCTGCCCGCCAAGCGCGTGCACGCCGAGCCGGACGCCCTCCTTGAGCAGGACCTCCTCTGTGCCCGGTCTCCCGAATCAGCGGGTGAGTGCCGGACCATGTCGCCGGAGGCCGCCGAACGCCGAGCTCACCACGACAGGCTGCACCGCCCCCACCCCGACGACCCAGTCCGGTCCCGCTGCGGGTGGAGAATGCGACCGCGGAGCTGCTCCTCCCGGACCCCGCGCCGTGCAGCCCCGCCGGCGGCCACCACGAGCTCGCCCTGTTTACGGGTGGTACTTCTCGGCGATGGTCTGGGCGAGGCCCAACGAGGAGTCCAGGGTGACGCGGACGGTGACGGCGCCGGTCTTCGCGGCCGTCTCCAACTGGTCGGTGGTGCAGCTCGTGGTGCCGTATCCCTGGCTGTCCATGGTCACGTGGCTGCCGTCGGGGAGCAGATCGCGGCCGCGCGCCTGTGGCCAAGGCGGTGTGCAGCTCACGGTGGCCCGTCGGCGCCGACCGCATCGCAGGCCGGCCGCCGGTGCCGGCCGTCAGAAAGTCCTCGCGCTGAGGTCGTTCACCACGACATGGCGGCTGGGCGTGGTCGGGCGTGGTGCTGGTCGCGGCTCGGACGGTTCGCTGGGGCGCTGCACCACCGCCATCGTCACCGTCGCCTTCCGTGGTCGTGACGGCGGAGCGGGCTGTCTGGTGCAGTTCTTGTTGGCGGACGCGTGAGTGGGGTAAAGATCGCATAGTCCTGCGGAGGATCGCGGGCAGAGGAGACGAGGAACCGTGGCAGACAGCCGTTTCAGTGACACCATCGCCCAGTTGGAGGCGGAACTTCCCGGGATCGAGGCCCGGCGGCGGCGTCTGGAGGAGGAGCTGACCGCCGCTGTGGCGCGTGAGAATGCCGTACGCGGCGCCATCGAGAGCCTGCGGGCCCTGGCCGGACTGGTGGCCTCGCAGGACCTCACGCCGGTGGGCACCGTTCGGGCGGAGGCGGACGCCATCGCCGGGGACCGGCCGCAGCAGAACTCGGCCGAAACCGAGGCAGGACCGGACCAGGGCGAGGACCAGGCCGAGAAGGCCACCACGCGCACGGACAAGGCCACGAAGACGGCGAAGAAGGCCCCCGCCAAGAAGGCCCCGGCCAAGAAGGCGCCGGTCAAGAAGACCACCGCGAAGAAGGCGGCACCTGCGAAGAAGGCGGCGCCCGCGGAGAGGACCGCCGACGGCGCGCGGCCGCGCACCGCGGCGAAGAAGGCGGCCGCCACCACAGGTGCCAGGCCGGCGCGGACCGGCGCCGAGCCGACTCCGGCGAAGAGCGAAACGGCTGCGCCCGCGCGCAGGCGGCGAACGACCGGTGCCACCTCCGAGAGCGTGCTGGGCATCCTGGCCGACGCACAGGAACCGCTGCGCGCCCGGGAGGTGATCGCCCGGCTGGGAATCGAGGAGTCGGCGGACAACGTGAACGCGGTGCGCACCATGTTGGAGCGCCTGGCCAAGGCCGGCCGGGCGCAGCGCCCGGGCCGTGGCCTGTACGCGAAGCTGGGCGGCTGACCCGCCGGGGACCAGTCGGCGGCCGGTTCGCGAACCTGCCGCACCATGGGGAGCCGGCCTCTGGCCCGGATCTCGAACCGGCGACGTCCCCGCGTCCGCCGCGGTCGTCACGGTCCCTGTCTGAGGCGCCGGGAGGTCGCCACCCGCGGGTGGCGACCTCCCGGCGCCTTCTCGGAGCCTCGGCAGCCTACCGCCGCCCCGGGGAGAGCCGGCGCGAGCTCGCCGTTGCTGTGGGGCTGACGCAGGACGAGCTTCCCGGCCCGGCCGACCATGCTCTCGCCGGGCGCCCCGACAACGTCCTTGCCCCCGCACTCGCGCCTTCTGGCCGGTCCGGGGCCGCCGGCGTTCCACGCTCGCTGCCGCGATGCCGGACAACGCCTCGGGATCCCATTCACCGCCGCACACCGCCCGCACGACCTGGCGCAGCGCGTTCACGAACGCCGCGCCCTTGCGCCGCCGTCCAACAGGCCCGAACTCTGCGTGCCGAGGCGCGCCGTATCGTTCAGGATGATCCCGCCATGGCCCGTGAACTGGGTATCGGCCGACCAGGCCGAGGCACCGGTTACGACGACGGCGGCCTGCTGGATCTGAACAGTGCCGACGCTCAGACGATCTCGCAGGTACTCGATGTCCGTCCTGACACGGCCGAACGAATTGTCACCGCCCGCCAAGAGGTCGGCGGCGCGTTCCGCTTGTTGGATGAGGTCATCACGTACGCGAGCCTTACCGAGGGCGAAGAACTGGTCATCCGCGAACGCGGCGTTCTGCTGCCGTGTTGAACGGCAAGTCGGATCATCAGGAACCGGAGGGATCCGTTCTCCACTCCCCATGCCGGACACACGCCCCTCCCGCACTCCTGACCGGAGTCACGCTTCCTCACCGCAGCTGCGAGAGCCGGCCGTAGAACGGTGGACTCAATTCCCGCGGCCCGCTGTACTCTTCTCACTCGCAGGAATCAGCCATCGCGGTCGGCTTCAGCTCGCTGTATCGCGCTCGCTTGGCCCCATGGGGGGTCGGTGAGCTGGTCGGCGAGTGGATGCTCAGCCGCATTACACCGACGGGTCCTCCCCGCACGGGCGGGGGTTAATCAATCCTTCAGACGGAGGGCCCGCAGGCCGGGTTCGGACGAGCAATCCTGAGGGTGTTGCGCTGGTCGCCCTGCTGGGGCCGGGAGCGTTGGGCCGGAATCCGCCTCTTGCGCCGAGTCGACAGCTCCTCAGAGCCCGTCCCGAAGACCACGACGGGACTGGACGCCGGCAAGAAGGTGCCGGGCCGCAAGCGCGGGCTCGTGGTCGACGTGCTGGGCCTGATCATCGGGGTCGTCGTCCTCGCGGCCTCCGCCCACGACAACGCCGCCGGCACCGCCCTGCTCGCCCAGGCCGCCGAGCGGTGCGGCAACCGCCTGGAGAAGGCCCTGGTGGACCAGGGCTTCAAGGACGAGACCGTCATCCACGGCGCCCTGCTCGGCATCACCGTCGAGATCGTCCGCCGCAACCCGGCCGACCAGGGCAAGGGCTTCGTCCCGCAGCCGAAACGGTGGGTCGTCGAGCAGGTCAACGGCACGTTGATGCTGCACCGGCGCCTGGCCCGCGAGTACGACCACAGGCCCGACAACTCCGCCTCCCGCGTCTACTGGGCGTCCACCGCGAACATGGCCCGCCGCCTCACCACCCCGGCCCCGGCCTGGCGCGACGCCTACGAGGTGGCCGCGTGAACGTCGCCGACCTCCTCAAGGACGTCCAGGTCCGGCATGAACAGGCCATGGCCCGGGCCGACGACCTACGGCGGCAGATCGAGCACCTCACCACCGCCCTGGCCGAGACCGAGGGGCGCCTGGCCGAGCTGGCCACGGCCCGGAAGATCGTCCAGGAGATCACGCCGGACGGCACCGACCCCCAGCCCGACGAACCGGCTACCGCCTACCAGCAGGTCCTAAACACCTTCAACCACCACCCCGACCAGCCCTTCCGCGTCCGCGAACTGCACGAACTCCTCAGCTGGCCCACCGACGACCCCTCCCTGAATGTCACCCGCTCCCGCCTTGGACGCCTCACCCGCCAGGGCTTCCTCGCCCAAACCGGACGAGATATCTACCAGAAACGGACTTAACATCCTCTTAGAGGACGTTAAGTCCGTTTCTGGATGATCTGGTGTCGCCCGTTCGTGTGTACGGAGTCGTTCAGGCTGACTCGGGTGTCGTGTGCATGGTGCTG
>NZ_JBVOOL010000061.1:0-10704 GCF_055664045.1 Kitasatospora sp. NPDC023385 | reverse complement strand
TGCCCAGGCACCTGCCCGATGCCTACGCTTCCCAACTTCGCTGTCACAAACTGGGCTACTTCCCTGATTCGCTGACACAAGCAGCCGTTGTCCCAGCTTCGATGACAATCGTCCCAACTTCGCTGTCACGGGTCAGCTCTCGCTCGCGCCGTCCCGCCCGGCGCCGTGCCCCGCCGCTGCGCCCTGCTCGACGTCTTGGTCGGCCGCCAGGCCGTCCCGCTGCGCGGGGCTTGGCCCCGCTGTCCAAGCCCGTGCCGTGGAGGCCCTGGTGGCCGGTCCTGGCCGTCGTCCCGGCTGCCCCGGCCCCTGGGCTGCCCGGCCGCCTCCGGGCCCCCTGGTGGCCGTCCTGGTCCGGTGTTCGGTTTGGTGGCGCTGCTCCGGGAATTGCTCGGTTGACGCTGGGCGGGATTTTTGGGCGGTTTGGAAGGGTGGTCGCCGTGTCGGCGTGGAGGGCCGTAGGCCCCTTTCCGGGGTGCCTGAATGTGATTTCTGCCCGCTGCGCCGCGTGGGGCTTTTGGATTGCCGTCTGAAAGAGGGTGGAAGGGGATTCGTATTCCGGCTGTGAGTGTCGCTGGATGATGATCGGCGTTTGGTTTTCAGTGGATCGGCGTGGCTGTTCATTGGGGTCGTCGGGGTTCTTTTCCCTGGTCGCGGCCGCCGTCAACCGGGGATGGTGAATGGGGGAGCCGGGCGCGCGGTGAAGTGTCCTGCTGTATCGCGGTGAAGAGCCGACGCCGATCGTTATCACCAGCCTCGGGGCGTGGCTTGCGGCCGTGGTCCTGGAGCGGGAGCTGAGGAGGCTTCAGAGCCTTCTACGGAGTGCTTTATCTCAAGGAGCCCTGAGAACTGGCTTCGTAGGCGAGAACCGAAGACCCGGGCCACACTGCGATCGAGGAGATCGCCGAAGGCTCGGGCTGAATCGATGTCAGGGGTCGGCAGCGTTCCCGCGTCGTCGATGGTCGAGATGAAGTCGATGTCGGCCCAACCGCCACGGAACAGGACGGCCGAGAGCTGTGCGTCGCCGGGGCCTGTGATGAGGACGCCGATCGAGTCGGGTTCGGTCACCGAAGACCGGTCTGTTTCAAGGCGTGGTGGCCACGGCGCGGCCTCGTCCCGCCAGGTCACGTGCCCGACTACCAGCCCCCGGCGCTCCCAATCTGCCCTGCGCTCGGCGACTTCGACAGCCGCGTGATCAAGATCGACGACTTGTTCCATGTACAGATCATGACGACCAGCAAGCGCATCCTCTACCTGTTTCAGTCGGCGCCGGCCACGCCTTCACCAGCACGACCGCACGCTCCAGCGCTTTCAGTTCCCGACCCGCGGTACGCAGTGCTCTTCGAACTCATCGCTCAGCGCCTTCCGTTGTCGAGGACGAAGCCACTGTGCGCGGTGTCCGGGCGGTCGCCGGCCTCGGTGAAAGGGGTCCGCCGCAGTGGTGAAGAGCGGGAGCCGAACGCTGCTGCCCGTGGCAGTAGAGACCTGGGGGTCCGGCGTCCGGTGAAACGCCACGGCGGCGGTTTGCCTTCGATCGTGTGCTGTCGTGCGGCGTGTCGGTGTCGCACCGGGGTGGGGCGGACAGCCTGGCCTCAACGAGGCCTGCCGTGAAGGAGACGGGCACTGACCGGTATGGGGGAGTGGTGGTGCCCGAGCCGATGAAGCCGGTGCTGGATCGGTCCGCTGCCGTGGCCAGGTTGATGGACCTGGACAGTCGGGGCGAGTTGACCACGTCTCATGTGCGGCTTGTCGCCTCGTCTCTCGGGGTGACTGTGCGGGCGGTGTGGTACTGGATCGCCGCGGCGCGTAAGGAAGGGCGGTTCTCGGCACGCCCCCGCGCGCGGCTGGCCGTCACCTCGGAGGTCCGGCGTCTGCTGGCGTTGTGGGGAGGCAACGTCTCGGCCGTCCACCGCGAACTGGTAGCCCGCGCAGCAGACGACCCCGCAGCAGGGCCTGTGCTGTCGCTGTCAGCCCTGCACCGCGCGGTGGTGCGGGAGTTGTCGGTGGGGGAGCGGGCGGGTCTTCGGGGTGGGGAGGCGGCGCGGCGGGCGCACGACGTGTTCGGAAAGCGGCCGGCCGCGTGGAGGAATGCGTGCTGGGAGGGCGATCACAAGCATGTGCCGGTGCAGGTGGATGTCGAGGGCGAGTTGGCGTGTCCGTGGATCACGTGGTTCATCGACTGCGCGACCAAGATGATCACGGGGGTGGCGGTGACGCCGCACGCCCCGTCGAGGGACGCGGTGCTGGCCGCGTTGCGCACCTCGATCGCCCGTACCGACCCGTTCGGTCCCGCCGGCGGCCTGCCAGCCATGGTGCGCGTGGACCGGGGGAAGGAGTTCCTGTGCGCCACGGTGACCGCGGCGCTTGGTGCGTTCGCGGTTCCCGTGCACGACCTGCCCGCCTACAGCCCGCATTTGAAGGGCACGGTCGAGGCGTTGAACGACGCGGTCGAGGAGATGTTCCTCGTCTCCCTCCCGCGCTACACCCACCGCCAGAAACTCACCGGCGGCCGGCTCGCCGATCCGGACGCGCCGCCGCTGACGTTCGCCGCGTTCGTCGCGCTGCTCCTGGACTGGGTGCGCTGGTGGAACACCGAGCACCACCCGTCAGGCCTGGACGGCCGCACCCCCGCCGAGGCGTGGATTGCCGACCCGACGCCGCTGCGCGACGTTGCGCCCGGGCACCTGGCGTTCTTCGCCCTGGAGGACGACGGCCGTACCCGCACGATCACCACGAACGGCATCTCCTGGCGAAGCCGCCCCTACATCGCCCCGTGGATGGTCGGCCACACCGACACGAAGATTCGCCTGCGCCATCTGCCGCACCACGACGGCGAGATCGAGGTCTTCGACGCGTCCACCGGTCACCACCTCGGCGCCGCTCATCTCGCCGAGCAGGCGAGCCCGGAACAGATCCGCGCCTTGCGTGCGGCCCGCACCACCGCCGCCCGCCGGCTGCGCGCGGACCTGAAGGCCGCGGAGAAGCTGCGCCGCCGCCGGTTCGCGGCCGCGACCACCTCGGCCCCGCCGCGACCGCTCGGCACCCTGACCGCGGCCGAGGCCGACGCCGAGCTCGCGGCGACCGACGGCCGGGACCTTAAGGCGCTGGCCCTGCCCGGGCTGCTCCCGCACGCCCCGGTCCCGGACGGATGGGTCCTGCCCCGCGCCACCGCACCCGCCGGGCCCGAGCGCGCCGACACCGACCCAGCGGCCCCAGCACCGCCGGCCTGAACCGCACCGCAGCCGCAGCCCGCACACACCGCAGTCGCAACCCATGTCCGCCGCCGACCGCTCCCTCCCGCCGACCGCTATGGCCCGCCCGGTGGGGCCATAGCCCCTCTCAGACTGCCGGCCCCGCCCGCCCCTTCTCTTGAGCCCCGTAGGAGCCCGCACTGTGACCACCGCACCCGCCGTCCGTCCCGGCATGCTGCCGCCCGAGCGCGCCGACCACTACCTGCACCTGGAAGGCGCCCGAACGGTAGCCACCGAGGCGCTGCGCACCGCCCGGGAGAACATCGCCGCCACCCTGGAGGCCCGCGCGATGATGTGCATCTCCGGCGCGGCCGGCAACGGCAAGTCCCTGTCGGTGAACGCCTCACTGCGCCTGCTCGCACCGCACAACTCCTACCGGATCGCCTTCCGGGCCCGGCCCACCCCGCGCGACATCCGCCACGAACTGTTCCGCGCCCTGGGCCTGCCCGGCGAGCCTCCCGCACGGCCGATCGAGTTCGACGCCGTCCTCAAAGACGCCCTCACCCGCGGCTTCCACGTCCTGGTCTGCGACGAGGCCCAATGGATGTCCAGGGAGTGCTTCGAGTACTGGCGCTACCTGTGGGACGACCCCGCAACCGACATCGCCGTCGTCTTCGCCGGCGGTGACGGCTGCGCCAAGGTGCTGCGCCGCGAACCGATGCTCGCCTCCCGCGTCTACATCTGGCAGCAGGCCCACCCGCTCACCCTGCCCGAGGTCCTGGCCACCATCCCCGCCTTCCACCCGCTGTGGGACGGCGTCGACGCCGACCTGATCGCCCTGGTCGACAAGCAGGCCGCACACGGCAACTTCCGCGCCTGGGCCCGGATCACCAAACTCGCCACCGACGGCCTGGCAGCCCAGGGCGGCACCCGTATCGACGAACACCTGCTGCGCCAGGTCTACGACCGCATCGGCATCAGGACGTGAACCCGCGCCGGGCGCCCGGCGTCACCCTGGCGCTCGATCCGGGCGACGACGCGGCCTGCACCAAGACCGCCCTGGCTGCCCACGACCCCACTGCCGGCCGCATCACCGTGCACCCGACCCCGGGCACCACCCGCGCCGACGACCTCGCTCTCGACGTCCTGGCCGCCATCGGCAAGCCCTACACGCCACCCGGTCCCTGGAGCAGAGCCCACGGCCTGCTGTGGGCGGCTGCGGCAGCCTGGATCCTCGCCACTTCGGCCCAGCACCTGACCGTTCTGCGCGCCCACCTCCTCGCCCCACCCACCTGGCGCCGCCTGCTGGACCTGCAGCAGCGCACCGGCATCGACCTGACGATCGTCTGCCACCGCACCACGCCACCCGCCCTCACCACGGCCCTGCACGCGACCGCGCACACGACCACCACCGGCCTGCCCCCGCACGCCCCGCCCGACCCCCAACCCCGCTCGCCGCTGCCGCCCACCCCGCGCGCCTCCAGCCTCGACTGGCTGACCATCCCGGCCCTGACCCGCCTCGCACTGTCCGACATCCCCGAACCCCTCTGCACCTGCGCCCCAGCCCCTACCGCCAACGACCAACCGCCCCCTCACCGCCCGACCGCCTCCTCAACGAAGCCGTCCAGCGCATCCACCGCCTCGCCCACCCCAAACACGCCGCAGCGCTCGCCACCACCCTGGTCACCGGAGCGTCCTTCCACCACCTCGCGACCGCCACCCCGGCCGACTACAACTCCACCTGCGCCACCCTCACTCTCCACGCCCCGCGCCACGGCCGAACCCCCGCCCGCTGCGCCACCTACGAACTCCCGCACTGGACCCGCATCTTGCTGGACGCCGCCGCCCGCTACCTGAACCTCACCACCGCCGGAACCCGCCTCCTTGCCCCGCCCGACCATGCCCTGGCACCCCTGCTGCAGAACGCTGAACACTGCCGACTGCGCCCACCCCAACACCCCCACCCCACCAAGCGCCCAGCCCGCTACGCCTTCCCGGAAGCGCTGCCGGACGGCCCCGACTGGACGGCCTTCGTCGGCGTCCCCGACGTGCCCCCGCACCTGGCCGGCACGGCCCACCGCCGCCGCCGGCTGAAGAAAGACGGCCCGCGTTGGCGCGAATGGGAACGGATGTACGCCGCAGCAGCCGCCTTCCACGCTGAGCACCACCATCTGGACCCCACCGACCCCGACCACGACGGCCCCTTGATGGCCTGGATCGTCCGGCAACGCCACCTCAAGACCTGTGGCGAACTCGCCCCCGCCCGTATCACCGAACTCGACGCACTCGACATGATCTGGTCGAAGAACGCCAGCTCCTGGGAACGCGGCCACGCCTACGCCCAAGCCTGGGCGGCCCGCACCGGCCACCTCGCCATCCCCGCCAAGGAAACGCTGGACGGCTACGCCGTCGGCTCCTGGATACGCCGCCAGCGCAAGGCCGCGGGCCTGACCGACCACCAGCACCACGCCCTCGATGCCCTCGACCCGCTATGGCAACTGGAGCCCGATTGGAACCGCTCCTACCGCCGCCTGACCGCCTACCTCGCCGAAGGCGGGGGCCTCAACGGACCGGCCAACCGCACCGGCCACATGAGCGACCCCCACTTCCGCCCCGGATCCTGGCTACGCAAGCAGAACCGCCTCGCCGCCACCGGCGCGCACACTGCCCAGCAGACCGAGCTGCTCGACGTCCTCGGAGCCTGGCAGACGGCCATCTCGCCGCAACCCCACTGACGAACGACGGAAGACGACCCGCAGCCTGCCGCGGGAAGAGGCGCCCGGACCCGCGGTCACGGTCCGGTTCAGTCGGCAGAGCCTCGCGGCTGCACACCAGACCGGGGCAGCCGATCATCCAGGCCCGTTGTCAGAGCCGGATGGCAGGCTGGTCGGATGATCAGTCAAAAGCTGGCCGTGCAGTGCTTGGCCGAGGAGGTACGCGGTTGCCTGGTCCCGACGGTGCCCGAGCAGTTCCAGCGCAAGCGATTCGCCGAGCACGATCTCGTCTTCTTCGGACACGTACCGGTGCGGGCCCACAAGCTCGCCAACCGGTGGCAGTTCGACGAATCCGAGGTCCGCACGGCCGGGCGCACGATCGCCGCACTGCCCTGGGATCCCGGCGACCTCGTCGACCCACGACCACACGGTCCCGGCAAGCCCAGGCCGACGGCACCTGCTCGTACGGGCTGGAGAGAACAGATCCGTCGCTGGGCCGACCACGCGGGCTTCGTTATGCGGATGAAGAATGGCTGCCCGTGCGGAACGTCCTCCTGCCAGCGACGCTCCGACGGGTGGGCGCTTCCCTGCGCCCTGACCCCCGAAGCTCTGCTCCAGCGCTGTGCCAACTACTCCATCGCCTGCGTGCTTCCCGTGCCCACGCTGGTCTGGTCGCACGACACATGGCTGATCCCGCGCACCCTCGCTCTCGTTCTCGACCAGTGGGAGGAGGCCGAGACCGCGCTGGCTGCCGGCAGCCGCGTCTGCGGCACCTGCGGCGCGCACAGCACGGACTCGACCTGGCACACATCCACCACCAGCGGCTGGAAGGTGATCTGCCCCGCCTGCGCCGCCGCAGGACTGCGCCGCTACCAGCAGGAACTGGCAGGAGCCGCCTACGCGGGCGTACGAGAACGCGGACTGCGGGCCGAGGACTTCCTGTGCGCGATCTGCGAACCGGCCAGGCCCGCAGCGGCCTGGGACCACTGCCACGAACACGGCCTGGTACGCGGGCCCCTGTGCGGAAGCTGCAACACCATGGAAGGCCAGGGCAAGGAGTTCCTCGCCCACAAAGGCAGCGTGCAGCACCTCCTGAACTGCAACGGCTGCCGTACCCACCGCACCCTGCCACCGCACCACAGACTCGCCGCGCTGCGCCGCCACCTTCACCTCGAACGAGGTCTTCAGGGGTGCGATGTTCCGATGCACATGTGCGTGTCGGTCACCGAGGTCGTCGACAGCGGATATGAATGCAGGGTCCGCTGTTTCGGGCAGAGAGGTTTTTCAAGCCTTCGTCTGACGGCGGCTGAGGCGGAGTACATCCTGGCCCGGACAGTCGAGTCCGGGATGCTCTGAGCGCCAGGGCTGAACAGGCCAGCACGGCAAAGGACTTGGGCCCGGTGCTGCATGCCACCACCAGCACGGCCACCTGGCGATCCCGGCGACCGTGAAGCTCGACGACTACGCGGTGGGCGCGTGGATGCGCCGCCAGCGCAAGGTCGACAACCTTAACCCCGACCAGGTCGCCAAGCTCGACGCGCTGGACGAGCTGTGGCGCCTGGAGCCGGACTGGAACAGGTCGTACCGCCGCCTGCTGGCGTACCTCGAGGCCGGCGGCACTCTGGACGGCCCGGCCAACCGCACCGGCGGCGAAGCCGACCCGGCGTTCCGGCCCGGCACGTGGCCGCGCAAGCAGGACAAGGCCCGCACCGACGGCAAGCTGACCGAGCAGCAGGCCGCGCTGCTGGACGCGCTTCATGCCGTCGCCGCCGATAGCCGACCCTGACCGCACACCGATCTATCGTCCGGCGAAGCCAGGCAGCAGAGGACTTGGGCACGTTGATGCTGCCCGCCCCGACGTAGCGGGAGCTGATGGCTGTGCTGGTCTCCGCTGCGGACGATCCGTGGTGGGAGGTGCGGGCGCTCCACGCGAGGCTCTACCCGGCGAAGGCCCGTCGGGGTGTGACCTGTTGGTGCTGTGGGGCGTGGAATGGCCTCATATGCCAACTTGTCTGGACCTTTGGTTGGACCTGTTGGGGGCCTCCAGTGGGTCGGGCCGGTGGTGGGTTGGTGACTGTGTGTGGTGGCTAGTGGGGTCGGGGGTGCTCCTGGCCCGCTCGACCGGTTGGTGGCCTGTTTTGTCGTGTGTTCGGGTTGGAATTTCGTGTGGTATATTTCTTTGAATTGACCAGAGCGGTTTCCTTGATTCGAGCCGGAATGATCGGGTGAGGGCCTGTCGGTGTTCGGTTTCTGCCCGGCCGGGCCCGGGCCCGGCCGCCCCCGGGCCTGGGGGCCGGGCTCTCGGGTGGTCGTCTCCGCCGCGCGCTGCTGTCCGTGGTCTGCCGTCCCGGTGCCGCTGCGCCGTTGTGGCTCGGTTTGTCCGGGCCGGCCTGTTGCGCCTGGGTCGCCGTCGAGGCCGTGGTGGCTCTGGTTGTCTGGGTGGCCGTCAGGCCGTCCGCTCCGCTGTGCCCGTCGAGGCCGTGCCGCTCTCGCCGCCGCTGCGCTCCGGTGCCGGCCGCCAGGCCGGGCTCGACGGCTTGCCTTACCCGCCAAGCCGGTGCCGTAGGCCCGGCCCCGTGCCCGTGCCGGCCCGTCAGGCCTGGCCCCTTGCCCCTTCACCGGTCGGCCGCAGGCCGTAACCGCCCCTTCGCGGCCGCCAGGCCGCCCTGCGTGGGCACACAGTGCTGCGCCTGAAGGAGTCGGTTAGCGGCCGGTCAGGTGGCGGGATGTGAGGTGGACTTCATCGAGTTGGGCGGTGGTCAGGTGTCGGGCTTCCCAGATGACGGCGGCCACGTCCGCTGCCCGAGGGTGCGGTGGTGGCAGATCGTCCGGCAGGTGGATGCCGCCGAGTACCGCGAGGTCGGGTGCGGCAAGGCCGAGCACGCCCGCGAAGCCGGCTACCAGTTCGGGGGTGGGTTCGATGGTGCCGCGGCCCACCCCGCCGACGGTCGAGGCCGATAGGTAGGTCCGCCCGCCGGTCACCGCGTGTAGGGCCTGCGCTGTGCATAGCCAGGTGAGGTTCCGGTTGTGCGTGAGCGTCAGGAGCACCGCACCGAAGCCCGGCTCGTAGCGGTGGTACGGCCGGTCGACCCCGCCCCGCCCCTCCCGCTGTACCAGGGGCTGCGCCCGGATCGCGTCCAGCAGCAGGGTCCGGTTCTCGGCGGGCATGACCATCGTGTTGTAGACGACGGATCTGATCGACCAGTTCGGGTTGCGGGTGACCGGTGTGAGGTCGTCGGGGACTGGTTGTCCGGCGAGGATGAACAGGTCCGCGGTGTGCAGCCCGAGTATCGGCCCGAGGTCCCGCAACAGCCGTCCGGTCGGCTCCCGCCCGTCGAGTACGGCCTGCAGCTCCGCCTGGTCCGAGCCGGCCACCGCCGAGAGCGCGGTGGCGTCGAGCGCCCGTCGGTCCATCAGACGCGCCAGCAGCCCACCGAACTCCAGTACCCCTGTCATTCCGTCAGCCTAGGCACCTGCACGAAGGCCGCCAGGCCGCCCTCCCCTGCTTCTCCGCTATGCCCTTGCCACCGTCCGGTCCGCCGGCCTCGGCCGCTCCCCGCCGTGCTGCTCGTCCCGCCCGGTGCCGCGCTCCGCTGCTGGGCCCTGGCCCCCGTCCTGGTCGGCCGCCAGGCCGTCCCGCTGCGCCTGGTCCGGCCCGTCCTGCCGCCGGGCTCTGGTGGCGCCGCTTGGGCCGTTCCCTGCCCGCCTGGGGTGCCCGGCCTGTCCGGCCGTCTCGGGCCTTGTCCTTCCCGCCGTCCTGGCCCGGTGTTCGGTTTGGTGTCGTTGTCCTGGTGATTGCCTCGGTGACGTCTCGCCGGATTTCCCGGGCGGTCTGGAATGGCGGGTGCCGTGCCGGTGTCGAGGGCCGTAGGCCCCTTTCCTGCGTGCCTGAATTCAGTTTCCCGCCGCTGCACCTAGTGCGGCTTTTCTGTTTCACTCGGGAAAAGGGGATGGATGCAATCCACATTCGGTGTGAGGATGCCGCTGGATGGTGTGGTTGAGAATGGCGCAGCGCAGGTCTATATTCGTTGTCTGTGCGTCATTGCTGGTGGCTTGGATAGGGCCGTACGCAGCTCTGGTGAAGGCATCGGAAATGCTGCCGGAAACGCTCTGGACGCCGGTTCGGATTCTGGTGTTGAGGGCCCGTCAGGGACCGGCGGGCAGGGTGCCGGTGAGGGACCGCCACGGGGCCTCGGGTGGGTACGGCCGGGGCGGTGGCCCGGGAGTCCGGGCGAGGGCCGCAGGCCCGCCTCCGAGGGCGACGGTTGGGCCGACAGTCCAGCAACCAGGCCGCAGGCCGGTCATCGGTGGGGGCCGGGAGGGGGAGGGTTGCGGCTGATACCCGAAGTCCGCGACGCATCGTCAACGCCGGGGCCGCAGGCCCGGGGCCGGCACCCCGTCGGATTCGAGGGAAGGGGCTGCTACCCGAATTTCGCGTCACATCGTCAACGCTCACCCCCGGGCGCAGCCCAGGAATGCTGCCAGCTGATCGGCCCGATAGGGCCGTGAAAAGGCCCGCCCAATCAAGCCAGAATGCCGACAGGTTGACGGGCCGTAGGCCCGGGGAAAAAGTCCGAGCCGGGCAGAGCGCAGCGACGCCCGACGCCCCGCCGAGACGGCGCGTCACGGTGCCCACGAATTCGCCGGAGGCAAAATTCCCCCCGCCACCCACCCGCCCGCCCCGGCGTAGCCGGGGCTACGCCACGCACGGTGACGGCGTAGCCGGCACCCCCGCACCTGGCGGTGCGTCAGCACCGCTGCTTCCGCGTCAGCGGAAGCCCAAGCCGCAGGCTTCCGCCCCC
>NZ_JBVOOL010000060.1:0-11380 GCF_055664045.1 Kitasatospora sp. NPDC023385 | reverse complement strand
CGGCGGTTGTCGTTCCGTTGGACGTGCTGCCGTTGACGGTGAACGGGAAGCTGGACCGCAAGGCCCTGCCCGTCCCCGACTACGCGGCCACCGCCAGCGCGGGTCGGGAGCCGGAGACCGAGCAGGAGAAGGTGCTCTGTGACGCGTTCGCCGAGGTTCTGGGCCTGCCGGTCGTCGGTGTGGACGACGACTTCTTCGCGCTCGGCGGCCACTCCCTGCTCGCTGTGCGTCTGGTGAGTCGGGTGCGTGCGGCGCTGGGGGTGGAGGTGTCGGTGCGTACGTTGTTCCAGGCGTCGACGCCGGCCCGGCTCGCCGGTCGGCTGGCCGGTCCGGGCCAGGTGGCCCGTGCGGCTCTGACCGTTCGCGAGCGCCCCGAACTGCTCCCGCTGTCCTTCGCCCAGCAACGCCTCTGGTTCCTCGGCCAGTTGGACGGAGCGACGGCGCTCTACAACATTCCGATGCTGCTCCGGCTCTCCGGCGAGCTGGACCAGGGCGCCCTGCGTTCGGCCTTCCTCGATGTGGTGGGCCGCCACGAGGTCCTGCGGACCCGGTACGCGGTCGTCGACGGCACCCCGTACCAGCAGATCCTGTCGCCCCAGCAGGCCGGGTTCGAGCTCCAGGTCACCGAGGTGCCGGCCGCCGAACTGGCCGCCGCCGTCTCCGAGGCGACCCGGTACGCCTTCGACCTGGACCATGAAATCCCCGTCCGGGCCTGGCTGTTCACCACCGGGGTGGGTGAGCACACGCTGGTCGTGGTCGTTCACCACATCGCCTCGGACGGCTGGTCGACGGGCCCTCTCGCCCGTGACCTCTCCGCCGCGTACGCGGCCCGCCTCGCGGGCGAGGCGCCGCAGTGGGCCCCGCTGCCCGTGCAGTACGCGGACTACGCGCTCTGGCAGCGCGAGGTGCTCGGCTCGGAGGACGACCCCGAGAGCGTGATCTCCCAGCAACTCGCCTACTGGCGCGAGGCGCTGGCCGGCGCTCCCGAGGAGCTCGTTCTGCCCACCGACCGGCCCCGCCCGGCGGTGTCGGGCTACGCCGCGTTCTCGGCGGATCTGCAGATCACGGCCGCTGTTCACGGCGAGCTGCTGGCGGTGGCGCGGAAGCAGGGCGTGACCCTGTTCATGGTGGCGCAGGCCGCGTTGGCCGTGCTGCTCTCCAAGCTCGGCGCGGGCACCGACATCCCGATCGGAACGGCCAACGCGGGCCGCACCGACGAGGCGCTGGACGACCTGGTCGGCTTCTTCGTCAACACCCTGGTCCAGCGCACCGACCTCTCCGGGGACCCGAGCTTCGCCGAACTGCTCGGCCGGGTCCGGGAGACGGCGCTGGCCGGCTTCGAGCACCAGGACGTCCCGTTCGAGCGCCTGGTCGAAGAGCTCGCGCCGTCCCGCTCGCTGGTCCGGCACCCCCTGTTCCAGGTGATGCTGGCCGTGCAGAACAACGCACGCACCGCGCTTGCCCTGCCCGGAGTCGAGGCGGCGCCGATGGGCCCGACGGCCGATCCGATGGCCCGGTTCGACCTGGACGTCACGCTCGCCGAGGTGTTCGACGGCGACGGCCGGCCGGCCGGGATCCGCGGCACGCTGGTCGGCGCGGCGGACCTGTTCGACCGCGCCTCCGTGGAGCGGATCGCCGACCGCTGGCAGCGGCTGCTCGCCGGCCTGGTCGCCGACCCGTCGCTGCGGCTGGGCGCCGTCGACGTGCTCGACGCCGAGGAGCGGCGCCGCGTCCTGACCGAGTGGAACGACACCGCGGCCGACATCGCGCCGGCCACCCTGCCGGCCCTGTTCGCGGCGCAGGCCGCCCGGACGCCGGACGCGGTGGCGGTGGTCTTCGAGGACGAAGAACTCAGCTACGCCGAGCTGGACGCCCGCGCCAACCGGCTGGCGGGCCACCTGGCGGGCCAGGGTGTCGGACCGGAGTCGGTGGTGGCGGTCTGCCTGGCCCGCAGCGCCGACCTGGTGGTCGCGCTGCTCGCGGTCCAGAAGGCGGGCGCGGCGTACCTGCCCGTCGACCCGGAGCTGCCGGGCGAGCGGATCGCCTACCTGCTGGAGGACTCCGGCGCGGCGTGGGCGGTGACGGCGCGCTCTGCCGCCCTGTCGGCGCCGCCGCACGTGGCGGTGGTGACCCTGGACGACCCGGCGACGGCGGCCGCTCTGGAGGCGCGGCCGGCGGTGGCGCCCGAGGTGGCGCTGCGGCCGGAGCACCCGGCGTACGTGATCTACACCTCGGGTTCGACGGGCCGTCCGAAGGGCGTCGTGGTCCCGCACGAGGGGATCGTGAACCGGCTGGAGTGGATGCAGCGGGAGTACGGCCTCATCCCCTCCGACAGTGTTCTGCAGAAGACCCCGTTCGGCTTCGACGTGTCGGTCTGGGAGTTCTTCTGGCCGCTGCTGGAGGGGGCGACGCTGGTGGTCGCCCGCCCGGGCGGCCACCAGGACCCGGTGTATCTGGCGCAGTTGATCCAGCAGCGGGCCGTCACCGTCACGCACTTCGTACCGTCGATGCTGGAGGCCTTCCTGGCCGAGCCGGCGGCGGGTGGGTGTGTCGGTCTGCGGCGGGTGATCTGCTCGGGCGAGGCGCTGCCGCTCCATGTGCAGCAGCGCTTCTTCGAGGTGTTCGGCACCCGCGCGGGGCTGTACAACCTGTACGGCCCGACCGAGGCGTCGGTCGATGTCACGGCCTGGCGGTGCCGTCCGGGGCAGAGCGGCGGGTCGGTGCCGATCGGCGCGCCCGTCGCCAACACCCGCACCTACGTGCTGGACGCCGCGCTGCGGCCCGTCCCGCCCGGGGTGGGCGGCGAACTGTACCTCGCGGGCGTGCAGTTGGCCCGCGGCTATGCGGGCCGTCCGGGTCTGACGGCGGAGCGGTTCGTGGCCTCGCCGTTCGGCGGGGCCGGGAGCCGGATGTACCGCACCGGCGACATCGCCCGGTGGACCGACGGCGGGCAGCTGGAGTATCTGGGCCGCGCCGACGACCAGGTGAAGATCCGCGGGCTGCGCGTCGAGCCGGGGGAGATCGCCACTGCCCTGACGGCTCACCCCGGGGTGGCCCAGGCCGTGGTGACCGTCCGCGAGGACGTGCCCGGCGACAAGCGGCTCGTCGCCTATGTCGTACCGGACGGCGAGGCTCTTCTCCCGTCCGAGGTACGGGAGTTCGCGGCAAGTGGCCTGCCGGAGTACATGGTGCCGGCGGCGGTGGTGGTGCTGGACGTGCTGCCGTTGACGGCGAACGGGAAGCTGGACCGCCGTGCGCTGCCGGCCCCGGACTGGTCGGCGGGCACGTCGGCGGGCCGGGAGCCGGCGAACGAGCGGGAGCGGGTCCTGTGCGCGGCGTTCGCCGAGGTGCTGGGCCTGGAGTCGGTCGGTGTCGACGACGACTTCTTCGCCCTCGGCGGCCATTCGCTGCTGGTGGTGCGGTTGGCCGCCCGGGTGCGGGCAGAGCTCGGCGTGGAGGTGACGGTGCGCCTGATGTTCAAGGCGCCGACCGTGGCCCGCCTCGCGCAGGAGCTCGAACAACTTGAACGTGGAACCAAGAAAGCAGCTAGGCCGGCGTTGCGGCCGATGCGTCGACAGGGGGAGTCCTGATGGTGCCGTTGTCCTTTTCGCAGCGTCGGTTGTGGTTCCTGGGGCAGTTGGAGGGTCCGAGCGCGACCTACAACAACCCCATGGTGCTGCCGCTCACGGGTGACCTGGAGGTGGACGCGCTCGGTGCGGCCTTCCGCGATGTGATCGGCCGGCACGAGGTGCTGCGCACGGTGTACGCGGTCGCCGACGGCGAGCCGTACCAGCAGGTCCTGCCGGTGGAGGAGGCGGACTTCGACTTCGAGGCCGTGGAGGTCCCGGCCGAGGGGCTGGCCGACGCGGTGGCCGGTGCCGGCCGGTACGCCTTCGACCTGGCGGCGGAGATCCCGATCCGCGCCTGGCTGTTCACGACGGCCCCGGCCGAGCACGTGCTGGTCGTGGTGATGCACCACATCGCCTCCGACGGGTGGTCGCTGGCGCCGCTGGCCCGCGACCTCTCCGCCGCCTACGAAGCCCGCCGCGCGGGCCGCGCGCCCGGCTGGGAGCCGCTGCCCGTCCAGTACGCCGACTACGCGCTCTGGCAGCGCGAGGTGCTGGGCTCGCCGGACGACCCGGAGAGCGTGCTCGCCGAACAGCTGGCGTACTGGCGGGACGCGCTGGCTGGCGCCCCCGAGGAGCTGCCGCTGCCGTTCGACCGGATCCGCCCGGCCGTGCCGAGCTTCCGCGCGCACTCGGTGGAGTTCGACGTGCCGGCCGAGGCACACCGGCAGCTGGCGCAGGTGGCCCGGCAGCAGGACATGACGCTGTTCATGGTGGTGCAGGCGGCTCTGGCCGTGCTGCTCTCCAAGTTCGGCGCCGGCGAGGACGTCCCGATCGGCTCGGCGACCGCCGGCCGTACCGACGTGGCGCTGGACGACCTGGTCGGGTTCTTCGTCAACACCCTGGTGCAGCGCACCGACCTGTCCGGCGACCCGACGTTCGCCGAGCTGCTGGACCGGGTGCGGGAGGCGTCGCTCAGCGCCTTCGAGCACCAGGACGTGCCCTTCGAGCGCCTCGTCGAGGAGCTCTCGCCGGCCCGCTCGCTCAGCCGCAACCCGCTCTTCCAGGTCATGCTCGCCGTCCAGAACAACGCCCGGGCCGGGCTGGCCCTGCCGGGCGTACGGACCGGACAGCTGCCGCAGGGGCTCACGACCGAGCTCGCGGCCCGCTACGACCTGGACGTGACCGTCACCGAGGTCTTCGGCGCCGACGGCGCGCCGGCCGGGCTGCGCGGTGTGGTCAAGGCGGCGGCGGACCTGTTCGACCGGTCCTCGGTCGAACGGATCGCGGCGGCCTGGCCGCGGGTGCTCGGCGCCCTGGTGACGGACCCGTCGGTGCGCCTGGGCGCGGTAGACGTGCTGGACACCGACGAGCGCCGCCGGATCCTCACCGAGTGGAACGACACGGCGGCCGAGGTGCCGGACACCACCCTGCCCGAGCTGTTCGCGGCGCAGGTGGCCCGGACCCCGGACGCGGTCGCGGTCGTCTCCGAGGGCGTCGCGCTCTCCTACGCGGAGCTGGACGCCCGCGCCAACCGGCTGGCCCGCTACCTGGCGGGCACCGGGGTGGGCCCGGAGTCGCTGGTCGCGGTCTGCATGGAGCGCGGCGTCGACCTGGTGGTCGCCCTGCTCGGCGTGCTCAAGGCCGGCAGCGCCTACCTGCCGATCGACCCCGAGTACCCGGCGGAGCGTATCGCCTACATGCTGGGCGACGCCGGGCCGGCGGCCGTGCTGTCCTCGGCGGCCTGCCGCCCCGCCCTGCCCGCGCACGCGGACGCGCCGGTGCTGCTCCTCGACGACCCCGGCTTCCGCGCGACCCTCGCCGCGCTGGACGGTGCGGCCCCGGCGGCGCGGGAGCTCGCCGGCCCGCTGCTGCCCGCGCACCCCGCGTACGTCATCTACACCTCCGGTTCGACCGGGCGGCCCAAGGGCGTGGCGATCGAGCACCGGGCCCTGGTCAACTACGTGGCCCGCTGCCGGGTGGCCTACCCGGAGCTGGCCGGCAGCACGCTGTGGCACGCCTCGATCTCCTTCGACGCGGGCGTGACCGCGCTGTACGGCGCGCTCTGCGCCGGCGGCCGGCTGGTGGTCGCCGCCTTCGACGAGCGGCTGCCCGAGGCGCTGTCCGAGGCCCTGGACGGGGAGCGCCTGACCTTCCTGAAGGTGACCCCGAGCCACCTCGCGCTGATGGACGTCCTGCCGGACATCTGTGCCCCCACCGGTCGGCTGATGATCGGCGGCGAGGCGGCCTCCGGCAGCCTGGTCAAGGAGTGGTCGAGCCGTCACCCGGGCGTCGCCGTGGTCAACCACTACGGCCCCACCGAGGCGACGGTGGGCTGCACCGACAACCTCGTCGACCTCGGCGCCGCCGGGCAGCAGGCGGCCGTGCCGATGGGCCGGCCGATGTGGAACACCCGGGTGTTCGTCCTGGACGCCGCGCTGCGTCCGGTGCCGGCCGGGGTGGCCGGCGACCTGCACGTGGCCGGGGCCCAGCTGGCCCGCGGCTATGTGGGCCGCCCGGGTCTGACGGCGGAGCGGTTCGTCGCCTCGCCGTTCGACACCGCCGGGAGCCGGATGTACCGCACCGGCGACCGGGTCCGCTGGACGGCGGACGGCCTGCTGGAGTTCCTGGGCCGGGCCGACGACCAGGTGAAGATCCGCGGCTTCCGGATCGAGCTGGGCGAGGTCGAGGCCGCCGTGATCGCGAACCCGGCCGTCGGCCGGGCCGCCGTGGTCGTCCGCGAGGACGCGCCGGGCGACAAGCGCCTGGTCGCCTACGTGGTGCCGGAGGAGTCCGCCGCGCGTGACGAGCTCCCGCGCCTGGTGCGGGAGTTCTCCTCGGAGCGGCTGCCCGAGTACATGGTGCCGGCGGCGGTGGTGGTGCTGGACGCGCTGCCGCTGACCGTCAACGGCAAGCTCGACCGCCGCGCCCTGCCCGCCCCCGACTACGCCGCCGCCGCGGGCACCGGCCGTGAACCGGCCGACGAGCGCGAGAAGGCCTTCTGCGCGGCCTTCGCCGAGGTGCTCGGCCTGGACCACGTCGGCGTCGACGACGACTTCTTCGCCCTCGGTGGGCACTCGCTGCTCGCCGTGCGGCTCGCCAGCCGGCTCCGCGTGGGCCTCGGCGTCGAGATCTCGGTGCGCGCGCTCTTCCAGGCGCCCACGCCGGCCCGCCTCGCCGCGACCCTGCCGGGCGAGTTCGACATCGCCCGCCCCGCCCTGGCCGTGCGCGAGCGCCCGGAGCTGGTGCCGCTCTCCTTCGCCCAGCAACGCCTCTGGTTCCTGGGCCGGCTGGAGGGGCCAAGCGCCACCTACAACGTGCCGGTGGTGCTGCGACTCACCGGCGAGCTGGATACCGACGCGCTGGGCGCCGCCCTGCTCGACGTGGTGGAGCGGCACGAGGTGCTGCGCACCGTCTTCGCGCTCACCGACGGCGAGCCGCACCAGCGGGTGCTGCCGGCGGCGGAGACGGGCTTCGCGCTCCAGGTGACCCGGGTCGCCGAGAGCGAGCTGGCCGCGGAGGTGGCCGCCGCCACCGCCCACGCCTTCGACCTGGCAGGCGAAATCCCCGTCCGGGCCCGGCTGTTCACCACCGGCGGCGGCGAGCAGGTGCTGGTCGTGGTGATGCACCACATCGCGTCCGACGGCTGGTCGACCGGCCCGCTGGCCCGCGACCTCTCCGCCGCCTACGCCGCCCGCACCGACGGCCGCGAGCCCGACTGGGCCCCGCTGCCCGTCCAGTACGCGGACTACGCGCTCTGGCAGCGCGAGCTCCTCGGCTCGGAGGACGACCCGCAGAGCGTGCTCTCCCAGCAGGTCGGCTACTGGCGCGAGGCGCTGGCCGGTGCGCCGGAGGAGCTGGCGCTGCCCACCGACCGGCCCCGCCCGGCCGTGGCCGGCTACCTCGGCCACAACGCCGAACTGGAGCTCGGCGCCGACGTCCACCGCGAGCTGCTGGCGGTGGCGCGGGAGCAGGGCGTGACCCTGTTCATGGTGGCGCAGGCGGCGCTGGCCGTGCTGCTCTCCAAGCTTGGCGCGGGCACCGACATTCCGATCGGCGCGGCCAACGCCGGCCGTACGGACGAGGCGCTGGACGACCTGGTCGGCTTCTTCGTCAACACCCTGGTCCAGCGGACCGACCTCTCCGGGGACCCGAGCTTCGCCGAACTGCTCGGCCGGGTCCGGGAGACGGCGCTGGCCGGCTTCGAGCACCAGGACGTCCCGTTCGAGCGCCTGGTCGAGGACCTGGCCCCCGAGCGCTCGCTCTCCCGCCACCCGCTCTTCCAGGTCATGCTGACCGTCCAGAACCAGGCCCGCGCCGACCTGGCGCTGCCCGGCGTACGGGCGCTGCCCACGGCGGCCTCCGCCGAGGTGGTGGCCAAGTTCGACCTCGACGTCACCCTCGGCGAGACCTTCGACACCGCCGGCCGCCCGGCCGGGATCCGCGGCGGGCTGATCGGAGCCGCCGACCTGTTCGAGCGCGCCTCCGTCGAGCGGATCGCCGCCCGCTGGCAGCGATTGCTCACCGAGCTGGTCGCCGACCCGTCCCTGCGCCTGAGCGCCGTCGACGTGCTGGACGCCGACGAGCGCCGCCGCGTCCTCACCGAGTGGAACGCCACCGCCGCGCCCGCCCCAGCCGCCACCGTGCCCGAGCTGTTCGCGGCCCAGGCGGCCCGGACCCCCGACGCGGTGGCCGTGGTCGCCGACGGCGTCGAGGTCAGCTACGCCGAGCTGGACGCCCGCGCCAACCGCCTCGCCCGGCTGCTGGCCGGCCAGGGCGTCGGGCCGGAGTCCGTCGTGGCGCTCTGCCTGGAACGCGGCGCGGAGCTGATGGCCGCCCTCCTCGGGGTGCTCAAGGCCGGCGCCGCCTACCTGCCGGTCGACCCCGACTACCCGGTCGAGCGGATCACCTTCATGCTGGCCGACGCCGGCGTGGCCGCCGTGCTGACCTCCCCCACCGCCGTCACCAGCCTGCCCGACCGGGTCGGCGCGCCCGTGCTCGTCCTGGACGAGCACGCCACCGCCGCCCGGCTGGCGGAGCTGGACGGTGCCGCCCTGACGGACGACGAGCGGGTCGGCGAGCTGCTGCCCACGCACCCGGCCTACGTGATCTTCACCTCCGGCTCCACCGGACGCTCCAAGGGCGTGGCCGTCCCGCACAGCGCCTTCGTCAACCTCACCGTCGGGCACGGCCGCTTCGGCGTCCGGCCGGACTCCGTGGTGGCCCAGTTCGCCTCCGTCAGCTTCGACAACTTCTGCTCCGAGTGGTCGCTGGCGCTGCTCGCCGGCGCGACCCTGGCGGTCGTTCCCCCGGAGCGTCGGCTCGGCAGCGAGCTGGAGGCCTTCCTCGCCGAGCGCGGCGTCACCCACGCGACCCTGCCACCGGCGGTGCTGGCGACCATGGACCCGGGCGCGGTCGCCCCCGGCCTCGTCCTCGAGGTGGGCGGCGAGGCCTGCCCGCCCGAGGTGATGACCCGCTGGTCGGCCGGCCGGCTGATGTTCAACACCTACGGGCCCACCGAGACCACCGTCGACGCGACGGCCTGGCACTGCGCCCCCGACGCGTCCGGCGTCCCGATCGGCGGGCCGATCCCCAACACCCGGGTCTTCGTGCTGGACGAGGCACTGCGCCCGGTGCCGGTCGGCGTGGTCGGCGAGCTGTACATCAGCGGCGCGCAGCTCGCCCGTGGCTACGTGGGCCGGGCGGGCCTGACGGCGGAGCGCTTCGTGGCCTCGCCGTTCGGTCCGGCCGGGAGCCGGATGTACCGCACCGGCGACCGGGTCCGCTGGAACGCCCGCGGCGAGCTGGAGTTCGCCGGGCGGGCCGACGAGCAGGTCAAGATCCGCGGCTTCCGGATCGAGCTGGGCGAGGTCGAGGCCGTCGTCGGCGAACGCCCCGGGGTCGGGCAGGCCGCGGTCGTCGCCCGCGAGGACGTGCCCGGTGACAAGCGCCTGGTCGCCTATGTGGTCCCGGCCGGCGATGCTCTTCTCCCCGCCGCTGTAAGGGAGTTCGTGGCGGCCCGGCTGCCCGAGTACATGGTCCCGGCGGCGGTGGTGGTGCTGGACGCGCTGCCGCTGACCGGCAACGGCAAGCTGGACCGCAAGGCCCTGCCCGCCCCTGACTACGCGGCCGCCGCGGCCGCCGGCGGGCGCGGCCCGTCCAGTGTCCGCGAGGAGGTGCTCTGCGCCGGCTTCGCCGAGGTGCTGGGCCTGGAGTCGGTCGGTGTGGACGACGACTTCTTCGTGCTCGGCGGGCACTCGCTGCTCGCCGTGCGTCTGGTGGAGTGGCTGCGCACGCGCGGCGTGGCGGTGTCGGTGCGGGCCCTGTTCCAGTCGCCGACGCCCGCCGGGCTGGCGGCGGTGGCGGGCACCGAGTCGGTGGTCGTCCCGCCGAACCTGATCCCCGAGGGCGCGCAGGTCATCACCCCGGAGATGCTCCCGCTGATCGAGCTGTCGGCCGAGGAGGTCGCGCGGATCGTCGCCACCGTGGCGGGCGGCGCGGGCAACGTCGCGGACGTCTACCCGCTGGCGCCGCTCCAGGAGGGCCTGCTCTTCCACCACGTGATGGCCGCCGGCGGCGAGGACGCGTACGTCGCGCCGCGCGTCATGCGCTTCGACTCGCGGCCGACGCTGGACGGCTTCCTGGCCGCTCTCCAGCGGGTGGTGGACCGGCACGACATCTACCGCACCGGCATCGTCTGGGAGCAGCTGCCCGAGCCCGTGCAGGTGGTCTGGCGTCGGGCGACCCTGCCCGTGACCGAGGTCGCGCTCGACGCGGCCGGCCCGGACCCGGTGGAGCAGCTGCTGTCGGGCATCGGTTCGTCGATGGACCTGGGCCGGGCGCCGCTGCTGGACGTGCACATCGCCGCTGATCCGGCGGGCGGGGACGGCTGGGTGGCCCTGGTGCGGATGCACCACCTGGTCATGGACCACACCGGTATGGACGTGGTGATGGGCGAGGTCCGCGCGTTCCTGGAGGGCCGTGGCGACCAGCTGCCCGAGCCGCTGCCGTTCCGCGACTTCGTGGCGCAGGCCCGGCTCGGGATCTCCCGCGAGGAGCACGAGCGCTACTTCGCCGGGCTGCTCGGCGACGTCACCGAGACCACCGCGCCGTACGGGCTGCTGGACGTCTACGGCGACGGCGCCGAGGTCGTCCGCGAGACCGTCCTGCTGACGGACGAGCTCTCCGCGCGGGTGCGCGAGGTGTCCCGCACGGTCGGCGTGAGCCCGGCGACGGTGCTGCACCTCGCCTGGGCGCGGGTGCTCGCCTCGGTGTCCGGCCGCTCGGACGTGGTCTTCGGGACCGTCCTCTTCGGCCGGATGAACGCGGGCACCGGAGCCGGCACCGACCGGGTCGCGGGCCTGTTCATCAACACCCTGCCGGTCCGCGTGCGGGTGGACGGCGCCGGTGTGCTGGAGGCCCTGGGCGGGGTGCGCCGTCAGCTGGCCGAACTGCTCGTCCACGAGCACGCCCCGCTGGCGATCGCCCAGCAGGCGAGCGGACTGTCGACGGCGCCGCTGTTCACCTCGATCTTCAACTACCGGCACAACACGCCGGGCGCGGCCGTCCGTCAGACGCCGGTCGAGCGCAACGGCGGCATCAGCACCGTTTTCATGAGCGAGCGGACCAACTACCCGCTCGCGGTCTCCGTCGAGGACGACGGCGAGGGCTTCGGCCTGACCGTCGACGCGGTCGCCCCGATCGACGCCCGAGCCGTGGGCCGACTCCTGCACACCGTCATCGAGAAGCTGGTGCCGGCGCTGGAGGCGGCGGGCGAGGGTGGTGCGGATCTGCCGCTGAGTGCGGTGGGGGTG
>NZ_JBVOOL010000059.1:0-11651 GCF_055664045.1 Kitasatospora sp. NPDC023385 | reverse complement strand
GCCGAACCCAGCACCGCCCACGAACCGGCCTCGGCCGCCGGCAGCGCCTGCACCGACCAGTCCAGCCCGAACAACGCCTCGTGCGCCGCCTCCCGACCCCCGGACAGCTGGTCGGCGGTGATCCGGCGGAAGACCAGCGAATCGGTCGAGGCGACCGGACTACCGGTGCCGTCGGCCATGACCAGGGAGACGCCGTCCTGCCCGGACGGGGTCAGCCGGATGCGCAGCACGGACGCGCCGGTGGCATGCAGGGACACGCCGTTCCAGGCGAACGGCAGACCGGTCCCCTCGCCGTCCTCGGCGTTCCGGGCGGTGCCCAGGGCGACGGCGTGCAGGGCCGCGTCGAAGAGCGCCGGGTGGACACCGAAGCCGTCGACCGACGTCCCCTCGGGCAGCTCGACCTCGGCGTAGACGGCGTCCTCAAGGCGCCAGGCGGCGCGCAGGCCCCGGAACACCGGGCCGTAGACCAGACCGCTCACGGCCAGGCCCTCGTACAGGTCCTCCACCTCGACCGGCTCGGCACCCTTCGGCGGCCACACCGACAGGTCGAAGGACGGTTCCCCGGCACCGGCCGCCAGGAAGCCGGCCGCGTGCCGCGTCCACGGCTCCACGGTGTCCGCCTCATCCAGGCGGGAGTAGACGGCCACCGGGCGGCGGCCCAGCGCGTCGGCCGCCTCGACGATGACGCGCAGCACCAGGGCACCGCGCTCGGTGAGGACCAGCGGGGCCTGGAGCATCAGCTCCTCGACCTGGCCGAAGCCCACCTGGTCACCGGCGTGGATCGCCAGCTCCACCAGGCCGGTGCCCGGCAGGACGGCGGAGCCCATCACCAGGTGGTCGGCGATCCACGGGTGCGACTGGAGGGAGAGCCGGCCCGTGAGGACCAGCGTGTCCGACTCCGGCAGGGCGACGGCAGCGCTCAGCAGCGGGTGGCCGATGGCCACCTGGCCGAGCACGGAGACATCGCTCGCCGGAGCGCCCATCTCCAGCCAGAAGTGCTGGTGCTGGAAGGCGTACGTCGGCAGGTCGACGCGCTGGGCGCCGCGGCCGGCGAACACCGCCACCCAGTCCAGCTCGGATCCACGGGCGTGCAGGCCGGTGACGGCCTGGGTGAAGGACAGCGCCTCGGGGCGCTCCTTGCGCAGCACCGGGGCGAAGTGACCGTCGGCGATCTCCTGGGCAAGGGCGGAGAGGGTCCCGTCCGGGCCCAGCTCCAGGAAGTCGGTGACGCCCTGGGCGGCCAGGTAGGCGATGCCGTCGGCGAAGCGGACCGCCTCGCGGACGTGGCGCACCCAGTACTCGGGGGACGTCAGCTCGGTCGCCAACTCACCCGTGACGTTGGACACGACGGCGAACGTCGGCTCGGAGTAGGAGAGTTCCGAAGCGACCGTCCGGAACTCGGCCAGCATCGGCTCCATGCGCGGCGAGTGGAACGCGTGGCTCACCCGCAGCCGGCGGCCTCGCCGGCCCTCCGATTTCCAGTGCTCCAACACCTCCAGCACGACGGCCTCGTCACCCGAAACCACCACCGACGAAGGCCCGTTGACCGCCGCGACAGCGATCTCCGCCTCCCGGCCGGCCAGCAGCGGCAGCACCTCCGCCTCCGTCGCCTCGATCGCCGCCATCGCACCGCCGACGGGCAGCGCCTGCATCAGCCGGCCACGCGCCTCCACCAGCTTGGCCGCGTCCTCCAGCGACAACACCCCAGCCACATGCGCGGCAGCGATCTCACCCACCGAGTGCCCCACCAGGAAGTCCGGCTTCAGACCCCACGACTCCACCAGACGGAACAGCGCCACCTCCACCGCGAACAACGCCGCCTGCGTGTACGCCGTCCGGTCCAGCAGCTCCGACCCCTCGAAGACCAGGTCCTTCAGCGGCACATCCAGGTGCAGATCCAGGTAGGCGCACACCTCGTCGAAGGCCGCCGCGAACACCGGGAAGGTGCCGTACAGTTCACGGCCCATCCCCGCCCGCTGGCTCCCCTGCCCCGTGAACAGGAACGCCAGCTTGCCCCGGCCCACCGTCTCGCCGGAAACCTCACCGCTCGCCAGACCGGCCAGCCCGGCCAGCAGCTCCTCCCGGCTCGTGCCCGAGACGACGGCCCGGTGCTCGAAGCGGGAGCGCGACAGCGCCAGCGAGTAGCCGACGTCCACCGGTTCAAGCTCCGGCCGCTCCCCGACGAAGGCCGCCAGGTTCGCGGCCTGGTCGCGCAGTGCGCCCTCGGACTTGCCCGACACCACCCACGGCACCGGAGCGTCGACCGTCACCTCGACGGGCTCGGCCGACTCCTCCACCGGGGCCTGCTCGAGAATGGTGTGCACATTGGTGCCGCTGACGCCGAAGGAGGACACCGCCGCCCGGCGCGGACGGCCGAGCTCGGGCCACGCCCGGTTCTCGGTGAGCAGCTCCACCGCGCCGGCCGACCAGTCGACGTGCGGGGTCGGCTCGTCCACGTGCAGGGTCCGCGGAAGGACGCCCTCCCCCATCGCCATGACCATCTTGATCACACCGGCGACACCGGCCGCCGTCTGGGTGTGGCCGATGTTCGACTTGATCGAGCCGAGCCAGAGCGGCTCGGTGCCCTCGCGGCCCTGCCCGTAGGTGGCGATCAGGGCCTGGGCCTCGATCGGGTCGCCCAGCCGGGTGCCGGTGCCGTGCGCCTCCACCACGTCCACGTCGCCCGTGGTCAGCCCGGCGCCGGCCAGGGCCTGGCGGATGACGCGCTGCTGGGACGGGCCGTTCGGCGCGGTCAGACCGTTCGACGCGCCGTCCTGGTTGACCGCCGAACCGCGCACCACCGCAAGGACCTTGTGGCCCTTGGCCTGCGCGTCCGACAGCCGCTCCAGCACGAGCAGGCCGGCACCCTCGGACCAGCCGGTGCCGTCGGCGGCGCCCGCGAAGGCCTTGCAGCGGCCGTCGCCGGAGAGGCCGCGCTGGCGGCTGAACTCGACGAAGGCGCCGGGGGTGGCCATGACGGTGATACCGCCCGCGAGGGCCATGTCGCACTCGCCCTGGCGCAGCGACTGCGCGGCGAGGTGCAGGGCCACCAGGGAGGAGGAACAGGCGGTGTCGACGGTGACCGCCGGGCCCTCGAGGCCCAGGGTGTACGAGACGCGGCCGGAGATGACCGACGACTGGGTGCCGGTGAGGAAGTAGCCCTCGGTGCCCTCGGGAGCGTCGGCGTCGATGCCGTAGCCCTGCGAGCCGGCGCCGATGAAGACGCCGCCCTGGGTGCCGTGCAGGGACAGCGGGTCGATGCCCGCGCGCTCCAGCGCCTCCCAGGCGGCCTCCAGCAGCAGGCGCTGCTGCGGGTCCATGGCGAGCGCCTCGCGCGGGGAGATCCCGAAGAAGCCGGCGTCGAAGCCGCCCGCCTCCTCGATGAACCCGCCCTCGTAGGCGTAGGTGGTGCCGCTCGCCTCGGGGTCCGGGTCGTACAGGTCGTCGATGGGCCAGCCGCGGTCGGTCGGGAACGGCGTGATCGCGTCGCGGCCGTCCAGGACGAGCCGCCACAGTGCCTCGGGCGTGTCGACGCCGCCGGGGTAGCGGCAGCTCATGGCGACGATGGCGATGGGCTCGTCGGCGGTGAGTGCGGTGGCGACGGCGGGCAGCGCCGCAGTGGTGTCGGCGCCGACCAGCTCGGTGCGGATGTGGTCGGCCACGGCGGTGGCGGTCGGGTAGTCGAAGACCAGCGTGGTCGGCATCCGGAGCCCGGTGGCGCCGTTGAGCCGGTTGCGGATGTCGACGGCGGTGAGCGAGTCGAAGCCGAGCTCGCGAAAGGCGGCGCCGGGCTCGATAGCGGAGGCCTCGGCGTGGCCGAGGGCGGCGGCGGCCTGGGTGCGCACCAGCTCCAGGACGATCGCGTGCTGCTCGGCCCCGCTCAGGCCGGCGAGCCGCTGGGCGAGGGCGTTGCCGCCGGTGGGGGTGGTCGGGGCCGGGGCCTCGACGGCGTCCAGGACGCGCCGGACCTCGGGCAGGCCTCCGATCAGCGGGCGCTGCCGAACGGCGGAGTAGGCGGGGGCGAAGCGCTCCCAGTCCATGTCGGCGATGGAGACGGTGGTCTCCTCGTGCTCGACGGCCTGGACGAGGGCGGAGACCGCGAGTTCGGGGCTCATCCGCTTGAGGCCGACGCGCAGCATCGCCTCCTCGTCGCCGTCGGTGCCCATGCCGCCGCCGCCCCACAGGCCCCAGGCGATGGAGGTGGCGGTACGGCCCTTGGCACGGCGCTGCTCGGCGAAGGCGTCCAGGAAGGAGTTGCCCGCCGCGTAGGCGCCCTGGTCCGCGCCGCCCCAGACGGCGGCGTTGGACGAGAAGAGCACGAAGGCGTCCAGCGGCCGGTCGCCCAGCAGGTCGTCCAGGTGGGTGGCGCCGGCGGCCTTGGCGGCGACGATCCGGGCGACCTCGCCCAGGTCGGTGGTCATCAGGGCGCCGGTGTCGCCGACGCCGGCGGCGTGGACGACGGCGGTGAGCGGCAGGGCGTCGGCCTGCGCGTCGATCCGCTCCAGAACGGCGGCCAGTGCCTCGCGGTCGCCCGCGTCGCAGGCCTCGAAGGTGACCCGGGCGCCGGACCCGGCCAGCTCCGCGGCCAGTTCGCTCGCACCGGGGGCCCGGTCACCGCGCCGGCTGGTGAGCACCAGGTGCTCGGCGCCGTTGGCGGCCGCCCAGCGGGCGACGTGGCCACCGAGGGCGCCGGTGCCGCCGGTGATCAGGACCGTGCCGCGCGGCGTCCACGAGCCGCCGGCCTGGTCGGCGAGCGAGGAGCGGACGAGACGGCGGCCGAACACGCCGGTCGCGCGGATCGCGAGCTCGTCCTCGCCCCCGCCGGACAGCACGTCGGCGAGCCGGCCGACGGCACGGTCGTCGACGGTGCCGGGCAGGTCGACCAGACCGCCCCAGCGGTTCGGGTGCTCCAGGCCGGCCACCCGGCCAAGGCCCCAGACCTGGGCCTGCGCGGGATCGGCGGCGAGGTCGGAGCGGCCGACGGAGATGCCGCCGCGGGTGGCGAGCCAGAGCGGGGCCTCGACGCCCGCGTCGCCGAGCGCCTGGACGAGGGTGAGCGTCCCGGCGAGCCCGGCGGGCACCAAGGAATGGGCGGCGTGCGGGGCTACGTCGAACCCGAGCAGCGACAGTACGCCGTTCAGGGGGGTGTCACCGGCCGCCGCGCGGACCCGCTCGGCGAGCGCGGCGCGGTCGGTGTCGGCCGCGTCCCAGTCGACCCGGACGGCCACGCCGCCGCGCGCCGTCAGAGCACGCTCGGCGGCGGACACCCAGGCGTCCCCGGCGGCCTCGCCGGCCGGGACCACCAGCAGCCAGGTGCCCGAGACACCGGCGGTGGGGGCGGAGGAGAGCGGCTTCCAGGTGACGCGGTAGCGCCACGAGTCGACGGTGTCGCGCTGACGGCTCTGCCGGCGCCAGGTCGACAGCACGGGCAGCGCGGCCTCCAGCCAGGCCGGCTCGGCGCCGTCGACGGAGAGCGCGGCGGCGAGGGCGGCGGTGTCCTCCCGCTCGACGGCCTCCCAGAAGCGCGTCTCCTCGGGTGCGGCGGCGCCGGCGGTGGCCGGCTCCTCGGGCGCGGCCGACTCCAGCCAGTAGCGCTGGTGCTGGAAGGCGTAGGTGGGCAGGTCGGTGCGGCTCGCGCCGCGGCCGGCGAACACCGCCTCCCAGTCCAGCTCGGAGCCCCGGGCGTGCAGGCCGGTGACGGCCTGGGTGAAGGTCAGGGCCTCGGCGCGGTCCTTGCGCAGGACGGGGGCGAAGTGGCCGTCCGTGATGTCCTGGGCGAGGGCGGAGAGGGTGCCGTCCGGGCCCAGCTCCAGGAAGTCGGTGACACCCTGGGCGGCCAGATACGCGATGCCGTCGGCGAAGCGCACCGCCTCACGGACATGGCGCACCCAGTACTCGGGAGACGTCAGCTCGGTCGCCAACTCACCCGTGACGTTGGAGACCACGGCGAACTTCGGCTCGGAGTAGGAGAGTTCCGAAGCGACCGTCCGGAACTCGGCCAGCATCGGCTCCATCCGCGGCGAGTGGAACGCGTGGCTCACCCGCAGCTGACGGCCCTTACGACCCTGCGCCTTCCAGTGCTCCAACACCTCCAGCACGACGGCCTCGTCACCCGAAACCACCACCGACGAAGGCCCGTTGACCGCCGCGACAGCGATCTCCGCCTCCCGGCCCGCCAGCAGCGGCAGCACCTCCGCCTCCGTCGCCTCGATCGCCGCCATCGCACCGCCGACGGGCAGCTCCTGCATCAGCCGGCCACGCGCCTCCACCAGCTTGGCCGCGTCCTCCAGCGACAACACCCCAGCCACATGCGCGGCAGCGATCTCACCCACCGAGTGCCCCACCAGGAAGTCCGGCTTCAGACCCCACGACTCCACCAGACGGAACAGCGCCACCTCCACCGCGAACAACGCCGCCTGCGTGTACGCCGTCCGGTCCAGCAGCTCCGACCCCTCGAACACCACATCCTTCAAAGGCAGTTCGAAGCGATCGCACACCTCGTCGAACGCCGCCGCGAACACCGGGAACGTGCCGTACAACTCCCGGCCCATCCCCGCCCGCTGACTCCCCTGCCCCGTGAACAGGAACGCCAGCCCGCCGACCGAGGCGGCCCACCCGCCGACGACGCCCAGGTCGGTCCGGCCCTCGGCCACCGCCGCCAGGCCCGCGAGCAGCTCGTCCCGGCCAGCACCCGACACCACCGCACGGTGGTCGAACCGGGCCCGTGCCACCGCCAGCGAATAGCCGACGTCCACCGGCGACAGCTCCGGCCGCTGCTCGACGAACGCCGCCAGGTTCGCGGCCTGGTCGCGCAGTGCGCCCTCGGACTTGCCCGACACCACCCACGACAGCGGGGCGATGACGGCGGCCTCCGCGACCTCCGCCGGCTCCTCCGCCGGGGCCTGCTCCAGGATCACGTGCGCGTTGGTGCCACTGATGCCGAACGACGACACCGCCGCCCGGCGCGGACGCCCGACCGCCGGCCAAGCCCGTGCCTCGGTCAGCAGCTCCACCGAGCCCGCCGACCAGTCGACCTTGGTCGAGGGCCGGTCCACGTGCAGGGTCTTGGGCATGACGCCGTGGCGCAGCGCCATGACCATCTTGATGATGCCACCCGCGCCGGCCGCCGCCTGGGTGTGGCCGACGTTGGACTTGAACGAGCCGATCCACAGCGGGTTGTCGGCCGGGCGTTCCTGACCGTAGGTGTTGATCAGGGCCTGGGCCTCGATCGGGTCGCCCAGGCTGGTGCCGGTGCCGTGCGCCTCGACCACGTCGATCTGGTCGGAGGAGAGCTGCGCGTTGTCCAGCGCCTGGCGGATGACGCGCTGCTGCGAGGGGCCGTTGGGCGCGGTCAGGCCGCTGCTCGCACCGTCCTGGTTGACGGCGGACCCCCGCACGACGGCCAGCACCTTGTGGCCGTTGCGGCGTGCGTCGGACAGCCGCTCCAGCAGCAGCATGCCGACGCCCTCGGCGAAGCCGGCGCCGTCGGCGCGGTCGGAGAAGGCCTTGCAGCGGCCGTCGGCCGAGAGGCCGCCCTGACGGGCGAGGTCGATGAAGGCCTCGGGGGTGGACATGACCGTGGTGCCACCGGCCAGTGCCATCGTGCACTCGCCGTTGCGCAGGGCCTGCACGGCCAGGTGCAGGGTGACGAGCGAGGAGGAGCAGGCCGTGTCGACGGAGACCGCCGGGCCCTCCAGACCCAGGGTGTAGGAGATCCTTCCGGAGGTGACGCTGTACGCGTTGCCGGTGCTGAGGTACCCCTCGACGTCCTCGGGGAGGCGGTCGAGCCGGGTCGCGTAGTCCTGGTACATCACGCCGGCGAATACGCCGGTCCGGCTTCCGCGCAGCGAGTGCGGGTCGATTCCGGCGTGCTCGAAAGCCTCCCAGGAGATTTCCAGGAGAAGGCGCTGCTGCGGGTCCATCGCGAGCGCCTCGCGGGGGGAGATCCCGAAGAATGCGGGGTCGAACTGCGCCGCGTCGTAGAGGAATCCGCTTTCCCGGTTGTAGAACGTTCCGGGCTTCTCCCGGTCCGGGCTGTAGAGCCGTTCGATGTCCCATCCGCGGTCGGACGGAAGGGCGGACACCGCGTCCCTGCCCTCGGCGACCATCTCCCAGAGTTCCTCGGGGGAATTGGCGCCACCGGGATAGCGGCAGCTCATTCCCACGATGGCGATGGGCTCGTGCGCCCGCGAGTCGGCCTCGTTCAACAGCTGCTTCGTCTGCTGCAGATCGGCCATTACCCGCTTGAGGTAGTCGCGAAGCTTCTGCTCATTCTGCATCTAAAGCAACCTCTTGAGGAGCGCGGCGGGACATCGACATGACTTCACATGCGACGCTAGGAGCTGGCTCCCCGCGGCGGCCACCCCTAGCGTCCCTAGTCGCCCCCCTACGACCCCGGAGGGGCGGGAAATACCGCGTGGCCAGGGATGTTCGGGCCCGCCGGACAGGACGTACGGGACCGGCCCGGTACGGAGGAACCGCGCGGGGGCAGGGGGTGGAGGGGCTCGACGGAGGTTCGGTGCGGTGACGCGGAACAGCCGTCCGGACGGCCGAGGGGCGGCCTTCCGGACGGCTGGGGCGGGCTGGGGCGGGCGTGCCCTGCCGGCCCGGCGGGGGTCAGCCCAGGCCGAGCTCCTGGTCGATCAGCGCGAACATCTCGTCGTCGCTCACCGCGTCCAGGTCCGTCACCACGGCGGCGGCGCCGGCACCGCCGCCGGACACCACCACGGATCGGCCCAGGGCGGCCAGCAGGCCCTGGAGGCGGTTGACCACCTTGTCCCGGTCCTCGTCCGACAGCTCCGCGGCCGACAGCGTGGCCTCCAGCCGGCCGAGGTCGGCGTGCACCGGGGCGGCTCCCCGGACGGCGGGGCCGGCGCTGATCCGGGTGCCGAGGTGGCCGGCGACCGCACCCGCCGACGGGTAGTCGAAGATCAGGGTGGCGGGCAGCCGCAGCCCGGTCGCCCCGTTGAGCCGGTTGCGTAGCTCCAGGGCGGTCAGCGAGTCGACGCCGAGGTCGATGAAGCCGCGCCCGGCCTCGACCTGACGGTGGCTCGTGAAGCCGAGCACCTTGGCCACGTTGACCTGCACCAGCTCCAGCAGGACCTCGGCCCGCTTCTCCTCGCTCAACCCGGCGATCCGACGGGCCAGTTGCTCCACCGGGGACTCGCCCGACGCGCCGGCGGTCGCCGCCTCGCGCCGGGCCGGGACGCGGACGAGCCCGTCGAGCAGGGCCGTGAGGTCGCCGGCCGCGGCCTGGGCCCTCAGCTGCGGCAGGTCGAGCCGCACCGGCACGATCACGGCCTCGGCGGTCGCGAGCGCGGCGTCGAGGAGCTCCAGGCCCTCCGCCGAGGGGATCGTCGCCAGGCCCGAACCGGTGATGCGCTGCACGTCGCCGGAGCCGAGCTTGGAGGTCAGCTCGCTGCGCTGCTCCCACAGGCCCCAGGCCAGGGAGTGGGCGGTGAGCCCGGCGGCGCGGCGGTGCCGGGCGAGGGCGTCCAGAAAGACGTTCGCCGCAGCGTAGTTGGCCTGGCCGGGGCCGCCGAAGACGCCCGCGGCGGACGAGAACAGCACGAAGGCGTCGAGCTCCAGGTCGCGGGTCAGCTCGTGCAGGTTGACGGCCGCGTCCACCTTCGGGCGCATGACCGCCGCCAGCCGCTGCGCAGTGAGCGAGCCGATCACGCCGTCGTCCAGGACGCCGGCTGTGTGGACGACGCCGGTGAGCGGGTGCTCGGCCGGGACGGTCGCCAGCAGCGCCGCCAGCGCCTCGCGGTCGGCGGCGTCGCAGGCAGCGACGGTCGCCTCGGCGCCGAGCCCGGCCAGTTCGGCCACCAGCTCGGCGACGCCCTCGGCCGCCGGGCCGCGCCGGCTGGTCAGGAGCAGGCGGCGGACACCGTACCCGGTCACCAGGTGACGGGCGACGAGCCCGCCGAGCGAGCCGGTTCCGCCGGTGACCAGCACCGTTCCGCCGGGGGCGAACCGGGGAGCGCCGCTCCCGTCCGCGTCGGCCGCGTCGGACCCGGCGGGCTGCTCGACGCGGGCCAGCTTCGGCACGTACAGCACGCCGTCGCGCAGGGCCAGCTCCGGCTCCACGGAGGCGGCGGCCAGCGCCAGCACGTCGTACCCGACGGACTCGGCGCCGTCCGGGTCCAGGTCCAACAGGACGAACCGCCCGGGGTTCTCGGCCTCGGCCGAACGCACCAGGCCCCACAGGGCCGCGTGCACCAGATCGGTCGGCGCCGCGTCGGCCCGCCCGGCCGTCGCGCCCCGGGTGACCATCAGCAGCCGGGCGCCGTCCAGCCGGTCCGCCGCCAGCCAGTCCCGCACCGTCTCCAGGGCGCGCGCGGTCGCGGACCGCGCGTCCTCGGCGAGCGTCGTCAGGGTGTCCGCGGGGCCCGCCGGTGCCCACGACAGGCAGACCGTGTCCGGCGCCCGGCCGCTCTCCTCGACGGCCGCGAGCAGCTCGGTGAGGCCCGGGTGGACGGACACCCCGCCGGCGATGTCCTTCAGCGCGCCGTGCAGCCCGAACGCGTCCTCGCCCAGCGCCGCCCAGCTGCCCGTGGCCGGCGCGACCGCCGGGGCCGGTGTCCACGCCACGTGGTAGAGCGGCCGGGCCGCACCGCCCGCCGAGGACAGCTGCCGGGCGGACACCGGCCGGGTCGCCAGGCCCTCGACGGAGACCACCGGCGCGCCCGTGGCGTCCGCGGCGGCCAGGGTGATCCGCTTCTCCTCGTCCATGGTGAGGCGCACCCGTAGGTGGGAGGCGCCCTCCGCGTGGAAGGTGACACCGGCCCAGGAGAACGGGAGCCGGACCTCGGGCTCCTCCTCCGCACCGTCCGCCGCACCGGCGGCCCGGGCGGCGACCCGGTGGTTCACGGCGACGATCGAGGCGTGCAGCGCGGAGTCCAGCAGCGCCGGGTGGACGGAGAACCCGCGGGTCGCGGTGCCCTCCGCGAGCTCCACCTCGGCGAAGACCTCCTCGCCGCGCACCCAGACCGCGCGCAGACCCCGGAAGACCGGACCGTACTCGTAGCCCTGCTCGTTCAGACCCTCGTACAGCCCGTCCAACCCGATCTCCTCCGCCCCGGCCGGCGGCCAGGACAGCAGGTCGGCCTCGACGGTGACGGGGGCCGCGCCGAGCGCGCCCACGGCGTGCGTCGTCCACGGCTCCTCTGCGGCGCCGTCCGGGCGGGAGTGGACACCGACCGAACGGTGCCCGGACGGCTCCGCCGCGCCCACGACGACCTGCACCTGCAGGGCCCCGGTCGCCGGGAGCACCAGCGGGGCCTGGATGGCCAGTTCCTCGACCTGCCCGTACCCGACCTGGTCACCGGCGTGCACGGCCAGCTCCACCAGGCCCGTGCCCGGCACCAGGACCGTGCCCATCACGGCGTGGTCCGCCAGCCACGGGTGCGAGCGCAACGAGACCCGGCCGGTGAACACCGTGGTGTCGGTGCCGGCGGGCGTCACCGCGGCGCCGAGCAGGGCGTGCCCCGTCGCGGCCAGTCCGAGCCCGGCGGCGTCGCCGGCGGAGGCGCCGCCCTCCAGCCAGTAGTGCTGGTGCTGGAAGGCGTAGGTCGGCAGGTCGGTGCGGCTCGCGCCGCGACCGGCGAACACCGCCTCCCAGTCCAGCGCGGCACCCCGGGCGTGCAGGC
>NZ_JBVOOL010000058.1:0-11899 GCF_055664045.1 Kitasatospora sp. NPDC023385 | reverse complement strand
TCCTTGCCCAGGGTCTCGGTGAGCCCCTTCGCGGTCGAACCCGTGCCGACCTGGTCGATCCGCAGGCCCTGGTGGGCGTTCTGGACCGCCGCGCTGGCGTCGAGCAGCGGCTGGATGCGCCGGTCGGCGTTCTCGGTGTCTCCCTTCATGGTCACCGGGAGCAGCAGGGCCTTGCCGTTGGGCGAGGCGACCGGCTGGCCGACGCTCTCCACCTCCGGCAGCGCCGTCATCCGGCCGGCCAGCTCCTGGGCCGCCTGCTGGGCCGCCTTGACGTCCAGTGCCCCGCCGGCTTCCGCCGTGATGAGGACGTTCTCCTCGGGCTTCTCGGTGAAGTGGCCGGAGGCGACGATCCGGCCCGAGCGGCCGGACTCGCCGACCCCGGACTCCTGGTCGCTGATCTTGTTGCTCCCGGCGGCCCCGCCCAGGAAGAGGCAGGCCGCGACGAAGACCACCCAGAGTCCGATGGCGGACCACGGATGTGTGGCACTCCACCGCGCGACCCGTACCGTTGCCGGCTTCTTTCGCACGTTCTGCTTCCTTCCATTGCTGCGGAAACCGCTCGGGCGGCTGCCGTTGTGGCGATGGGGAAAACGCTAGTTCCGGGCGCCGGGCCGGGACACGAGGTAAACCGCCGAGGTGGCCCCAGTTTTCCGCAGTCCGTGGCCTGCGGGTTCCCGTAACGCGGGCGGTGCGGTTTCCCGTAATGCGCCCGGCGGAAATCTTGACCGGACTGAATCCGGCGGCTAGCTTCAGTTTCCGGTTCGCCCTTTCGGATCGCACGGCTCGGTAAATCCGTCGACAGGAAGATGTCACTCCGTGGCATTAGACGAGGGGAAAAAATGGAAACTGTGGTCCTCACCCGGCAGCATATTGCCAAGATCGTCAAGGAAAAGGGCTTCGATCATTTCATGGACCGGATGATCTCCAGTCTGGGCGAGGCGTTCAGGGACGGCGGGCGCGGCGGCGTGACCCCGGCCCGGGAGGGATTCCTGCGTGGTCCGGGGGATACCGCCATCATCGAATGGATGCCGCACCATCGGCCCGGCGACTCCGTCACCATCAAGACCGTGGGCTACACGCCGGCCAACCCGGAGGAGCACCGGCTGCCCACCATCATCGGGTCCATGACCCGGTACGACGACGTGACGGGCCGTCTGCTGGCGGTCTGCGACGGGATCCTGCCCACGGCCATCCGCACCGGCGCCGCCTCGGCGATCGCCAGCCGGCTGCTGGCCCGCCCGGACAGCCGGGTGCTCGGCCTGGTCGGGGCCGGCGCGCAGGCCGTCACCCAGGCCCACGCCCTCAGCCGGGTCTTCCCGCTGGAGCGGATCGTCGTCCACGACATCGACCCGGCCCACGCGCGGTCCTTCGCCGAACGCGTGGAGTTCCTCGGACTGGACGTCCGGGTGGCCCCGGTCGCCGAGATCGAGGCCACCGCCGACATCATCTGCACCGTCACCTCGGTGGCGGTCGGCGGCGGCCCGGTGCTGCTCGGCGAGCACCTGCTCCCGCACGCGCACGTCAACGCCATCGGGGCGGACCTGATCGGCAAGTTCGAGGTGCCCCTGCACGTCCTCCGCTCGGCCTTCGTCACGGCCGATCACCGCGGTCAGGCACTGCGCGAGGGCGAGTGCCAGCAGCTGGCGGAGAGGGACCTCGGGCCCGACCTGATGGAGCTGTGCGCGGAACCGGCCCTCGCCGCTGCGCACCGGGACGGCCTGACCGTCTTCGACTCCACCGGCTTCGCGCTGGAAGACCACGTGGCCTTCGACGTGCTGTTGGAGCTGGCCGCCGAGGCCGGGCTGGGCGACCACGTCCAGATCGAGCACCTGCCCGAGGACGCGCTCAACCCCTACGCCTTCGCGTAGCGGCGGTCCCCACGGCGCCGAACGCGGGCTGTCCCCGTGCCGCACCCCGGCACGGGGACAGCCCGCTTACGGTGTCCGCTTCCCGTCCCGGTGCCCCGTCGGCCGCTTCCCGGGCCCCGGCTGCGGCGGCCCGGGCCTCAGGACTCCAGGTACCGCAGGACCGCCAGGATCCGCCGGCTGTAGCCCGTGGTGTGGCTCAACTCCAGCTTGTCGAATACGGTGTTGAGGTTCTTCTCCACCGAACTCAGCGAGATGTGCAGCTTCTGCGCGATGGCCGTGTTGGTGTGCCCCTGGGCCAGCGCCTCCAGCACGGTGCGCTCGCGCGGGGTGAGCCGGGCGAGCGGATCGCCGTGCGTGGTGCGGATGACCAGTTGCCGGACGACCTCCGGGTCGATCGCCGCCCCGCCCGCGTGGATCCGTTCCAACGCGTCGAGGAACTCCTCGACCTGGGCCACCCGGTCCTTGAGCAGGTAGCCGACCCGCTCCGCGTTGGACGCCAGCAGCTTGGCCGCGTAGTTGCGCTCGATGTGCTGCGAGAGCACCAGCACGCTCACCTCCGGCCAGCGCTCGCGGATCTCCACGGCGGCCCGCAGCCCCTCGTCGGTGTGGGTCGGGGGCATCCGGATGTCGAGGACGACGACGTCCGGCTTCCGCGCCTCGACCTCCTGCAGGAGCGTCACGGCGTCGCCGAACGAGGCCAGCACTTCGTGGCCCTCCTCGACGAGCAGCCGTACCAGGCCCTCCCTGAGCAGGGTCGAGTCCTCGGCGAGGATTACGCGCATGGGATCTCCGCAGTGATGGTGGTCGGTCCCCCCGGGGGGCTGTCGACATGCAGGACTCCGTCCAGCGCGGCCACCCGGCTGAGCAGCCCGGTCAGGCCGCTGCCGGCCGGGTCCGCGCGGCCCGTCCCGTTGTCCTCGACCCGGACGGTGAGCAGGGTGCCGCTGAGCGTCAGCCGTACCGAGATGGCCGAGGCCGAGGAGTGCTTGGCGGCGTTGGTCACGGATTCGGACACCACGAAGTAGGCGGCCGTCTCCACGGGCTTGGGCAGTGTCGCGCCGACCTCGAACCGCGTCCGCAGCGGGATGCTGCACCGCTCGGCCACCCCGCCCAGCGCCTCTTCGAGACCGAGGCTGTCGAGCGCCGAGGGGTACACCCGCCAGGCCACCTCGCGGAGTTCGGTCAACACGCCCTGGGACTCCTCGTGGGCCTGCAGCAGCAGCGCGCCGGCCTGCTCGGGGTTGCGGCCCCGGCGGGCCCGGCCCAGCAGCATGCCCAGCGCCACCAGCCGCTGCTGGACGCCGTCGTGCAGATCGCGTTCGATGCGCCGGCGCTCGGCGTCCACGGCCTGGACCACCGCGGCCCGGCTGGTGGCAAGTTGGTCGATCCTCCGCCGGAGCAGCTCCTGTTCCGAGGGGCCGAAGCACTCGCGGGCGGTCCGGGTGTCCAGGGCCGCCAGCGAGTACAGGCCCTGCAGGTCGAGGAAGAGCAGGACACCGCCCAGCAGTGCCTGGGTGAGGAGTTGGTCCCAGTCGAGCGTCCCCCGGGTCGCCCCGTTGACCATCAGCCCGGCCAGGATGACGCCGA
The DNA here is from genome assembly GCF_055664045.1 of Kitasatospora sp. NPDC023385. NCBI lineage: Bacteria > Bacillati > Actinomycetota > Actinomycetes > Kitasatosporales > Streptomycetaceae > Kitasatospora > Kitasatospora sp. NPDC023385. The sequence goes on along the minus strand of NZ_JBVOOL010000058.1, from coordinate 8,444 downwards.
AGGCCAGCAGCCCGATGACGACGGAGCAGAGCAGCCCGGTGTAGCAGCGGACCGCCAGGTAGCGCAGGAGCTTCTGGTCGGACGCCTTGTAGTGCTCGGGGAAGCGGTCGCCGAAGAAGACGGAGCGTCGGGTCCGTTCCAGGAGCGTCAGTCGGCGCGCCCCGGCCATCAGCACCTCCAGGGCGCTCGGCCGGCTGCGCGGCCAGAGCAGGAAGGGGCCGAGGGCGGTGCCGACGACGAGGAAGTGCAGCGCGCCGAGCATCGCGGTCAGACAGCCGATCAGCACGCCCAGACTGCGGCGCGGCCAGGAGGGGGCCGGTGCGACGGCCTCGTCCTCGGCGACGTCCCGACCGTCCGGAAACTCCGTCGGGTGGTGGGATGCGGCGCCCGCTGAATCTCCTCGCACGAGGCCCGAGCCTAGTGCGGCGGCGCACCCCGGGCAAGATCGCCAGGGCTCCGTGGCGGCCCGGACGGTGCGCTCGGGCAGGACGGTCCCGGTCATGAACTGCGCCGCTGCCGCGTCCGGTTGCGGCCCCGCAGCCGGGCGGCCAGGTAGCCGACCAGGGCCACCACGACCACGGCCAGCACGACCTTGGACAGGACGCCGACGTAGGTCTCCACCGTGTCCCACCGGGCGCCCAGCCAGTAGCCGGCCAGCACCAGGACGCTGTTCCAGATCAGGCTGCCCAGGGTGGTGAGCATGATGAACTGCGGCAACGCCATGCGCTCGACGCCGGCCGGCACCGAGATCAGACTGCGGAAGATCGGCACCATCCTGCCGAATAAGACCGCCTTGGTGCCGTGCTTGGCGAACCACTGTTCGGTGCGTTCCAGGTCCGAGACCTTCACCAGCGGCAGCCGCGCCCAGATCGCGTGCATCCGCTCAAGGCCGAAGAGCAGGCCGATCCAGTAGAGGACCACCGCGCCGACCACCGAACCCAGCGTGGTCCAGAACAGGGCCGACACGAGGCTGATCACCCCCTGGCCGGCGGCGAAGCCGGTCAGCGGCAGGATCACCTCGCTGGGCAGCGGCGGGAAGAGGTTCTCCAGGGCGATCGCCAGGCCGGCCCCGGGGCCGCCCATCGTGTCGACGAGGTCGGCGGCCCAGCCCGCGATGCCGTCCGCGGGTTCCTGGGGCAGCGCCAGGAGCGTGAGGTGCATGGTGGTCTCCAAGGCCGGCGGGGGTCGGTCGGCCGGGGCGGTCGCCCCGATGCCCCTCCAACCTAGGAAGCGCTGCTCAGCGGCGGTATGAGGATTGCCGTCCGGTCCGGTGGTGTTCTCCGCAGGGCCGGTCCTGCGGAAACCCGGAGGGTCCGCGCGCCCGCCGGGACCGGCGGCCGGCCGCCGCCGGAATGCGCGGCAAACGCCGCTGACCCTTTCCTGCCAACCCGCTCGGATTTCCTTTTCCGGGTTGTCGGTCCGGGGCTACGTTGGTTCTCGTTCGAGCGGTTCGTTCGAGCGAATCCATCCCTCACAAACCGGAGGTCAGCAATGGAGAAGGAAATCGAGACCGGTCTCGTCTACGAGGCCCCGGAGCTCTCCGAGCTCGGCGACTACGACGAGCTGACCCGTGGCGTCGGCTTCCCGCTGGCCGACTTCTTCATCCACTTCGACTAAGCCTCACAATGGCCGGTCGCTGATCGGATGAATTGAACGATGCCAGACGGCGGCGGAATGCGGGGGAATCCCCCCGCATTCCGCCCTACCGCTGCTCCCGGAATCGCGGAGGAACCATGCAAGAGAACCCGGATCCCCCTGGTCCCTGGTTCGTCGCTCTGCCCGACAGCGCGTCCGCGCTCCCGGTGACCCGGCGACTGGGCGGCCACATCGGATTCACCCTGAACCACGCCTCGGGCCGCCCCTGGGTGGTCGGACAGGCCCCGGACGGGAGCACCGGTGTCGCCTCGGCCGTCCACGCCCGGTACGGCACCACCACGCTGCTGGTGACCGGCACCCACGCGCTGACCGCCGATCAACTGGAGGGCTGGGCCAGGCGCGTACGGCACCCGGCCGACCTCGACGCCCTCGCCCGCTCCCTCGCCGGCAGCGCCCACCTGGTCGCGAGCATCGACGGCGAGATCCGCGTCCAGGGCACCGCCACCGGGGTGCGCCGGGTCTTCACCGCCACCGTCGACGGCTGCGCCCTCGCGTCCGACCGCGCCGACCTGCTCGCCGCCCTGGCCGACGCCCCGCTGGACCCGGTCCGCCTCACCGCGCGGCTGCTGGCCATGACCCCGTCGTCCCTCACCGAGCCGCTCTGGTCCGGTGTCGACCTCGTGCCCGCCGACAGCTGCCTGCTGGTCGCCGCGGACGGCCGGTCGACGATCCGGCCCTGGTGGCAGCCCCCGCCGCAGGAACTGGACCGCGCCCAGGGCGCGCCCGCCCTCCGCCAGGCCCTCGCCGAGGCGGTCGCGGTACGGGTCCGGGACGGCGCCGTGGTCGGCTCCGACCTGTCGGGCGGCCTCGACTCCACCCCCCTCAGCTTCCTGGCCGCCGAAGCCACCGGCCGCGCTGCCGGCGGCCTCGTCACCGTGCGCATCGGGGTGGCGGACCCCACCCACGACGACCACATCTGGGCCGCCAAGGCGCAGGACCCGCTCGACGGCGACCACATCACGCACACCGTCTTCCGGCCCGGCGAACTCCCCGACATGTTCGAGGACGTGGCCAGCCCGATCACCGGCCTGGACGAGCCCACCCGCTGGATCCGCCCGGTCGCCAGGCTCAAGGAGACCGCCCGCCGGCTGGCCGCCGTCGGCGCCCGCGTGCACCTCACCGGACACGGCGGCGACGAAGTGCTCGCCGTCAAGCCCAGCTACCTGCACGACCTGACCCGCCGCCGCCCCGGACTGGCCCGCGAACACCTCGCCGGCATGCGCGCCATGCGCCGCTGGTCCGCGTCCGCCACCGTCCGGGCCCTCGCCGACCGGCGCCCGTACGGCGTCTGGCTGGCCGCCGAGGCCGAGGACCTGACCAAGCCCTTCCCGCCGGCCAACGCGCCGCTGTTCGGCTGGGAGTACCCGCTGCGCCTGCCGCCGTGGGTCACCGCCGACGCCGCGTCCGGCCTGATCGACGAGATGCGCCGGCGCGCCGACGGGGCACGGCCCTACGCCCCGACCCGGTCCGCGCACACCACCATCGACCTGGCCCGCCAACTCGGCGCGGCGGTGCGGCTCGCGGAGACCGTCACCGGCGCGGAGGGCGCCGTCCTCCAGGCCCCCTACCTGGACGACCGGGTGATGGAGGCCTGCCTGGCGGTCCGCCCCGAGGAGCGCAGCTCCCCGTGGACGTACAAGCCGCTCATGGTCGAGGCGATGCGGGGCACGATGCCCGAGGGGTCGCTGAACCGGGCGACCAAGGGCGAGTTCTCCGACGACTTCTTCCGCGGCCAGCAGCGCCACCGCGGCCAGCTCGCCGAACTGTTCGAGCAGCCGCTGCTGGCCGGGCTCGGCCTGGTCGACGCCGCGACGCTGCGCCACATGGCGCTGTCCGCCTACCCGCCCGGCCTGCCCTGGGGCGCCCTCGACTCCACAATGGCCGTCGAGAACTGGCTGCGCGCCCGGGCCCGGTGGGACCTGGCGCCAGCCGACGCCTCCACAACCGAACCGACCGAGTCGAACCACGGGAAGGACGACCGTGTCCCTCAACCTCGCTGACGGTGTGTCGATCGCCGAGACCGACGACGGCGCGGTGCTGCTCGACGAGCGGTCGAGCCGCTACTGGCGGCTCAACGGTTCGGGCGCGCGCGTCCTCCAGGGCCTGCTCGCCGGGCACGACGCCCGGGAGGCGGCCGTCGACGCGGCCGCCGGTGCCCGGGTGGCGCCCGAGCAGGCCGAACAGGACGCCGCCGCCCTCCTCGCCAAGCTGCGCGCGGCCGGGCTGGTGACGCCATGAGTTCGCCCGTCGCCATCACCGACCGCCCCCGGCTGGCCGCGCACCGGCGCGTGCTGCCGTGGCTGGCGACGGTGGTGGCCAGGGTCCTGATGCACCAGCCGCCGGCCCGGATCCGCACCGTCCTGGAGTTCCTGCGCCGGGGTGCCCGGCCGTCCACCGTCCGGGAGGCGAGCGGCGCCCGCGCCGCGGTCGTCGCGGTGAGCGTCAGCTGCGCCGGCGAGGGCTGCGTCCAGCGCTCGCTGGCCACCGCCCTGCTCTGCCGGCTGCGCGGCCACTGGCCCACCTGGTGCTCGGGCGTGCGGGTGGTCCCCTTCCTGGCGCACGCCTGGGTGGAGGTCGACGGCGAGCCGGTCGACGAGCCGTACCCGCGCGGCTACCACACGACCCTGATCCGGGTGCCCCCGCTGGAGCGGTCATGAGGACGGCGGAACTGACGGACTTCGGCCTCGGGCTGCGGATCGACGGCTTCGAGCCCGGCTCCCACAGCCCGCGGATGCTGCGCTCCCTGCTTTGGGAGTACGGCGTGCTGCACCTGACCGGGGTCCCGCGCGACGCCGCGGAGTTCACCGGGCTGGCGCGCTGGTTCGGCGAGCCCGAGACGGTCTTCCCCGCCGAGCACCGGGCGCCCGGCTGCCCGGAGGTCCGCCTCCAGACGAACGTCCGCGGGCTGGGTGCCAACGCGGGCGGGCAGTACTGGCACGCGGACGGGTCCTTCGCGCCGACTCGCTCCGTCGTCACCCTGCTGACCTGCGACGAGGCCCCGCAGGCGGAGGGCGAGACGCTCTTCGCCGATCTGCGCGCCGGGTACGCGGCCCTGCCCGAGGAGCTCCGGGCGGAGGCCGCCGGCCTGAACGGCGGCTTTCCCTGCCGGCAGATCGCCGAGCAGGACATGCGGCGGGCGACGGCCATGCGCACCGTCGTGCTGTCCGAGGAGGAGCGGCAGCGCAAGCTCGCCGAACTGACCGACTTCGTCCGGCCCCTGGTGGCGACCCACCATGCCACGGGGCGGGAGGTCCTCGTCCTCAACGAGCACTGGCTGCGGGACGTCCCGGGCCGGTCGGCGGCCGACGGTCGGCAGTTGCTCGGGCAGCTCTACGGCACGGTGACCCGGCCGGCGAACGTGTACCGGCACCGCTGGGCGATCGGGGACGTCCTGGTCTGGGACAACACCTCGGTGCTGCACAAGGCCGTCCCGGCCGCGCCCGGCCAACGCAAGACCACCCGACGGATCACCAGCGTCGTGCCGCAGCCGATGCCGATGCCGGTGCCGGAGCCGGCGCTCCCCGTCGCGCCCTGACCGCCGGGGCCCCTGATCGCCGAGGCCTTCGCCGCCGCCCCCCGACGGCGGCGAAGGCCTCGGGCACAGCGGCCGGCCGCCCGCCGCGTCGGTCCCCCCGCGGCCGTCGCGGCCGGCCGCCCGCCGCGTCGGCTCCCCCACGGCCGCCGCGGCCGGCCGCCGGCCCCTGAACTGCCGCTTCGGACGTACCCGGTGTGAAATCTTCATGCGGACGCCGTGACCCCGGAGGTGTCTGCGGTGGACCGGCCGCGCCATACTTTTGGCGACATCAGTTTCGGCCGGGAAGGCCTCCTTGAGCGACACGAGTGAGCATCAGGTGGTGCACCTCTGGTCGCTGGACGAGGACGTCGTCGTCGTCCCAGGCGACGGTGACACCGAGACCGTCGTCAGCGGTCGGTGGGGTGTCCAACGGCTCAGGGGGGACGGCTACGGCCTGCTGCGCGAGGCCCTGCGTCGGATGCAGCTGGGGCCGGTGCGCCTGACCAACGTGGAACACCCGCCCGGCGCGGGCGGTGGCGTGCCGGTGGACCGGATCCTGCGGCCGGCCCTGCGGCAGGTCGCGCACCTGGTGGTGCGCACCCTCGCGATGGACGACCTGGGGGGCCCGCTGCTGTCGGTGTACCCGTTGAGCCCCAAGGCGGCCTTCACCCTGGTCGGACTCCCGGTGCGGCGGCTGCGGCTGGTGCTCGGCGCGTCGCTGGTGGTCCGGACCGAAGGCGTGGTGCTGGAGACGCCGACCAGCCCGTACCGGGTGGTGGTGCACCGCCCCGAGGTGTTCTGGGTCATCGGCATGCTGATCCGCCCGTGCCTGCTGGAGGACGCGGTGGCCGCGCTCCCGCTGCCGCCCCGCGTCACCCGCGGTGTCATCGGGTACCTGCGGGCGGCCGGGATGGCCGTTCCGGCCGACCCGGGCCGCCCGCAGGCGCGGGTTTGACGACCGGATCCTAGAGCAGCCAGCCCGCCTCGCGGGCGGCGCGGATCGCGTCGACCCGGTTGCGCGCGTTGAGCTTGGAGACGATCGTCGTCAGGTAGTTGCGCACGGTGCCCGAGGACAGCCGCAGCAGTTTGGCGATCTCGACCGGGTCGTGGCCCTCGGAGGCGAGCCGGAGAACCTCGGTCTCGCGTTCTGTCAGCGGGGTCTCCTCGCTGTTCCAGGTGTCCAGCGCGAGCTGCGGGTCGATCACCCGCTGTCCGGCGGCCACCCGGCGTATCGCGGTGGCCAGTTCGCCGGGCGGCGCGTCCTTGAGCAGGTAGCCGGAGACCTGGGCCATCAGGGCTCGGCGCAGGGTGCCGGGCCGTCCCAGGTTGGTCAGGATCAGGGTGCGGCACTCGGGCAGCCGCTCCCGCAGCCGGGCGGCCGCGGTGAGCCCGTCGAGGCCGGGCAGGTCGATGTCGACGACGGCCACGTCGGGCCGGTGCTCCAGGGCCGCGTGCACGATCTCGTCGCCGCGGGCGACCTCGCAGACGACGGAGAGGTCGTCCTCAAGGTCCAACAGCGCGACGAGCGCGCCGCGCACCATGTGCATGTCCTCGGCCAGCAGGATGCGGATCTCCATGACGCAATACTCCTCGGTGGCCGCGCGGGCCTGGGGTGGGAGCGGGAGGATCCGGACGTGGGGGGTCCGGGGCGGGCGGGGGCTTGACGGTCAGGCGGCCGGGCCGCTGTGCGGCAGCGCGGACGGCTCCCCGGACTCCCAGGGCTCCGTGTCCCGGGCGGCGTCCCGCTGCCCGGGGACGGTACAGGCCGGGGCCTCCGCGATGACCTGGAACGTTCCGTCGCACCCGTGGGCGATGGTCAGCCGGCCGGAGACGGAGTGCAGTCGCATCCGGAGGTTCTCCAGGCCGGCGCCGCTGTGCTGCGAGGTGTCCCGGTAGTCCGGGTCCACCCCGTCGTTGGTCACCACGAGCCGTACGCGGCCGCCGTTCTGGACGGCTTCGATGGAACAGCGGCCGGCCCGCGAGTGGCGCAGCAGGTTGGTGATCGCCTCGCGCAGGACGGCCGCGAGCACCGTGTTGACCTGCGCGCCCAGCTCGCCGAGCCGCACGCTGGTGGTCAGCTCCACGTCGGTGGCTTCCAGCAGGGCGACGACCGAGGAGAGTTCGCTCTCCAGGGACATCTCGCGCAGGCCGCGCGAGACCCGGCGGACGTCGGCCAGGGACTGGCGGGACAGCGTCAGGACGTCCTCGACCTCCGTCTTGGCGCGCTGCGGCTGGGCCAGGACGAGCCGGTGGATCAGCTCGCTCTTCAGGGTGATGGCGGACAGGCTGTAGCCGAGCAGGTCGTGCAGGTTGCGCGAGATGCGCAGCCGCTCCTGGATCACGGCCAGGCGCGCCAGTTCGTTCTGCGTCTCGTGCAACTGGCGGACCAGGGCGGCGAGTCGGGACAGCCCGTAGACGACGAGGCCGGTCAGCAGGGTCGACTGCGAGAGGTAGAGGCTGTCGAGCAGCGGGCGTTCGTCGATCGCGGGAGGCACCAGCATGCTGAGTCCGACCACGCCGTACAGCGGCCAGCCGACCCGGGGCGGCAGGAGCCGCAGCAGCGATCCGGCCAGGAACCCCGCCATGGCGCCCCACTGGGCGTCGAAGAGCGGCACCGGCAGGTAGGTGAGCAGTGCCTGGATGCCGAGGGTCGTCCACTTCTGCCGGGCGGGCGCCTGCTCGGCCCCCGGTCGGGAGTGCTTCAACTGGATGCAGAAGATGGCGACCAGGCAGAGCAGGCAGACCGCCATCTGGACGGGGGACAGATCGGTCCCCGCGATGTTGAGGGCCGTGATGCCGAGGTAACTCAGGAGTGCGGACGTCAGGATGATGAGGGCGAAACGCGGGGCGGGCGGTGTGCGTTGGCCCCTCTCCGTTCCCGGCCCTCCGCTAGCATCCGGTCGACTGCTGTCGTCGTGGCTGAGCTCATCGAGACCTTGCATTGTCTCCGCGCCTTCTCTGCTCACATCCCCCTGTGAGCACTTCCGTCGATCATATCTTGGCGTACGGACGAAAGTTGACTAACAACAAATCCGGTCACCTGCCTGGCGCGGTCGTCGACGACCTGGTATGGCCGCACCCGGCACGCGAACGCGACCCCTGGCCGGTCGAGGGCTCCGGGAGACCCGACCGGCAGGGGCCGCGGGTGCACCGCGCCAGGGCGTGACCCGTCCTGCTCTGCTAGAAGTCTCCTGAAGATCTTGTTGTTGGTGGAGGGGTGTCCCCGGGTGGGGATGCCCCTCTGTCGTTATGCGGTGGTGGGGGTGAGGGTCCA
>NZ_JBVOOL010000057.1:0-14262 GCF_055664045.1 Kitasatospora sp. NPDC023385 | reverse complement strand
CGCGCCGTTCACGGTCTTCACCCGGTGGATCGAGACCGAGTTCCACAACACCATCCCGCCGTTCGCGGGCGCGGCCGGCGACGGCGAGGAGGCCGGGACCACGGTCCGCCGGACCATGGTCGTCGAGGTCGGCGGCAAGCGCCTGGAGGTCTCGCTGCCGGAGGCCTTCGGTGCCGCGGCGACCGGCGGCGCGGGGGGTGCCCGGAAGGCTCCGCGCCGGCAGGCGAACCGCAGGGCCGCGGCGGCGGTGTCGGGCGAATCGCTCACCTCGCCGATGCAGGGCACCATCGTCAAGGTCGCCGTCGAGGACGGCCGGCGAGTCGAGGAGGGCGACCTCATCGTGGTCCTGGAGGCCATGAAGATGGAGCAGCCGATCAACGCCCACCGCTCGGGCATCGTCAAGGACTTCTCGGTCGAGGTCGGCGCCTCGATCGCGGCCGGCTCCGTGATCTGCGAGATCAAGGACTGACCCGTCTGCCGAACCCCCGGCGCCCCCGTCCGGCACTCCGGGCGGGGGCGCCGGGGGCCCGTCCGTCAAGCGGGCACCTCGGCCACCACCACCCAGCGCTTGTCGCCGTCCTCCGCGGAGGCGACGAGGGTGCCGCCGACCAGGGTGATCCGCTCGCGCATCCCGGTCAGCCCGTAGCCCGGGACGTGGTCGACGTCCGACCGGCGGCCGTTGCGGGTCCGGTTCTCCACACTGAGCCGCACCGTCTCCGGGCCGAAGGCCAGCGAGATCTCCACCCGCTCCCCCACCGCGTGCTTGGCCGCGTTGGTCAGCGCCTCGCGGGTGGCCTGGGCCAGCGACACCGCAGCGGCCGGGCCGATGCTGCGGGCCTGTCCAGTGATCAGCAGCCGTACCTCGCCGGGGTGGTTGAGCCGGTGCTCGGCGGCGAGCTGCTCGATCGCTTCCTCGATCGGCGGTACGCCGTCCCGCAGCGCGGCGACCGCGTTGCGGGCCTCGGTGAGGCCCTCGTCGGCGAGCCGGTTGGCGCGCCGGACCCTGACGAGCGCTCCTTCCGCATCCCCCTTCTCGATCTGCGCGGTGGCGACCTTGAGCTGGACGGACAGGGCTCCGAGCGAGTGGGCCAGCACGTCGTGCATCTCGCGGGCGATCCTGGTGCGCTCGGCGAGAGCGGCGCCGCGGGCCTGTTCCCGCTGCACCAGCCGGGTCTGCTCCAGCAGTTGCTCGGCCTGTTCGGCGCGCAGCTGGGACTGCCGGCGGTTCAGGCCGATGAGCGCGAGCAGCAGGACCAGCAGGGTGTGGCCGAGCACGACGCCGAGCGGCCGGCCGGCCAGTGCGCAGCTGATCCAGGTCAGCGCCAGACAGATCATGATCACGCCGGCGCTCAGCTGCCCTGGCGGGCCGGTGAGCGCGGTGAACCGGGCGAGCGCCACGCAGAGCACGATGACGGCGGTGGTGTCGTCGGCGCTGCCCACCACTAGGGCGGGCAGCAGCGCGCTGGCGGCCAGCATGGCGGCGGCGATCCCCGGGTGGGTGCGGTCCAGGGCGATGAACAGGACCCAGGTGACGGCACTGAAGGTGTAGGCGGCCCAGATGTGCGGGCTGTCCTCGCGGGCGGTGACCAGGGTCACGACCAGGACCACAGTGCCGAGGCACTGGACGACCAACCACCCCGGTGCGATCCGGTCGATGAAGTGGCCGCCGTCGGGCTTCGGTGTCATGCGTACCATTCCGGAAGGGGGGCGGTGGGCCACAGCCCGGTGAGCGGGCCGTCCGCCGTGGACGGGGATGTCGGCGCGGGTGATCGCCCGCCGCTCCTCGGGCACTCCACGGGCGGGACGGCGGAGGCGGGCGGCCCGGTGGAGCTTGCGGTGTCCTGGCCGTCGGGGCAGGAGAACAGGAGACGCGTCGTCACATCGCCCGGTCCACCGCCGGGCGGTACACCACGGCGACGCCAACGGTACGACCTCGGGGAACGCACATGAGCGAAACGCAACGACCGGCCGGCCCGGTTCGGGTACTGGTCGTCGACGACCAGCAGATCGTCCGTGAGGGGCTGATGTCCCTGCTGGACCTGATGGACGACATCGAGGTCGTCGGCGGCGCCGCGGACGGCGTGGAGGCAGTGGAGATGGTGGCGCGGACCGCCCCGCAGGTGGTCCTGATGGACCTGCGGATGCCCAGGGGCGGGGGTGCCGAGGCCACCGCGCGGATCGTCGCGAACCACCCGGAGGTGACCGTGCTGGCGCTGTCCACGTACGCCGACGACGAGTCGATCGCCGCCGCGCTCGGCGCCGGGGCGCGCGGCTACCTCACCAAGGACGCGAACCGCGAGCAGATCGCCATGGCGATCCGCAACTCCGCGCACGGCCAGTCGACCTTCGACCCGTCGGTGACCCGCCGGCTGGCCGCCGCGCTCGCCGCCTCGCCGCCGGTCCCGCCTCAGGCCCCGGCGGCCCCCGCAGCCCCGGCGGCCGCGGTCCCCGCAGCCCGCCGGGCGAAGGACCGCGGCGGCCGCCGGAAGGCCTTCCCGGACGGTCTGACCAACCGCGAGGTCGACGTGCTGCGGCTGATCGCGGAGGGGCTGAGCAACCCGGAGATCGCCGGCACGCTGTTCATCGAGGAGGCGACGGTCAAGACGCACATCAACAACGTCTTCGCCAAGATCGACGCGCGCAACCGGGCGGACGCGGTCCGCTACGTGTTCCGGCAGGGCCTCGACCGGTCCTGAGCCGCCGGGGCGAGCACGATGACGCCGGGTCAGCTCCGTCTGGCCGCCCCGGCCTGGCCCCCCTCCGCGGCTCAATCCCGGCCGCCGAGGGGGGCCGGGCCGCCGAGGGCCGGGCCGCCGAGGGCCGGGCCGTCCCGGAGCAGGTCACCATGGGCCGGATCGTCGGGGGTCTGATCGCCGTCCGCCGCACCGCCCGTGCCCGAGCCGCCGACGGCCAGGTCCCGCAGGTGCCGGCGCAGGATCCGCAGGGCGATCGAAGGTTCGATGCCGCCCGGTTGCGGGACCATCCCGAGGGCGAGGCCGTCCAGGAGGGCGGCCAACCGCCCGGCCTCCAGGGCTGTGTCGAGCCCCGCGGGCAGCGCGCCGGCCAGCCGTGCCTCGTCCAGGACGCGGGAGACCAGTCGGCGGGCGGCGTCCTGCATCCGGGCCGCGCCCGGCCTGAACTCCGGCCTGGTGCGGGAGGCGAACATGAACGTCAGCCACAGCACGGTCTCTTCGCGCCGGGTCTCGTCCAGCGGCAGCAGTTCCGCCAGCAGTGCCTCGGTGACGGCGCGCCGGTCGATGCCGGCGTCCCGGTCCAGCAACTTGTCGGCGTGGGCGCGGATGCGGGTGTCGACGCGCCGCTGCAGCTCCTCCATCGCGAAGATCATGACATCGGCCTGGTTGTCGAAGTAGTGCCGCACCGAGCCGATCGCCAACCCGGCTTCCTCGGCGATGTTGCGAAGTGAGGCATGTTCCAGACCATCCCTGCTCACGAGGCGCAGTACGGCTCGCGCCACGTCCTGGCGGCGGGTTTCGGGGGCGACGACCTTCGGCATGTTGTTGTTATAGCACGGGTGCGCTAAATTAAGGTCGGCAAGGCCGAGCGGCGACCCGGGAACAAAGGGGCACAATCAGTGAACACCTGGCTACTCGTGGCGATCATCGCCGTGGGCGCTGTCGCCTTGATCATCAAGCGCCTGATCGGCGAACCCATCAACGTCCGCGACCTGTTCGGCCCCGCGGTGGTGCTCACCGCGCTCGGGATCTGGTCCGTCGCGGAGGTCAAGGAACTCAACGGCTCGGACATCGCCTGGGTCATCGGCGGCTCCGTCATCAGCCTCGGCTTCGGCCTGGTGCGTGGCTCCACGGTCGTGGTCTTCGAGAAGAACGACATCCTGCACCAGCGCTACACGCCGAAGACCTTCCTGGTCATCGTCGTCGCCTTCGTGGCCTCCGCGCTCTACGGCCTGCTCGCCAAGAAGATGGGCATGCACGAGGACGCCCGCCCGATGAACCTCTCCATCGGCATCGGCTTCCTCGGCGAGGCGCTCGTCATCGGCTACCGCGGCCTGCGCAGCGGCGGCACCTTCGCCCCGGAGAAGCCCAGCCTGCTGGACAAGTACACGGCCCGTGGCGACCAAGGCCAGGGGCAGGACCGGACCGGCGGCCAGCAGGGACCGGGGCAGGGCCGGGGCCCGGGCGGCAGCCTCCTGGACCGGTACCGCTCCGGCGGCAGCATCCTGGACGAGTACACCGACCGGATCGACAAGTTCAAGCGCCGCTGAGTGGCGGAGTGCCGCGAGAGGCCCGGCCGGGGGGATCCCCTCGGCCGGGCCTCTCGCGCGTCACCCACCGGTCGGGCGCCCGGGTTCCCGGGCACCCGGACGCCCGGGAACGTCCTGACCCGGAAACGCCCGGGGGCGGCACCTCCGGCTCGGGCGGCGCCGCCCCCGGGCCCGCAGCCCGTGTCGGATCAAGCCGGGTACAGCTCCGGACGCCGGTCCTCCAGGTACGTGGTCGCGGCCCTCGCCCCGGCCACCACCGCCGGGTCGACGTCCGCGAACAGCAGGCCCGCGTCGGCGCCCAGGTGCACGGCGGTGCCGTCCGGCGCGGCCACCGTGGTGTGGCCGCAGAAGTCCAGACCGCCGTGCTCGCCCACCCAGTTGGTGTAGGCGACGTAGAGCTGGCTCTCGAAGGCGCGGGCCGGCACCAGGGTGCGGGCCACGAACTCCCAGGGCCGCATCAGCCCGGTGGGCGCCAGCAGCAGCTCCGTCCCGGCGAGCGCGTGCGCCCGGACGGTCTCCGGGAACTCCACGTCGTAGCAGATCAGCAGACCGACGGTCAGACCGCCGAAGGACGCCTGGACGACGGCGGTGTCGCCCGGCGTGAACAGGGCGCGCTCGGCGCGCCCGTACAGGTGCGTCTTGCGGTAGACCGCGAGGGTGTCACCGTGAGAGTCCACCAGGCGGACCGAGTTGTAGAGTGCGTCGCCGTCCGTCTCCGGCCAGCCGTGGACCAGCCCGATGCCGAACTCCCGTGCGATGGCCGAGACTTCGGCGCACTGCGGGCCGTCAACCGGCCCGGCGGCCTCGTTCCGGGCGCCGGGGAGCAGGGGGTAGCCGCCGATCGAGATCTCGGGGGCGACCAGAAGCGCGGCCCCCTCCTCGGCCGCGCGGCGCGCCGCCTCCCGCAGCTGCTCGTACGACTGCCGGGCGCCTCTCGTGCCGGACACGGCCTGAAGGCAGGCGATTTTCACTGGGGAAACCTCCGGGATCTCGGGTGGCCGCTGTGCCCACTATCGCTGTTCCTGTGCCAGCTGCTCCAGCTTCCGCTTGTCCGGCTTGCCGTTGCGGTTGAGCGGGAACCGGTCCAGGACGACGACCCGGTCAGGCTGCTCGTAGGTCGCCAGCATGCCACGGACGACCTCCCTCCAGTACGCCGCCTCCCGCCCCTCCTCGTCCTCGACAAAGAAGACCAGCTGCGAACCGCGGCGCTCGTCGGGCAGCGGAACGATCCGGACCGAGCAGCCCCCGGCCGCCACCTTGCGCTCGATCAGCTCCGGGTAGAGCGTGTAGCCCATCCGGTCGATGGCGAACTTGCGGCCGAGCACGAAGAGGTTGCCGTGCTCGTCCAGGTGGCCGAGGTCACCGGTGCGCTGCCAGCCGGTCGGGCCGGGCAGCAGCGACCCGTCCTCGGCCAGGTGGCCCTCCATGCCGTCCGGGGTGTCCACCTCGATCTCACCGGCCTGGCCGGCGGGCACCGGGCGGCCGTCCTCGTCGACGACGCGCAGCGCGATGCCCTCCATGGCCCGGCCGGTGGCGACCGGGTTCTCCAGGGTGGCGAAGGCGATGTTGCCGAGTTCGGTGCTGCCGTAGCTGTCCAACAGCGGCAGCCCGAACTCGGCCACGTACCGCTCGACCAGCGTGCCGTCCAGCGGGGCCGCGCCGACGCAGAACATTCGCGTCCGCTCGAAGTGCGCCCGCAGGGCCGGCTTGCGGCCCATCAGGTTGAGGATGGAGCGGTAGCTGGCGGGCGTGGCGTCGATGACGGTCGCACCGGTGTCACCGGCCATCCGCAGCGCGCGGTCGAGCCGCTTGTAGGGGGCGACCACGAGGGAGCTCCGGGTGATCCAGGCGATGAGCACCATGGACAGCCCGTACTGGTGGGAGAAGGGCAGCAGCGGCAGCAGGACGTCGTCCGCCACGTGGCCGACCTGGTGGGCGTTGCGCTCCAGGTTCCTGAGGAACTTGCCGCCCGCCTTCACGACACCCTTGGGCTGGCCGGTGGAGCCGGACGTCCACATGATCAGGCCGTCCGGCATCACGCCCCAGGCCGTGACGTCGAGTTCGCGCTCGACGGTCTCCCGGCCGGCCGCGGCGACCAGGAGTTCGTAGAGGTGCACCGGGTCGTGGGAGGGGTCGATCGGGGAGTCCTCGTCGACCAGGACCACCTTGGCCCCGGTCCGCCGGATGATCCGGCCGGTCTCCTCCGCCGTCTCCTGCTGGTCGACGAGCACGATGGAGGCCCCGGCGTGCATGAGGCCCAGCAGTGTGCCCAGCCAGGCCACCGAGTTCCCCGCCTTGAGCACCACACGCTGGCCTGGGCCGACACCGCGCTCGCGGAGGGCCTCGGCGATGCGCAAGGCCTCCTGTTCGAACGCGGGGAGAGTCAGCACCGTGTCGGGGCCGTAGATCTTCGAGGTCACTGGTCGGGCGCTTCCTTCCTCGGGCCCGGCGGCGACCGACGCGTGTGGCCGCGAACCGGGCAGGAAGCCGCCCGAGGCATACGTGCCGTCGTCGTCCGGGACGGTTGAGAGGACCTCCGGTTCACCACCGGCACGTCAACACGGTCCCCACCGAAGACGGTAGGGAGCCGCGTCCCGCCCAGGAAACCCTTAGCCGCCCCTAGAGCCCCTTGTTCTCACCCGAGATGAGCTGGTCGTGCACCAGGTTGGCGACCTGCCGGCAGTAGCCGTCCGGCGTGCCGTCCGTCCGAGGGAAGACCTCCAGCGAGAACGGGCCGGTGGTGCAGGACTCCCAGGAACGGACCGACTCGGCCGCCACCCGGGGAGACTGCTCCCGGGTCAGGGCGACCACCGGGCAGCGCAGTTCGGGACCGTTCCCGGCAAAGCCCCTCCGGTCCGCCATGAACAGGGTGGCCGGAACGACGCCGGCCTCCCGTTCCAGCCGCTTCGCCACCTCGAAGGCCACCTCGGCCCCGACCCGGTAGCCGAACAGGGCCAGTGGCCGGTCCGTCCACGCGGTCAGCGTCGTGAACGCCCGGTCGGCGAGGTCGGCCACTCCGCCGATCCGCGGTGGCCCGTCGATGTCGTGCGCGCCGGGGTGCTGGAACGCCAGCACCTCCACCGTCGGCAGCAGCAGCTCCGCGAGGTCGAGCAACTGCAGCGGGGAATCGAGGAGATGGGGGAAGAAGGCCATGCGGAACGTGCTGGGCGACATCGGGTGTCGGATGTTGATGAGGTCCACATCACCGCGGGTGTCCAAGATCACGGTATTCGTCCCTCCAGGGGCTCGTGGGGCCGGCTTCGGGTGGAGTTCACGTTCAGTGCCGCTGACACTACGGCTTGTCGGCACCGGCGACCTCTACCCCAGGGTCTAAACCCGGGTGGAGATCGGCCGTCGGCAGCGTCCCGGTCCCCGGCCGGTCGCCATCGGGCCTCGTCGGAGCGGTTGCCGGCGGCCGGTGGCGGCGCCGTGGCGAGGGAGGCGGTCGACGTCCCCTTCCCGCGCTGGGGCGACTAGGGGTTGTCCGGCCGGAAAGACGGCCGTTACGTTCCCAGTGCACGCACCGTGATGTGGTGCGTGTCATCACACCCCCAGCAGCGCATCGCACGGGCGAGGACCGCTGCCGTTTCTATCGATGCGCACGGCGTGATGTTCCCATGCCCGAAGGCAGTTGCGCACGACCGGATGAGGCATCGCAGATGATCAAGGTACGAGACCTTGCCAAAACGTTCCGTTCCGGGAAACAGGAAGTCGCGGCCGTTCGTGGCGTGAGTATCGACGTCGCCGACGGCGAACTGGTCGGCTTCCTGGGCCCGAACGGCGCCGGCAAGACCACCACGCTGCGGATGCTCGCCACCCTGCTGCGCCCCACCTCCGGCGAAGCCGTGATCGCCGGGTGCGACCTGCTCTCCGACCCGGCCGGCGTGCGCCGGCGCATCGGCTACGTCGGCCAGGGCAACGGAGCCGGCAGCGACCAGCGCGTCGGCGAGGAACTGATCACCCAGGCCCGGCTGTACGGCATGAGCACCACCGCCGCGAAGACCCGGGTCGCCGAACTCCTCGACCGGTATGACCTGTCCGGCATGGAGCGGCGGATCGTCTCCACCCTCTCCGGTGGTCAGCGCCGGCGCCTCGACATCGTCATGGGCGTCCTGCATCAGCCCCAACTCGTCTTCCTCGACGAGCCGTCCACCGCGCTCGACCCTCAGAGCCGCAGCAACCTGTGGGACCACATCCGGTCACTGCGCGACGAGCACGAGACCACGGTGTTCCTGACCACGCACTACCTCGACGAGGTCGACGCGCTCTGCGAGCGCATCCTCGTCATCGACGGCGGCACCATCATCACCGAGGGCACCCCCGACGGGCTCAAGAGCCAGATCGCCGGCGACCTCGTCACCCTGGGCACCAGCGATCCGGCCGCCGCCGCGGAGATCGCCGGCCGCCTGCCCGGCGCCCGCGACGTCGCCGTCGTCGACGGACGGGTCCTGCGGGTGCGGGTGCCGCTCAGCTCCACCGTCCTCCCGGAGCTGCTGCGCGAACTCGACCGGGTCGGACTGGTCGTGCACGAGGTCCAGGCCCAGCGGCCCACCCTCGACGACGTCTTCCTCACCCTCACCGGCCGCAGCCTGCGGGACACCGACACCACCCCCGACGCCGAAGACCAGGGAGAATGACGGTGCACTACCTCCAGCAGACCCGGCACATCTTCGTCCGCTCCGTCCGCCCCTGGGTGCGCAGCCCCGCCCAGTTGCTCGTCGGCGTGTCCGGGCCGCTCGTCTACCTCGTGCTGTTCGGCCCCCTGCTCAAGAACACCCTCCCCGGGGACATCGACGCCTGGCAGTGGTTCGTCCCCGGCATGCTGATGCAGCTCACCCTGTTCGGCGCCGCCTACGCGGGCTTCTCCATCACCCCCGAACTGCGCTCCGGCGTGATGGAGCGGCTGCGCGTCGCCCCCGTCAGCCGGGCCGCGCTGCTCTCCGGCCGTGTCCTCGGGGACCTCGCCCAGACCGGCATCCAGGGCGCCGTGCTGCTCGCTGTCTCCACCGCCTTCGGGTTCCGCGCCTCCGTCCTGGCGGTGCTGCTGCTCCTGGCACTCTCCGCCGTGCTCTGTGCCGGAATCGCCTGCTCCTCCTACGCGCTGGCGCTGATCCTCAAGCAGGAGAACCGCTTCGCCCCGCTGCTGAGCATGGTCCTGGTGCCGCTCATGCTGCTCTCCGGGCTCCTGCTGCCCATGCAGAACGCCCCGGACTGGCTGCACACCCTGGCCCGGGCCAACCCGCTCACCCACGTCGCGGACGCCCTTCGCGACATCGCCGCGGGCCACTACGCCACCCAGACCACCGCCACCGGCACCCTGGCCGCCCTGAGCCTGGTCGTCATCTTCGGCCTCTGGGGCATGCGGGTCATCAACCGGGAACAGGGCTGACCCGCCCCCACCCCCGTCGAAGCCCTGGGCCCGCGAGCGACCGGATGCTGTTGGTTAATTCGGGCCCTGCTTGTTCGCCCCACCGAGTGTCAGCTCGGCGGGGCGAAGTGCTGCGAAGTGGCTGGTGCGGGTGCGAGCCCGGGGCGTTTCGGTGAGGTGGGCGTCGATGCGGGCGAGGTTGATGGCGGCGCCGGTGAGCTGGTGCTGGAGGCCGGTCTTCGCCAGGCCTCGGTAGCGGGATCTGCGCAGTCTGGGCTTTACCCCGAAGAGTGGACACTTCTGAGAAGCGGATCTTGGGGTCCGTGGAGAGGATGTCCTCATGGGTACTGCGAGGTACTCGGGGGAGTTCAAGCGGGACGCGGTGGCGATGGTGGAGTCCAGCGGGCGGCGCATCCCGTCGGTGGCGCGCGAGCTGGGAGTCAACCCGGAATCGCTGCGCCAGTGGGTCGCGCGGTCACGCGCCGAGGCGACTTCGGGTGTGGGCAGTGAGGGCCCGTTGAGCCCGGCGGAGCGCGAGGAACTGCGCCGGCTGCGCAGGCAGGTCCGTGAGCTGGAGCTGGAGAAGGAGATCCTGCGGAAGGCAGCCCAGTATTTTGCCAAGGAGATGGGCCGATGACCGGCCGCTGGCGGTTCATCTCCGACCATCGTGACCTGTACGGAGTACAGCGGCTGTGCCGGGTGCTGGGCGTCTCCGCGTCCGGCTTCTACCGGTGGATCGCTGCGGCGGCCACCCGGGCCGCGCGCAGGTCCGCCGACGAGGACCTGGGCGCTCGGATCGAGGAGATCCACAGCGAGTCGAACGGTGCCTACGGCGTTCCACGGATCACCCGCGAACTGCGGGAGCGGCACGGTGTGGTCAGCCACAAGCGCGTTGCCCGGCTGATGCGCGAGCGCGGGATCGCCGGCCGGCATCTGCGGCGCACGGTCCGCACGACGGTCGCGGACCGGAGGGTGCCGCCGGCTCCGGATCTGGTGGGGCGGGTGTTCGCCCCGTCGGCGCCGGACGTGCGCTGATGCGGGGACATCACGTACCTGCCGGTCGGCGGCTCGTGGATGTATTTGGCGACGGTGATCGACATGCACTCGCGGCGGGTCGTGGGCTGGTCGCTCGCCGAGCACATGCGCGCCGGCCTGGTCATCGACGCCGTCCGGTCCGCGGTCGGCGCCCGCGGCGGCGACGTGCGCGGGGTGGTCTTTCACTCCGACCGCGGAGCGCAAGGTGAATACACCTCAGCCGCGTTCGCCGAGGTCTGCGACCGGCACGGGATCCGCAGGAGCATGGGTCGGGTGGGCTCGAGCTACGACAACGCCCTGGCCGAGAGCCTGTGGCAAGGACTGAAGCGAGAGATGATGCACAGGAAGCTGTTCTTGACGATGAGCCAGGCAAGACTGGAGATCTTCCAGTGGCTGACCTAATACAACGCCCGCCGTCGCCACAGCACGCTGTCCTACCTCTCACCGATCGAGTTCGAACAGCAACACCACACGCACGCTAGACTCTCACTCGCAGCATGAACCCCTGTGTCCACGTTCCAGGGGTCACCTCACTACGACCAGCGCACCCGGGACTACGTCGCCCGACGCACCGCCGAAGGCCTGGTCAAGAAGGACATCATCCGCTGCCTCAAACGGTTCGTCGCCCGCGAGATCTACCGCCACCTACCCCACACGATCCAAACCACCGAATCGCTCCCGCAGAACGCTTGACGATCTATAGGAGCTTCCCGCCAGGCACTCATCCGGGCAGCTACCCTGATCGACGACACAGGGAAGGCCGGGGGATGGAAATGGCGGCGCGCGACAGCTGGATAGCCACAGTGGTGCTGATCGGGGCGGGAGTGGCGGCATGCTACGTCCTATGGGGCGGTGAATCCGACTACCCACTCCCCTACACGCGGCGGGACGCCTCGGTCCTGCGCCGCGTCGAGCCCGCCGACCCGGTCACAAAAAACACCACCATGGCGGCGGACGACCGCACCGTCTCGATGGAGGTCGCCTGGAGCGGCTGCGACTACAAGCCCGACCTGGTGGCCCGGGAGACAGCCGAGCAGGTCACCCTGCTGCTCAGGCGCCGGGACGCCTCGGGCCCGGACGTCGGATGCGAGGACGGCGGCATCGCCGAGCTCACGGTCGTCCTACATCAGCCTCTCGGCACCCGGGCCCTGACCGACACCCTCACCGGCGAACCCGTCCCCCACACCCACGCCTGACAACGGCCCGCCACCGGGGCGGAGCACGCCGCGCCCAGGCGCGCTGGCCCGTTCCGGCAGGAGGGGTAGCCGCACCACCCGGACGGGGGTGGCCGCACCACGCGGACCACTATCGACTTCACAAAATCCGCGCCTGAACCCGGTTCAGCCGCCGCCGACAGCGGGATAGGCCGTCCGATGGAAGTGCTCAGGGATCAGAAGGCATCCGCAATCCGCTTGCGGTGTATGACTTTTCGCTGTTCAGGCATGGTGTGCGGGGTGGGGCGGCAGGGTTTCGGCGTCGAGTTGTCGAGGTCGGAACGGAGTGTGTGATGCCGCCGTCGCCGCCGGGGTTGTTGGAGGAGCGTCGGGAGGCCGCCCGGGCGCGGGTGGAGGCTCTGGAGGCCGAGTTGGAGCGCCTCGGGGGTGAGCTGAGGTCGGCGAGTGCGGTGTTGGAGCGGCGGGTGGTGGCGGTGGAGGAGTTGGCCGAGGCGCTTGCCCCGGCCGGGGATGACGCGGGGCCGGGGCAGGCGGGGGCGCGGGTGCCGCCGAAGGGGGCGGTGGTGCCGGTGTGGCGGGAGGGTTTGGGTCCGGTGGACGCGCTGGCGCCGGACTACCGGCGGCTGGTGGAGGCGGTGGAGTCCGGCGGGCAGGGTGGTGTCGGCCTGACCATGCGGGAGGTGGCGGTCGCGGTCGGCCGGGAGCCCGTCTCGGCGGTGACGGAGAACCTGCGGCAGAAGGCGAGGCGGCTGGTGGAGCGGGGCTGGCTGGAGGTCGACGGGTCCGGGAGCCGGTTCATGCCGCGGCGGCAATCCGGGAGCGCGGGGTGAGACTGCGGGCCCGGCGGTGGCGGGCGAGGCGCCGGCTCATGACCATGGTCATGGACCACAGGATCACGGCCTGGGCGCTGTCGGCGCGGGTCTCGTAGTCACGGGCGAGGCGGCGTGATCGCATGAGCCAGCCGAACGTCCTCTCCGCCACCCAGCGGCGCGGGACGACGCGGAACCCGGACAGGTCGTCGGTGCGCTTGACGATCTCCACGACCAGGGCGAGCTTGGTCTTCGCCCAGGTGACCAGGTCGCCGGTGTAGCCACTGTCGGCCCAGATCCTGTGCAGGAGGCGGAACTTGGCCTTCAGTGCGGGGAGCATGTCGGCTGCGGTGGCCCGGTCGCCGGCGTCGGCGGGCGTGACCAGAATCATCAGGAGCAGGCCGAGGGTGTCGACGACCAGGTGTCGCTTGCGGCCGTTGATTTTCTTCGCACCGTCCCAGCCGCGCGTCGAACTGTGCACGCTGGCTGCGGCCTTGACCGACTGGGAGTCGATGACCGCCGCGGTCGGCTCGGGGGCGCGGCCGTGCGCGGTGCGGACGGCGGCGCGCATCCGGTCGTGGAACTCGGTCAGCAGGCCGGTGTCGCACCAGCGGGTGAAGAAGGCGTGGACCCGCTTGTAGGGCGGGAAGTCTGCGGGAAGTGCGGCCCATTTGACGCCGTTGTCGACGAGGTAGCGGATCGCGTCGTGCATCTGGCGGTGGCAGTAGCCCTCCGGCCGCCCGCCTTGGCCGCTCATCCATGCCGGCACCGGCAGCAGGTCACGCACCGCCGCCCACTCGGCGTCGGTCATGTCGCTGTCGTAGCGTCGAACACGATCGCGGTGGTCGCCCGCGTTGCCGTACCGGTGCGCGAAGCAGTCACACCTTGGGGGAACGGAGTTGCGGCCGACTCCGGCGACGGCATACAAAAGCGGCAACAGGGCCTCCGTAAGGTGTTGGTCGGCCCGGGAGGGCCGGATGTGGCTGAACAGGGCTTGCCGTTGGTGGCTCTCCAGGAGTGGCCGTCCGGCTCTTCGGGGCGCCCTGACCGCTGATTGAGATCTGCGTCCTGGTCGCTGTTTACGGAGCTGACGGCGGGGTGTTCTTCGGGCCGACGAGTGCTGGTTCGGCGTGGGGAGCATCGGATGACAGAGCGACGGGCCCGGATCTGGGTGGGGGTCGACGCGGGCAAGGGCCACCACTGGGCGGCTGCGGTGGACGAGTTGGGGTTCCAGGTCTGGTCAAAGAAGATCGACAACGACGAGGCAGCGATCCTGGAAGCGATCGCCGAGGCGCTGGCCATGGCTGACGCGGTGGAATGGGCGACCGACCTGTCCGGCACCGCGTCCGCGCTGCTGCTGGCCCTGCTCGCCTCGCACGGGCAGAAGCCCGTCTACGTCCCGGGCCGTACGGTGAACCGGATGGCCGGAGCTTACCGGGGCGAGGCGAAGACCGACGCCCGCGATGCGTTCGTGATTGCGGAGACCTCGCGTGTGCGACGGGACTTCGCCGCCGTGGACGTGCCCGCCCAGTTGCTCTCCGACCTCGCGCTGCTGGTCGCCCACCGCGCCGACCTGGTCGCCGACCGGGTGCGGATGGTCAACCGGCTTCGCGACGTGCTGACCGGAATCTC
>NZ_JBVOOL010000056.1:0-16117 GCF_055664045.1 Kitasatospora sp. NPDC023385 | reverse complement strand
TGCGGGGTTCGCCGTGGTGGCGGATGGGGGTTTGGCGGGGCTGGGTTCGTCGGTTCCGGGTGTGGTGTTCTTCCCGTTGGAGGCGGGGGCGGTTTCGGCGGATGCGGTGCGCGGGGCTTCGGTTCGTGTGCTGGGTGTGGTGCGGGAGTGGTTGGGGGATTCGCGGTTCGCGGGTTCGCGGTTGGTGTTCGTGACGCGTGGTGCGGTGGCGGCGGTCGATGGTGAGGGTGTCGCTGATCTGGTCAATGCTCCTGTCTGGGGTCTGGTGCGTTCGGCGCAGTCGGAGAACCCGGAGCGGTTCGTGTTGCTGGACGTGGACGGTGCTGTGCCGGTGTGGGAGCGGCTGGCGGGTCTGGTGTCGTCGGGTGAGCCGCAGTTGGCGGTGCGTGGGGGCAGGGTGCTGGTGCCGCGGCTGGCGCGGGTGGCGCGGGTGGCGCGGGATGTTTCGGTTCGGCGGGTGGTGTTCGATCCGGCCGGGACGGTGTTGGTCACGGGTGCGGGGACGTTGGGTGGTCTGGTGGCCCGGCACTTGGTCACCGAGTGTGGTGTGCGGCATGTGGTGTTGACCAGTCGTCGTGGTGGTGCGGCGGCGGGCGCGCGGGAGTTGACGCAGGAGCTGTTGGCGCTGGGTGCGGTGAGCGTCGAGTTCGCGGTGTGCGATGCGGCTGATCGTGAGGCGTTGGCCGGTGTCCTGTCCGCTGTTCCGGTCGGGCGTCCGTTGAGTGCGGTGGTGCACACGGCGGGTGTGTTGGATGACGGTCTGGTGGTGTCGTTGTCGCCGGAGCGGTTGGAGGCGGTGTTGCGTCCGAAGGTGGACGCGGCGCTGAATCTGCATGAGTTGACGCGTGATCTGGATTTGGACGCGTTCGTGTTGTTCTCTTCGTCGGCGGGTTTGTTCGGTGATGCCGGGCAGGGCAACTATGCGGCGGCCAATGCTTTCCTCGACGCGTTGGCGGAGCGGCGTCGGGCGGAGGGTTTGGTCGCGACCTCGTTGCAGTGGGGTCTGTGGGAGCAGCGCAGTGGTATCACCGGGGGTTTGTCCGAGGCGGATGTCGAGCGTATTCGCCGGTCGGGGATGAGTCCGTTGCCGACCGGGCGGGGTCTTGAACTCCTGGACGTCGTGCTGGCGGCCGGCCTGCCCGTCGCCTCCCCGATGGGACTGGAGCCGGAGCGGATCCAGCCCAGCGACGGACCGGACTTCGCGATCCTGCGCAAGCTCGTCCGGACGCCGGGGCGGCGCGCGGCCCGGGCCGGTGCGGGTACGGCCGGCGGCCCGGTGTCGCTGGCGGACCGGCTGGCCGGCCGCCCGGCGGCCGAGCGGCTGGAGCACCTGCTCGACCTGGTGGTGTCGAACGTCGCCGAGGTGCTGCGGCACGTGGGCTCGGGCGCGATCGAGCCCGAGCGGAGCTTCAGGGACCTGGGCTTCGACTCGCTGACCGCGGTCGAGCTGCGCAACCGGCTCAACACCCTCACCGGACTGCGCCTGCCCGCGACCCTGATCTTCGACTACCCCACCCCGTCCGACCTGGCGCAGTACCTGCTCGCCGAGGTCGGCGGCGGCGCCGAGCCCGCCGCCGCGCCCGTCGGCTCGGTGCTGTCGGAGCTGGACCGGCTGGAGTCCGCGATCGCCGGTGCCTCACCCGAGGGCGAGGAGGCCGCGCGGATCACGGACCGGCTGCAGGCGGTCCTGGCCAGGTGGAACGAGATCCAGAGCACGGCCCTCGGGGGCGAGTACGGGAACGACGATCTCGAGTCGGCCACGGCCGACGAGATCCTGGACATCATCCAGCGGGAGTTCGGCGGGGCGTAGTGCCATGGCGAGTCCGGACGGCCACGCGCCGTCCGGGCCGCCGTTCTGTTCTCAGCGGACGGACGGGCCGAACCCGCGCCCGTCCGCCAAGGATTGACTTTCGATAGGTGATGCGGAAATGGCGCAAGACGTGAAGCTGCTGGAAAACCTCAAGTTCGTGACCGCGGAACTGCGCCGAACTCGCAATCGCCTGATCGAGGTCGAGGAGGCCGGGCGGGAGCCGATCGCGATCGTCGGCATGGCCTGCCGCTTTCCGGGCGGGGTGACCTCGCCGGAGGAGCTGTGGCAGCTGGTGGCGGGCGGCGGCGACGCGATCGCCGAGTTCCCGCAGGGGCGCGGCTGGGACCTGGAGGGGCTCTACGACCCGGACCCCGACCGGGCCGGCACCACCTACGTCCACCAGGGCGGCTTCCTCAAGGACGTCGAGGCCTTCGACCCGGCCTTCTTCGGCATCTCGCCGCGCGAGGCCGTCGCCATGGACCCGCAGCAGCGGCTCGCGCTGGAGGTCTCGTGGGAGGCGCTGGAGCGGGCGGGCATCGACCCGGCCTCGCTCAAGGGCAGCGCGACCGGCGTGTACCTCGGTGTGATCCACAACGAGTACGGCTGCATCCTCCCGACCGTGCCGGCCGACCTCGAACCGTTCCTCTCGAACGGCAACGTGAACAGCGTGGCCTCCGGCCGCATCTCCTACAGCCTCGGCCTCCAGGGCCCGGCGGTCAGCCTGGACACCGCCTGCTCCTCCTCCCTGGTGACCCTGCACCTGGCCGCGCAGGCGCTGCGGCGCGGCGACTGCACGCTCGCCCTCGCGGGTGGCGTGCAGGTGCAGGCGACCCCGATCTCGTTCACGGACTTCTCCCGTCAGCGCGGCCTCGCCGAGGACGGCCGGATCAAGGCCTTCGCGGAGGCCGCCGACGGCACGATCTGGGGCGAGGGCGTCGGCATGCTGGTGCTGGAGCGGCTCTCCGAGGCGCGGCGCAACGGGCACAGGGTCCTCGCCGTCCTGCGGGGCTCCGCCGTCAACCAGGACGGTGCCTCCAACGGCCTCACGGCGCCGAACGGCCCGTCCCAGCAGCGCATGGTCCGGCAGGCGCTGGCCGACGCGGGCCTGTCCACGGCCGACGTGGACGTGGTCGAGGCGCACGGCACCGGTACCACGCTCGGCGACCCGATCGAGGCGCAGGCGCTGCTGGCCACGTACGGGCAAGGCCGTGAGGCGGGCCGACCGCTGTGGATCGGCTCGATCAAGTCCAACATCGGCCACACCCAGGCCGCGGCCGGCGTCGCCGGTGTGATCAAGATGGTGATGGCGCTGCGCGAGGG
The DNA here is from genome assembly GCF_055664045.1 of Kitasatospora sp. NPDC023385. Classification (NCBI taxonomy): domain Bacteria; kingdom Bacillati; phylum Actinomycetota; class Actinomycetes; order Kitasatosporales; family Streptomycetaceae; genus Kitasatospora; species Kitasatospora sp. NPDC023385. The sequence goes on along the minus strand of NZ_JBVOOL010000056.1, from coordinate 12,987 downwards.
CGTCATGCCGCAGACGCTGCACGTGGACCGGCCGTCCACGAAGATCGACTGGTCGGCGGGCGCGGTCGAGCTGCTGACCGAGAACCGCGACTGGCCGGAGGCCGGGCGTCCGCGCCGGGCCGGTGTGTCCTCGTTCGGCCTGAGCGGGACGAACGCGCATGTGATTCTGGAGCAGGCCCCGGCGGAGGAGCCGGCGGAGGCGGGCGCGGTCATCGTCGACGCTCCGGTGCCGTGGGTGGTGTCGGGTAAGTCGGAGGCGGCGCTGCGGGCGCAGGCGGCGCGCTTGGCGGCGTTCGTCGGGGAGCGGCCGGAGCTGTCGCCGGTGGACGTCGGGTACTCGTTGGCGTTGTCGCGTTCCCGTTTCGACCACCGTGCGGTGGTGTCGGGTGCGGGCCGGGAGGAGCTGCTGGCCGGGCTGGCCGGTCTGGCGAGCGGTGAGGTTTCCGGCGAGACGGTGGGCCGGGGCAAGCTGGCGTTCCTGTTCACAGGGCAGGGGAGTCAGCGGGCGGGGATGGGCCGGGAGTTGTACGGCACGTTCCCGGTGTTCGCGGCGGCGTTCGACGAGGTGTGCGATCGCTTCGAACTGCCTTTGAAGGACGTGGTGTTCGAGGGGTCGGAGCTGCTGGACCGGACGGCGTACACGCAGGCGGCGTTGTTCGCGGTGGAGGTGGCGCTGTTCCGTCTGGTGGAGTCGTGGGGTCTGAAGCCGGACTTCCTGGTCGGGCACTCGGTCGGTGAGATCGCTGCCGCGCATGTGGCTGGGGTGTTGTCGCTGGAGGACGCGGCCAAGCTGGTGGAGGCGCGGGGCCGTCTGATGCAGGCGCTGCCCGTCGGCGGTGCGATGGCGGCGATCGAGGCGACGGAGGCGGAGGTGTTGCCGCTGCTGGCGGGCCGGGAGGCGGAGATCGCTGTCGCGGCGGTCAACGGGCCGTCGTCGGTGGTGGTTTCGGGTGACGAGGCCGTCGTGCTGGAGGTGTTGGAGCACTGGAAGTCGGAGGGCCGGCGAGGCCGCCGGCTGCGGGTGAGCCACGCGTTCCACTCGCCGCGGATGGAGCCGATGCTGGCCGAGTTCCGCGCCGTGGCGGCCGAGTTGACCTACGGCGAGCCGACGTTCGCGGTGGTCTCGAACGTGACGGGCGAACTCGCCACCGAGCTGGGCACGCCGGAGTACTGGGTGCGGCACGTCCGTGAGGCGGTGCGCTTCGCCGACGGCATCGCGTACCTGGCGGAGCAGGGTGTCACCAGGTTCCTGGAGCTGGGTCCGGACGGGACGCTGTCCGCCCTGGCGCAGGAGATCGCCGAGGGCCACTTCGCTCCCGTCCTGCGCAAGGACCGCTCGGAGGCTCTGACGTTCACCCAGGCCGTCACCGGCCTGCACGCCCGGGGTGCCGCGCTGGACTGGGAGGCGGTGTTCGCCGGTCGCGGCGCGAGCCGCACCGACCTGCCGACCTACGCCTTCCAGCACGAGCACTTCTGGCTCAAGGCGACCTCCGCCACCGGCGACGCCGCAGGACTGGGTCAGGCCACGACGGGGCACCCGCTGCTGGGCGCGACGATCGCCCTGCCCGAGTCGGACGGTGTCCTGCTGACGGGCCGGGTGTCCCTCCAGTCGCACGCCTGGCTCGCCGAGCACACGCTGCTGGGCGTGGCCGTGGTGCCGTCCTCGGCGCTGGTGGAGCTGGCGATCCACGCCGGTGACCAGGTCGGCGCAGGGGAGCTCCGGGAGCTGACGCTGCCGGCTCCGCTCGTCCTGCCCGAGCGCGGCGGTGTCGCCCTGCGGGTGACCGTCCAGGCGGACGTGGCGGCCGGCGGCCACGCGGTGCGGGTGTTCTCCCGCGCCGAGGACGCCGGTGCGGACGAGCCGTGGACGCTCAACGCGACCGGTGCGCTGTCCACGTCGGTGGGGTCCGAGTCCTTCGACCTGTCCGTCTGGCCGCCGAAGAGTGCCCAGCCGGTGGCATCGGAGCAGTCGGGAGTCCGGGCCGCCTGGCGGATCGGCGCCGACCTCTTCGCCGAGGTCGGCCTGCCCGAGGGCGTGTCGGCGGACGGCTTCGGCCTTCACCCCGCACTGCTCGAGTCCGCTCTCCGCCTGCTTCCGCAGGACGGGCGGACGGCCGGGATCGCCGCCGGGTGGACCGGTGTCTCGCTGTTCGCCACGGGGGCGACCACTCTGCGGGTGCGGCTCGCGGACGGCTCGCTGGAAGCGTCGGACGAGTCGGGCGCGCCGGTGTTCTCGGCGGCGGCCATCAGCTGGCGCGAGGCCTCGGCGGACGAGCTGGTGGCGGCACGGCGCGGTGAGTTCCACGACGCGCTGTTCCGGGTGGAGTGGCAGGAGACCGCCGTCGCCGCGGCGGCTGCCACCGGGCCGACGGCGGTGATCGGTTCCGCCGGCCGTACCGGCTTCACCGGTCACGCGGGGCTCGCGGAGCTGGCCGAGGCCGGCCCGGTGCCGGGCGTGGTGTTCGTGCCGCTGGCCGCGACCGGAACGGCCGGCGCGGACGAGGTCCGCACGGCGGCGCACCAGGTACTGGGCCTGTTGCAGGGCTGGCTGGCGGAGGAGCGCTTCGCCGACTCCCGTCTGGTGTTCGTCACCCGTGGCGCGGTCGCCGTCTCCGGCGGCGTCGAGGACCTCGTCCACGCGCCCGTCTGGGGCCTGGTGCGTTCCGCGCAGGCGGAGAACCCGGACCGCTTCGTCCTGGTCGACGCCGACCGAGGCTTCGACGCCCTGCCCGCCGACCGGCTGTCGGCCGCCGTCGCGACGGGCGAGGAGCAAGTGGCCCTGCGCGGCGGCAAGGCCTTCGTGCCGCGGCTCGCCCGCTTCGCCCCGGCGACCGCCGAGGCGGCCGGGTCCGCCGTCCTCGACGCGTCCGGCACGGTGCTGATCACCGGGGGCACCGGCTCGCTCGGCGCACTGATCGCCCGTCACCTGGTCACCGGGCACGGTGTGCGGCATCTGGTCCTGACCAGCCGTCGCGGTCTGGCTGCCGAGGGTGCGCGGGAGCTGGTGGACGAGCTGGTCGCGTTGGGCGCGGCCGAGGTGGAGGTCGCGGCGTGCGACGCCGCCGACCGTGAGGCGCTGGCCGCCCTGCTGGCCGCCGTGCCGGCCGAGCGTCCGTTGACCGGGGTGGTGCACACCGCCGGTGTGCTGGACGACGGCGTGGTCGGCTCGCTCACCTCCGAGCGGCTCGACACCGTGCTGCGTCCGAAGGTGGACGCGGCGTTCCACCTGCACGAGCTGACCCGCGACCTGGACCTGTCCGTCTTCGCGCTGTTCTCCTCCGCCGCCGGCGTCTTCGGCGAGGCGGGCCAGGGGAACTACGCGGCGGCGAACACCTTCCTGGACGCCCTCGCCGCCCACCGTCGTTCGCAGGGCCTGACCGCCACGTCGCTCGCCTGGGGTTTCTGGGAGCAGCGCAGCGGCATCACCGGCCACCTCTCGCAGGCCGACCTCGAACGCATGCGGCGGAACGGCACCATCCCGCTCCCCTCCGAGCTGGGGCTCGCGATGTTCGACGCCGCCGTGCGCGGCACCGAGCCGACCCTCGTCCCGATCCCGCTGGACATCACCGGGCTGCGTGCCCAGGGTGCCCCGGTGCCCGCGCTGCTGCACCGGCTGGTCGGCGCCCCCGCGCGCCGTACCGTCCGTACCGCCGGGGCCGTGGCGGGCGGCACGAACCTGGCGACGAGCCTCGCCGCGCTGACTCGCGACGAGCGGGACGCGGCACTGCTCACCCTGGTGCGGACCCACGTCGCCGCCGTCCTCGGCCACGGCACGGCACACACCGTCGAGGCGGGCCGGCCGTTCAAGGAGCTGGGCTTCGACTCGCTGACCGCCGTCGAGCTGCGCAACCGCCTCACCGCGGCCACCGGGCTGAAGCTGCCGGCGACGCTCGTGTTCGACCATCCGACGCCCGCCGCGCTGGTGGAATTCGTCCGCGCGGAGGTGCTCGGCGACGAGGGCGACCGGGCGGAGACCGTCGAGGCCGTCACCGCCGACCCCGCCGCGGCCGACGACCCGGTGGTGATCGTCGGCATGAGCTGCCGCTACCCGGGCGGCGCCGGTTCGCCCGGGAACCTGTGGCAACTGCTCCTCGCGGGCCGGGAGGGCCTGACGGACTTCCCGACCGACCGCGGCTGGGACCTGGACACCCTCTTCGACGCCGACCCCGACCGGGCCGGCAGCACCTACGTCCGGGTCGGCGGCTTCCTGGAGGGCGCGGGCGACTTCGACCCGGCGTTCTTCGGGATCTCGCCGCGCGAGGCGCTGGCCACCGACCCGCAGCAGCGCCTGCTGCTGGAGGCGTCGTGGGAGGCGCTGGAGGACGCCGGGATCGACCCGGCCGAGCTGCGCGGCAGCCGGACCGGCGTGTTCGCCGGTGTCATGAGCTCCGACTACTACGCCGGCCGGGACACCGCGCCGGAGGGCCTGGAGGGCTACCTCGGCACCGGCAACTCGGGCAGTGTCGCCTCCGGGCGCATCTCCTACACCCTGGGCCTGGAGGGTCCGGCGGTGTCGGTGGACACGGCCTGCTCGTCCTCGCTGGTGGCCCTGCACCTGGCCGTGCAGTCGCTGCGCCAGCGGGAGTGCTCGCTCGCCCTGGTCGGCGGTGTGACGGTCATGGCGACGCCGGAAACGTTCGTGGACTTCTCGCGGCAGCGCGGTCTGGCGCCCGACGGCCGGATCAAGGCCTTCGCGGGCGCGGCCGACGGCACCGGCTGGTCGGAGGGTGTCGGCATGCTGCTGGTGGAGCGGTTGTCGGACGCGCGTCGTCACGGGCACAGGGTGCTTGCGGTGGTGCGGGGTTCGGCGGTGAACCAGGACGGTGCGTCGAACGGTCTGACGGCGCCGAACGGTCCGTCGCAGCAGCGGGTGATCCGGCAGGCGCTGGCGGGTGCCGGGCTGTCGGCCACCGAGGTGGACGTGGTGGAGGCGCACGGGACGGGTACGCGACTGGGTGACCCGATCGAGGCGCAGGCGCTGCTGGCGACGTACGGGCAGGGGCGTGAGGGCGGCGAGCCGCTGTGGCTGGGCTCGGTGAAGTCGAACATCGGCCACAGCCAGGCCGCTTCGGGCGTCGCCGGTGTGATCAAGATGGTCATGGCGATGCGGGAGGGCCACCTTCCGCGGACCCTGCACGTGGACGAGCCGACCCCGCACGTGGACTGGTCGGCGGGTGCGGTGGAGCTGCTGACCGAGGCGCGGAACTGGCCGGCGGTGGACCGGCCCCGGCGCTCCGCCGTCTCCTCCTTCGGCATCGGTGGCACCAACGCGCACGTGATCCTGGAGCAGGCACCGGTGGAGGAGCCGGCCGAGCCCGTCGAGGCGACGGTCGACGCTCCGGTGCCGTGGGTGGTCTCGGGCAAGACCGAGGGCGCGCTGCGCGACCAGGCCGCGAGCCTGGCCGCTTTCGTCGGGGAGCGGCCGGAGCTGCCGCTCGCGGATGTCGGCTACTCGCTGGCGGTGGCGCGGGCACGGTTCGAGCACCGGGCCGTCGTCACGGGTGCGAGCCGGGACGAGCTGCTCGCGGGCCTCGCGTCCGTGGCCAGCGGTGACACGGCCGGTGGGACTGCGACGGCGCGTGGTCGCCTCGCGTTCCTGTTCACGGGGCAGGGGAGTCAGCGGGCGGGGATGGGCCGGGAGTTGTACGGCACGTTCCCGGTGTTCGCGGCGGCGTTCGACGAGGTGTGCGATCGCTTCGAACTGCCTTTGAAGGATGTGGTGTTCGAGGGGTCGGAGCTGCTGGACCGGACGGCGTACACGCAGGCGGCGTTGTTCGCGGTGGAGGTGGCGCTGTTCCGTCTGGTGGAGTCGTGGGGTCTGAAGCCGGACTTCCTGGTGGGGCACTCGGTGGGTGAGATCGCTGCCGCGCATGTGGCTGGGGTGTTGTCGCTGGAGGATGCGGCCAAGCTGGTGGAGGCGCGGGGCCGTCTGATGCAGGCGCTGCCCGCCGGTGGCGCGATGGCGGCGATCGAGGCGACGGAGGCGGAGGTGCTGCCGCTGCTGGCGGGCCGGGAGTCGGAGATCGCCGTCGCGGCGGTCAACGGGCCTTCGTCGGTGGTGGTTTCGGGTGACGAGGCCGCCGTGCTGGAGGTGTTGGAGCACTGGAAGGCGCAGGGTCGTAAGGGCCGTCAGCTGCGGGTGAGCCACGCGTTCCACTCGCCGCGCATGGAGCCGATGCTCGACGAGTTCCGCGCCGTGGCGGCCGAGTTGACCTACAGCGAACCCAAGCTCGCGGTGGTCTCCAACGTCACCGGTGAGTTGGCGACCGAGCTGACGTCTCCCGAGTACTGGGTGCGCCATGTCCGGGAGGCGGTGCGCTTCGCCGACGGCATCGCCTACCTGGCGGAGCAGGGTGTCACCAGGTTCCTGGAGCTGGGTCCGGACGGGACGCTGTCCGCCCTGGCGCAGGAGATCGCCGAGGGCCACTTCGCTCCCGTCCTGCGCAAGGACCGCGCCGAGGCCCTGTCCTTCACCCAGGCCGTCACCGGCCTGCACGCCCGGGGCTCCGAGCTGGACTGGGAGGCGGTGTTCGCCGGCCGCGGCGCCCAGCGCACCGACCTGCCGACCTACGCCTTCCAGCACGAGCGCTACTGGATGGAGGCCGTCGCCACGCTCGGCAGCGCCACCGGTCTCGGCCAGGCTGCGACGGGGCACCCGCTGCTGGGTGCGACGATCACGCTGCCGGAGTCGGACACGCTGGTCCTCACCGGTCGCCTGTCCCTCCAGTCGCACGCCTGGCTGGCCGACCACACCGTGCTGGGCGCGGCGCTGCTGCCCTGGTCGGTGCTGGCCGAGCTGGCGGTGCACGCCGGTGACCAGGCCGGCTCCGGCACCGTCGAGGAACTGACCGTGCAGGCACCGCTGGTGCTGCCCGAGCGCGGTGGCGTCGCCGTGCGGGTGACGGTCGACCCGGCCGGTCCGGACGGGCGCCGTCGGGTGGCGGTCTTCTCGCAGCCGGACGACGCCGAGGCGGGCACACCGTGGACGCGGCACGCCGAGGGCGCACTGACCGACGCCGTCCCGGTGGCCGGCTTCGACCTGGCGGCCTGGCCGCCGAAGGACGCCCAGGTGATCGAGACCGAGGGCGTGTACGCCGATCTCGCCGGCCTCGGTGCCGTCCACGGCCCGGTGTTCCGGGGCCTGCGCGCCGCCTGGCGCCGCGGCGACGAGCTGTTCGCCGAGGTTGCCGTCCCCGAGGGCGTGGCGGTCGACGGCTTCGGCCTGCACCCCGCACTGCTCGACGCGGCCCTGCACCCCGTCCTGTTGGACGCGTTCACCGCGGCCGACGGCCGGATCGCCCTGCCCACCGCCTGGAACGGCCTGACGCTGTTCGCCACGGGCGCCTCGCTGCTGCGGGTGCGCATCGCCCGCGGCGGCGGGGGAACGGAGGCCCTGACGGTGCAGATCGCCGACGGCGCGGGCGCGCCGGTGGCGGCCGTCGCCTCGCTGGAGCGCGGCCCGGTGACCGTCGAGGGCCTGGCCGCCGGCCGCACCGGCTTCCACGAGTCGCTGTTCCAGTCGGAGTGGGTGGCACTGCCGCTCGCCCCGGCCGCCGACGGGAGCGCCGGGACCGGTGCCGACTGGGCGGTGGTCGGCGGCGACACCTGGGACCTGCCGTTCGACGAGGTCACCTGGTACTCGGAGCTGGCGGAGATCGCGGCCGAGGAGGTCGTGCCCGAGCTGGTGTTCGTGCCGCTGGGGTCGACCACGTCGAACCGCAGGGACACGTCCGAGCTCGCACGGGAGACCCACGCCGCGCTGTACGGGGCCCTCGGACTCGTCCAGGAGTGGCTGGCCGAGGAGCGCTTCGCGGACTCCCGCCTGGTCGTCGCGACCCGGGGCGCCACGGCGACCGGGCCGGACGAGGACGTCACCGACCTGGCGCACGCCGCCGTGTGGGGCCTGCTCCGCTCGGCCCAGCGGGAGAACCCGGACCGGCTGGTCCTGCTCGACGTACGCAGCAACGAACTGCCCGCCGAGCTGCTGGCGGCGGCCCTCGCCACCGGCGAGCCCGAGCTCGCGGTGCGCGGCACCCGGGTCTCGGCCCGCCGCCTGGCCCGGGTGCCGGTCGTCGGGGTGGGCACCGTCGTCCCGGCGGAGCTGGACCGGAACGGCACGGCGCTGATCACCGGCGGCACCGGCACCCTCGGCGCCCTGGTGGCCCGTCACCTGGTCACCGGGCGCGGGGTGCGCAGCCTCGTGCTGACCAGCCGGCGCGGCCTCGAGGCCGAGGGCGCCCCCGAGCTGGTGGCCGAGCTCACCGGGCTCGGCGCCCGGGTCGAGGTCGTCGCCTGCGACGTGGCGGACCGCTCGGCGGTCGAAGCGCTGCTGAAGTCGGTCCCGGCCGAGCACCCGCTCACGGCCGTCGTCCACACCGCCGGTGTGATCGACGACGCCACGGTCGGCTCGCTCAGCCCGGAGCAGCTCGGCCGGGTGCTGCGGCCGAAGGTCGACGCGGCGCTCCACCTGCACGAGCTGACGCGGTCCAGCGACCTGGCGGCCTTCGTGCTCTTCTCCTCGGCCGCCGCCATGTTCGGCGAGGCGGGGCAGGGCAACTACGTCGCGGGCAACACCTTCCTCGACGCCCTCGCCCAGCACCGCCGGGCTCGCGGGCTGGCGGGCGTCTCCCTCCAGTGGGGCTTCTGGGAGCAGCGCAGCGGCATCACCGGCCACCTCACGGAGGCCGATGTCCAGCGCATGGAGCGCGGCGGCATGCTGCCGCTGACGGCGGACCAGGGCATGGAGCTGTTCGACGCGGCCCACGAGTCGGGCCGTCCGGTGCTCTCGCCGATGCGCCTGGACTTCGCGAAGCTCCTCTCGGACGGCGCGGACGACCCGCTGCTGCGCGGGCTGCGCCGCGGCGCCGGCCGGCGCACGGCCGCCGCGGCCGGGAGCGCGGCCGGTCCGGTGTCCCTCGCGGAGCGGCTCGCCGCCCTGCCGGGCGGGGAGCGGGACGCGCTGCTGACCGACCTGGTCGGCACCCACGTCGCGGCCGTCCTCGGCCACGGTGGAGGGGCCGCGCTGGAGCCGGGCCGCGCGTTCAAGGAGCTGGGCTTCGACTCGCTCACCGCGGTCGAGCTGCGCAACCGCCTGAACACGGCCACCGGGCTGAAGCTGCCGGCCTCGCTGGTGTTCGACTACCCGACGCCCGCCGCGCTCACCGCCCACCTGCGGGCCGAGCTCGTGCCGGACGACGTGGCGGGCGACGCGGACCCGGAGGAGACCCGGATCCGCACCGCTCTCGCGGCCATCCCGCTGGACCGCTTCCGGGCGGCCGGCGTGCTGGACCTCCTCCTTGACCTGGCAAACCTCGGGGGCAAGGAGACGGCGGCCGAAGAGGCCGACGCGACCGGAGCGATCGACGGGATCGACGCGATGGACACCGAGGACCTGATCCGCATGGCGCTCGGAAACTCCGACTCCTGATGGCTGATGTGTGGAGCTCTTGATGACAACGTCCCAGGCACAACTCGTCGAGGCGCTGCGTGCGTCGATCAAGGAGACCGAGAGTCTCAAGCAGCAGAACCGGCAGCTCGTCGGCGCGGCGACCGAGCCGATCGCGATCATCGGCATGGCCTGCCGCTACCCGGGCGGGGCCACCTCGCCCGAGGAGCTGTGGCGGCTGCTCGCGGACGGCACCGACGCGATCGCCGGGTTCCCGACGAACCGCGGTTGGGACGTCGAGGGCCTGTACGACCCGGACCCGGACGCGCTCGGCAAGTCCGTCTCGGTGGAGGGCGGATTCCTCTATGACGTGGGGGAGTTCGACCCGTCCTTCTTCGGGATCTCGCCGCGTGAGGCGCTCGGCATGGACCCGCAGCAGCGGCTGTTGCTGGAGGTCTCGTGGGAGGTGTTCGAGCGGGCGGGCATCGACCCGGCATCGGTGCGCGGCAGCCAGACCGGCGTCTTCGCCGGCGTGATGACCTCGGACTACTACACCGGTTCCGTCCAGGCCATCGACAGCCTGGCGGGCTACCTCAGCACCGGGAACTCGGGCAGCGTCGCCTCCGGCCGCATCTCCTACACCCTGGGCCTGGAGGGCCCGGCCGTGTCGATCGACACGGCGTGCTCCTCCTCGCTGGTCGCGCTGCACCAGGCCGTGCAGGCGCTGCGGCGCGGCGAGTGCACGCTCGCGCTCGCGGGCGGCGTCACCGTGATGTCGACCCCGGACACCTTCCTGGAGTTCTCCCGCCAGCGCGGCCTGGCCGGCGACGGCCGCTGCAAGCCCTTCGCGGCGGCGGCCGACGGCACCGGCTGGGCCGAGGGCGTCGGCATGCTGCTCGTGGAGCGGCTGTCGGACGCCCGGCGCAACGGCCACAAGGTGCTGGCCGTCGTCCGGGGCACCGCCCTCAACCAGGACGGCGCCTCCAACGGCCTGACCGCGCCCAACGGCCCCGCGCAGCAGCGGGTCATCCGTCGGGCGCTCAGCAACGCCGGCCTGACCACCGGCGACGTGGACGTGGTGGAGGCGCACGGGACGGGTACGCGACTGGGCGACCCGATCGAGGCCCAGGCGCTGCTGGCCACGTACGGCCAGGGGCGTGAGGGCGGCGAGCCGCTGTGGATCGGCTCGCACAAGTCCAACCTCGGCCACAGCCAGGCTGCTTCGGGCGTCGCGAGCATCATCAAGATGGTCTTCGCCATGCAGGAGGGCCTCCTGCCGCAGACCCTGCACGTGGATGAGCCCACCCCCGAGGTGGACTGGTCGTCGGGCGCCGTCCGGCTGCTCACCGAGCCCCGGAAGTGGCCCGAGGTGGACCGGCCCCGGCGCTGCGCCGTCTCGTCGTTCGGCATGAGCGGTACCAACGCGCACGTGGTGCTGGAGCAGGCTCCGGTGGAGGAGCCGGCGGAGGCGGGCGCGGTCATCGTCGACGCTCCGGTGCCGTGGGTGGTGTCGGGTAAGTCGGACGCGGCGCTGCGGGCGCAGGCGGCGCGCTTGGCGGCGTTCGTCGGGGAGCGGCCGGAGTTGTCGCTCGCGGACGTCGGGTACTCGTTGGCGTTGTCGCGTTCCCGTTTCGACCATCGTGCGGTGGTGTCGGGTGCGGGCCGGGAGGAGCTGCTGGCGGGCCTGGCCGGTCTGGCGAGCGGTGAGGTTTCCGGCGAGACGGTGGGCCGGGGCAAGCTGGCGTTCCTGTTCACGGGGCAGGGGAGTCAGCGGGCGGGGATGGGCCGGGAGTTGTACGGCACGTTCCCGGTGTTCGCGGCGGCGTTCGACGAGGTGTGCGCCAGGTTCGAACTGCCTTTGAAGGATGTGGTGTTCGAGGGGTCGGAGCTGCTGGACCGGACGGCGTACACGCAGGCGGCGTTGTTCGCGGTGGAGGTGGCGCTGTTCCGGCTGGTGGAGTCGTGGGGTCTGAAGCCGGACTTCCTGGTGGGGCACTCGGTGGGTGAGATCGCCGCCGCGCATGTGGCTGGGGTGTTGTCGCTGGAGGACGCGGCCAAGCTGGTGGAGGCGCGGGGCCGGCTGATGCAGGCGCTGCCCGTCGGCGGTGCGATGGCGGCGATCGAGGCGACGGAGGCGGAGGTGTTGCCGCTGCTGGCGGGCCGGGAGGCGGAGATCGCTGTCGCGGCGGTCAACGGGCCTTCGTCGGTGGTGGTTTCGGGTGACGAGGCCGTCGTGCTGGAGGTGTTGGAGCACTGGAAATCGGAGGGCCGGCGAGGCCGCCGGCTGCGGGTGAGCCACGCGTTCCACTCGCCGCGCATGGAGCCGATGCTGGCCGAGTTCCGGACGGTCGCTTCGGAACTCTCCTACTCCGAGCCGACGTTCGCCGTCGTGTCCAACGTCACGGGTGAGTTGGCGACCGAGCTGACGTCTCCCGAGTACTGGGTGCGCCACGTCCGCGAGGCGGTGCGCTTCGCCGACGGCATCGCCTACCTGGCCGCCCAGGGTGTCACCGACTTCCTGGAGCTGGGCCCGGACGGGACTCTTTCCGCCCTGGCTCAGGAGACCGCCGACGGTCACTTCGCCCCGGTGCTGCGCAAGGACCGCTCGGAGGCGGTGTCCTTCACCGAGGCCGTGACCGGTGTGCACGCCCGTGGTGCCGTGCTGGACTGGGAGGGTGTGTTCGCCGGCCGTGGTGGTCGTCGGGTGGACCTGCCGACCTACGCCTTCCAGCGTGAGCGGTTCTGGCTCGAGGTGGCTCCGTCGGCGGGGGATGCGAGCAGCCTGGGTCTGGAGGTGACCGGGCATCCGCTGGCGGGTGCGGCGATCACGCTGCCGGAGTCGGACACGGTGGTCCTCACCGGCCGCCTCTCCCTCCAGTCGCACGGGTGGCTGGGTGAGCACCGGGTGCACGGGGTGGCGGTGGTGCCGTCGTCGGCGTTGGTGGAGCTGGCGGTGCATGCCGGTGACCAGGTGGGTGGGGGCACGGTCGAGGAACTGACCGTCCACGCGCCGCTGGTGCTGCCCGAGCAGGGTGGTGTGGTGCTGCGGGTGACCGTCGAGGCGGCCGATGCCGAGGGCCGGCGGGCTGTGGCTGTCTTCTCGCGTCCGGAGGTGGCCGAGGCCTCCGTGGCCTGGACGGTGCATGCGTCGGGTGTGGTGTCGGTGGTGTCGGAGGGGCCGGGGTTCGATCTGTCGGTGTGGCCGCCGGTGGGTGGGCGGGTTGTGGGGGAGGGGGTGTGGTCGGTTGGTGAGGAGGTGTTCGCCGAGGTCGCGCTCGCTGATGGTGTGTCGGTGGAGGGGTTCGTCGTTCATCCGGGGCTGATGGAGTCGGCTGTGGGTGTGGCGGGGTCTGGTGCGGGGTGGTCGTGGTCGGGGGTGTCGGTCTTCGCGTCGGGTGCTTCGGTGCTGCGGGTGCGGGTGTCGGGTGATTCCGTGGTGGCGGCGGATGGTTCGGGTGTGCCGGTGTTCTCGGTGCGTTCGGTGGTGCGTCGTGAGGTGCCGGCGGGTGAGCTGTCGGTGGTGGGTGGTTTCGAGGAGTCGTTGTTCCGGGTCGAGTGGTCGGAGCCGGCGGCTGTCGGTGGTTCGCTTTCGGGTGGTGGTT
>NZ_JBVOOL010000055.1:0-16169 GCF_055664045.1 Kitasatospora sp. NPDC023385 | reverse complement strand
ACGAGCACCCCGGGCGCGTCTTCCAGGTTCGCGACCTCCACGAACTCCTCGCACTGCCCACCGACGAGCCCTCGATCAACGTCACCCGCTCCCGCGTGGGACGACTCGTCCGTCAAGGATTCCTCGACCAACCCGGACGCGGCCGGTACCAGAAACGGACTTAACGTCCTCTGAGAACGATGGTCAGAAACTTGCATGAAGCTCGCGCACGGTTGCCATCAGCCGGGTTTCGCCGCCCGATGGGGCCGACCAGCGGTCGCGCTCGAGAACCTCGAGAGAGCGGTCACGGTTCACTAGTCGCATCACCGCCTGATCGTTTCAGATCTCACGCGCGGTCTCAGCACTGTGCGCAGTGCGCCGTCTTGCCATCGGGTACCCGCCGTCGAAGGGGCCCTCCGGCGGCCCCGGATTTTCCGCGGAAAATCGAAGCCGGGGGACTGAGGGCCGCTGGGCAACGGGCCGGATCCTGTCGGATCTGCCCCACCGGCGACTCCGCGGGGGCAGAGAGCGGCCGTGGGTCGGCCGCCAGCAGGCTCCGAATTTTCCGCGGAAAATCCTCTGCGGGGATCGCGGTCAATCCCGGCGGACCTGGGCCGGGACCGAGAGGTACGCCAGGTGCTCCGGCTTGCCCTCGAAGTCCACAGCCGTGTCGTCGAGGTAGTGAGCGCACTCCGCGCTCGCGTCGATGGTGAAGAAGCCGCTCCGGTCGTAGTAGTCGACGAAGACCTTGTCGGGGACGCCGCCAGGGCCGGTGGTCGGGGGCGTCAGCTTCAACTGGATGTCCTCGTGAAAGTCGCGGAAGCCGACTGTCCAGCCCTGCCCGGTCAGGAATCGGCGGGCCCGGTCCATAGCCTCGGAGGCTTGTTCGTGCGTGAGCCCGGTGAGCGTGAAGCTGGCGCTGATCGCCGCAGTGCGGGGCTCGTGGGGCGGGTTGTCCTCCAGGTTGTCGACGAAGTGGGCGAGCCCCCGCCGGTGGCAGTCGTAGGTGTTGGCCTGGACACCGTGGCTGTGCCCCAAATCGAGTGGCAGCCCGTCGGGCAGGCCGAGTGCGTCGTAGACGGCGAGCGTCCGGTCGTTCAGGTGCTCGGCGGTGGCTGCCGGGTCGGCCGCCGGGAACGGGTTCCCCTCCCAGGCCCCGGTGGCTCTCACCCCGCCGAATACCACCGCACTCGCCACCACGAAGCCCGTGAGCGTGAGAGCCGCCCTGCGTGCCCGACTGCCCTTCCGAAAGCCGATCTCCATGGTTCGTATCGTGTCCCGGGAGATCCGGCCGCTTCATGAGTACCCGTACTCAACCCGGCGTCCCGTACTCAGCTCCGTGCGGGCAGCGCAAATGAAGCGCGATAAGACCAATCCATACACAGACTTCTAGGTTCTGGGGAGGCTTGCGTCCGTATAGTAAGAGTAAGTAGGGGAGAGTCTCTGACTCGCGCCGTGGCCCAATCTTCGGAAAGGATTAAGTGCAGATGGACGAATTTATGGCGAACGTGCCCTGGGGAATTCTTAAGATCGAGGCAGTGGGCGGCGATGGAGACATCCCGGACGCAGATCCGGATAGTCGACCTGTCTCGGCCAATGAAACGTGCGTGACTGTTACGGTTCTCCATGGAGATTTCGGGCAGGTGCGGGTTCGAATCGGTAGGGATGCGACTTTGGAAGAGGATTCGGTCGCGTTTTCTGGAATCATTGCATGTCCGACCGGAATTATTGAGATCGCGGACATCGTTGGTGACACGTCCTACTTGCAGCTGCCGGTCGGCGCCGACAGGGTGGAGATTTCTGTCGGGCTTGACAAGCCGGAGCTAGCGGAGGTGGTAACTATCAGATTGCGAGAACTGTGACGTAACCCTCGGCCGTTCTTGTCCTAGGGTCGAGAGCGTAGAGATTCTGCTCAGCCCCACCCGCTATCTGATTGGCGGGCGGGGCTGAGCTTATGACGCTGACGGCAACAGAGCCGGATATCAGCGCACTCAACTCACCGCAGCGGACCCGTAGGTTGCCTCCCATCTGCGAAAGCACAGTCCATAGGTCGTCGGGCGCCGACTACTTCTCCCTGGGTACCTCGGCGGGTGCTGGGTGAAGTCCGGGCACCGGAGCGTCGAAGGAGAAGGGCAGGAGTCGGAGAGTCGGCGCGCAGAGCAGGAGCGGAGACGGGATCCCGGCAACCTGATGCTGCGCGCCGACGGCGTGACGAGTGGTCCGCTGCGCGGCGGCCCGGCGGCCCCGCTTCGCGGCGCCACCGGCCGGGAAGAGGGGCGAGAGGGAGGGCGGCCGGGGCGGCAGGCCGTCCTGCGGCTCCGCTCGCCTCCTACAGCTCGGTCCATCCGCAGGCCCGCCGCCCGGCGAGCAACTCGCTCACCCGCTGCACCTGGTCTTCGGCGCCGCTGCGCACCGGCAGGATGGTCGTGGTCGATCCTGGCGCCGTGCTGCAGGGCGGAGTTCAGCTTGTGCTGGGAACAGCCGGTTGCGCTGTCGGCTGTTTGGTCGGTGGTGTCGTTCTGGCCTGGCCGGTCGGCAGCCGTGTGGGGTCACCGGCCGGCCAGGGTTTGGTCAGGTGTTGCGGTAGTAGCGGCCGTACTGGTCGGTGAGTTTGTGGCAGGTCTCAGAGGCCTGGGGGGCGGGCCAGGCCTGGATGAGGTGGTGTTCGGCGGGAGGGCCGAAGATGTCGCCGAGGGCCCTGGCAGTGTCACGGCCGCGGGTGTGGACGCGGATCCGGTAGGTGCCGGGTCCCTGGTGGCTGACCGGTGGGAGCGCGGCGACGCGGTCGTCGGGGATCGGGCCGTGGATACGCGTGTCCGTGCGGAGGCGCATGCTGACCTCGACGACGTCGTCCCAGTCGTCGAGCGTGAGGGGCGGTTCCTGGCCGTGCGGCTCGTACCGGAGCTGGACCGGGCCGAACTCGGTGCCGGTCATGATGATCGCGAAGCTGTCGCCTCGCGTGGAGACGACCCCGTTGAACCCCTCGTACATCCCGGGGTCGAGTTCGCTTCCGGCGGTACCGATCCAATACTGGCTGTGGTCGACGCGGATTTCGGCGTCGTGTGCGGTCATCACACCTCCACGAAGTATCCGTCGCCGGGAAGGACGCGCCAGGCCGCGTAGAAGCTGGAGATGTAGCCGCCCTGGCTGTCCTGCTCGTTCTTGGGGGCCCAGACCGAGCCGCTGTTGGGTGCGGGGTTGCGGGCCGCGCCTTCGTCGGTCGTGGCGAAGGGGTACTCGTCGCAGGAGTGGGTGGGAGTCGGACGGGGACCGGCCGGCGGGCATGCGGCGGCGCGGTTGGCGTCCACGTTGGCCTGCGCCGGGTTGTAGTGCAGCGGGCGGCCGCTGCCGGGCTTGCCCAGGTGCAGGGGGGCCGCCTGCACGGTGCGGATGCTCGCGGCGATGGTCGGCAGGGTCTTCATGGTCGTCATGGTGGGCGGGTAGATCGGGAACACACAGCCGGGCTTCCGGTTGCCTATCACCCGGTCGCAGCGGATGTCGCCGGAGTCGAATTCCAGGCTCTGCGCGCCGTTGATCGACCCGGGCACGTTGATCCACAGCTTTGCCGCGGACTCCGTGAGGTTGACCCCCGATTCATCGAGCAGGGAGTCGTGGAAGTAGTCGGTGCTCTCCATGACCCTGCCATTGGTGATGGGGCCTCACCGTTCCAGTCGGCCACGACCGAGCAGGTGCCGCCGCACTGCGTCTTGTAGGAGATCGTGGTTCCGGCGGCCTTGCCCCAGAGGTTGCTGATGCTGATGCCGAGGTGCCCGGTGTAGTCCGCGCTGGCCATATCGACCGGGATGTAGTTCACGAGGGTGAAGTCGAAGCCCCCGACCTCCTTGTTGGTACCCGCTTCCTTGACCGGGTAGTGCAGCGTCTGCTTCAGGCAGGTTTCGGTCCGGTCCGTCATCCACTGGCTCGTGCACCAGGACGGATACGAAAACGAGAACCCGGAGGCGGCAGCGGTCGTAGCGGCCTGGAGGTGTGAGGCTTCGGCCGGCCGGGCCGCGCACAGGTCCGCCCCCGGTGCTTCATCGCACAGCCCGCGCCCGTTTGTGTCTGCCACAGGAACGGCAGCTGACCCCTGAGGCGTCCCCGGGGCCTGGCCCATCGGAGCCGCAGCGCCCATCAAGGACGAGGCTCGCCGCCGGGATCCAACCCGTCCCGACCTCTCCCTGATCGACCGGTTCGACGCCGCTCAGGTGCCCGGGCAGGCTCACGGCCGCGTACTGGTGCGCGGCTTTCTTCGTGGTCCGCGCGGCCACGGCGCCGTGAACACCGCCGTCCTCCGCCCTCCACGCGGCCTGGGCCTGGAAGACGCCGGGTTTCTCGGACCGCACGTCCCGGACCACGAGCGCCGCCCCACCCACTCCTTGGGCGTGCGAGTGGAGCACCGAGGTCGCGATCTCGGGACGAGCCCTGACCACGGCCCAGGCGGACGAGACCGCCGCGTGGGCCTGGGGGAACCGCGGCACCTGGAGGAGAAGCATCCGCAGCTCTTTCACCCCTAGGCGGCCCGGACGGCTGCCTCGGCCGCCAGCTCGGCGGGCAGTCCCTGCTTGGCGCATGCGTTCTCCAACAGTCGCGCGAACACCTCCGGGTCTACTGCTCCGAGCTCAACGCGGGATCCGGAAATCGGCCGCGGAACATGGGCCGACTGGGTCGGAGGAGGAGTCGTCATCGTGAACCTTCAGGCGAACCGGGGCATCATGCCTGCCAAAATCTGCTCAACCAGCCCCAGATCCTGGCAAATAGCCCCATGGCCGGAGCGCGACACGAAGCGCCGCTCCCCGGAAGCACCCGAACGTGTTCCCGATCCCTGTCGCCTTGACGACGAAGCCGATCAAATAACAGCCCTGGCCACAACGTCGGCCCTTGCAAGCCCCGCCAGACCACCGCGATCTCGACCACCAGCCCGGCGGCGTGCTCCTGGCAGGCATCGCCGGGTCGATAACGGTGTCGGTACACCGCACCGGATGACTCGTCATCACGGGCGTTGACGGCGCCTCTCGACGTTCGCCCTTCGAGACTGTCGGGATCCAAACCCGGCAGAGCGGCCCTACTGGCACTGCTCGGTCTACGGCAGGACTCAAGGAGAGATGGGTATCCACCAGAACGCCTCCTTGACGTCGAGTGCCCATCTAGTGATCCTCTGTGATCGCGGTATATGAAGCCGCAACCAAGGAGGACCACATGGTCATGAAGCCGACCGAGGAGCAGCAGGCCGCGAGGGAGGTCTTCGTCGCTGGCCGGGATTTGGCTCTGGTGGCGGGTGCTGGTATGGGCAAGACCTCGACCCTGATGCTGATGGGTTCCGCCACGAAGAAGCGTGGCTTGTACATTTCGTTCAACCGGGCCATTGCGGAAGATGCCCGAGGCCGTTTCGGCTGGAATGTGGAGTGCCGGACCGCGCACTCGCTCGCCTTCAAGGCCGTAGGGAGAAATTACGGGCCGCGGCTGGAGACCTCCGCGCGGATTCCGGCGAAACAAACCGCACGGTTGCTGGGCATCACGAGCGACCTGATGGTGGACGGCACCAAGATCACGATTGCGCATCAGGCGCGCTTGGTGATGGGCATGGTGCGGCGCTTCTGCTACACGACCGACCTGCAGGTCATGGCCAGGCACATGGAGCCCCTGAACGGCCTCAGCGCCGCAGGCCAGGACTTCGCTGCCCGCACGCTGCTGCCGTACGCGGTGAAGGCGTGGGAGGACATCCAGTCCTTGGATGGCAGGCTCCGGTTTGAGCACGACTTCTACATGAAGATGTGGGCCATGGGCGAGCCGGTACTGCCGGCGGACTTCATCCTGCTGGACGAGGCCCAGGACACCAACCCGGTGCTCGAGGAGATCTTCCTCAACCAGCCGGCGCAGCGTATCTGCGTCGGCGATCCGGCCCAGCAGATCTATGGCTGGCGTTCGGCGAAGGACGTGATGACAGGCTTCCCCGCCGAGCACCTCCACTTGACGCAGTCGTTCCGCTTCGGCCCGCGGGTCGCCGAGGAGGCCAATCGCTGGCTCAAGCACGCGGAGTCGGACCTGCGCCTGACCGGCTCCGGGGCGGTCGATTCGCAGATCGGGCCGCTGAACGAACCCGACGCGGTGCTGTGCCGGGGCAACGCGGATGCCATGCAGGAAGTTCTGAGCTTCCTGGAGGACCGAGTGCCGGTTGCACTGGCTGGCGGCGGCAGCGCGCTGGAGCGGATCGCGAACGCCGCCCTCGAACTCCAGGCGGGACGCCGCACCAGCCACCCCGAACTGTTCCTGTTCAACTCCTGGGGCGAGGTGCGGGAGTACGTCGAACAGGACAAGGCCGGCCAGGACCTGAAGGCGACTGTCAAGCTGGTCGACGACTACGGACCGCCCCTGATCCTCAAGGCCGTGGCACATCTGAGCTCGGAGAACGACGCCAGGGTCACGGTCTCCACCGTCCACAAGGCAAAGGGCCGCGAGTGGAACACCGTACGCATCGGCGAAGGGTTCGCGCCGCCGCCGACGACCGACGAAGGCCGGCAGCTACCCATGCGGTTGGACGAGGCACGACTCGTCTACGTAGCGGCCACCCGGGCCCGCCACCAGCTCGACGCGAGAGGGCTTTCCTGGGTTAGCGGCTACGAGAAGGCGATGGCCGTCGAGGAGAGGGACGGCACCATTGGTGGTGTTCCGATGATCCATCTGAGCCTGACCGGCCAGCTGCAGTACACGACATCTCCACTGTCCCGGTTCATGGCCGAGCACCTACCGGGAAGCGGCGCCGTCGTGTCCGACTATCAGCGGCGTATCGCTGGCCTGCCGCATCCGGTCCAGCCCGTCGACGTCCAGTACCCGGACTGGCCTGCGCTCGGGCACGCCATCGACTACCGACTGCGGCTGTCCCTGGGCCGTCCACTCGGCGAAGCCGTGGAACTCGGTGTCCACGGCGCGGGCCTCGGGCAGCCACTCTCGGGAGCACCCGCGGACGATGCCCGCACGGCCCTGCACGCGGCCGGGCTGGAGCTGCTGGCCACGGTGGACGACTACCTCACCCGGCCAGCCATGGACGACGAACGGCTGAGCCGGCTGTGCTTCGTCGCCGCACACTTTGAGGACCTCTTCCGCAGCGGACAGTTCCGCCGACACAACCCGTTGGCTGGCGCCACCGGGGCAACGACCCTCGACCAGCTGTGCGCCGACGTCCCGCCGTACGTCGTCGAGGACCTCCGACGCCAGATGGAACTCGCCGAAGAGCCGTTCAAGGGGTTCCGCTCACTGCCGCCCGAGGACCGGGTCTGCGGCCCGGGCTTCGCGGGCAGCGCGGACATCGGCGGCGCTGATGCCGACTTCATCCTCGATGGCCTGCTCCTGGACTGCAAGGCCAGCACCCGCCCGCAGCGGCTCGGCCGGGACGAGATCTACCAACTCGCCGGCTACCTCCTGCTCGACTACGACGACGCCTACGGCATCGACCGGGTCGGTCTCTACCTCTCCCGTCAGGGCCACCTGGTGGTCTGGGGCGCGGACGAGTTCCTCGCCCGTCTCGGCGCCCGGATCAGCCTGAGCGGGCTGCGTAGCCGTCTTCGCGCGCACCTGCGCGCAGTGGCCAGGGCAGCCCGCTGACAACAGGTCGGCCAGGGCACCAGGACGCCGGTGGCGGTGTGGCACAGCACGCTGGATGCTGCTGTCCCACACCGCCACCGGCGCAGCGCTGAGCGGCCGCCAGGATCTCTTCGGTGCTGGGCACGCCCGAAGGCTACGGGCGCGGCGCTGACGCCGGGCCGATGCGCGGAAGTCCGGCGGACGGTCCTACGCGGAAGCGGAGCGGGCGGCCAGAAGCACGCGCCCCATCGCGGGCTCCTCGGCGGGGCCAACGCGCACTGCACGTGGGGGCGGCTGTTCCTGACGCGCGGGGAGCTGACGGCGCTGGCGGTTCTGCTGACCGACCGGTTCGGGTGGAACCTGTCCTGCTTCGACCGTCTTCCGGTCCCCACAAGGGCGCCGTCGGCCGGGGAGACGAGGACGGTGACCTACCAGGTGCAGGTGGAGAAGCGCCGCCGCGGTGGCGGGCTCTGGTTCTCCACGGAGAACGTCACCGACTCTGGCGCCGATTCTGCGGGCCGGCTGATCACCCAGGCGCTGGAGGCCACCGCGCACGGCCGCGCCCTGGCCGCCCGCCTGTCCCCGGGCACGGACCTGCTGATGACCGCCCGCACCGGCCGGATCTGGCGCGAGCACCAGGAACTCGACCGGCCCCCGCAGGTCGGCCCGCTCGTCTTCGGTATCTCGGACAACGACGCGACCCGGTGGGCGTTCCTGCACAAACTGGGGGGATCTCCGTTCCGGCGAACCCGCCGGAACGCGGTGATCCGCGAAGGCCGTCCGCTTCAGCACACCCAGGGCACGCACGAGAGCATCTACGTCCTCCCGGACGAGCAGGTGCAGCACGCCTCCCTGGCCGTCTTCGAGGACGGCGCGCGAGAGGCTCTTAAGCAGGCCAGGTCGGCGGTCTTCGGCGGCTGGCTCGCCGAGGCACCGGATGCCGCGCACCAGGAGACGGCGACAGCGGACTGCCAGGACGAGGCCGCCAGCCCCTGGCCCGCCCCGGGCGGTGGCTGCGCGGCGGACTTCCTTCTGTGCCTGGCCTGCCCCAACGCCCACGTCCACCCGGGCCACCACCCACGCCTTGCCCACCTGCGCTGCCAGGTCGAGAGCCTGCGCTCGGCCCTGCCCGAACACCTGTGGGCCGAGCGGTGGCGCGACCACCTGCTGCGGCTGGACGACCTGCGGGACAAGGTCGGGCACGCCGCATGGACCTCCGCCCTGACCAGGGTGACGGACACCGACCGCCGCGTCGTCGGCCTCCTCGTGAACGGAGACCTTTGATCGTGACCACCGCCTCCGTCCCCGAGGACGACCCGTACGTCCTGGCAATGCCGGCGCCGGACAGCCCCGTGGTGCAGCCCCAGTGGATCAGCGCCGGGAACCGGCACGCCAACGGCCTGTTCGCGGACATGGACTGGCCGCTGGCCCCGCTCATCGACAATCCCGGCGCCATCCTCCACACCATCCGCTGGAAGAACTGTCCCCAGCCACTGCGTGCCCAGCTGAAACAAGTGGTCTGGACGATGATCAACGGCCAGCTGCGTCCCACCCAGGTCCAGCACCGCGGGGCCAGGGCCCGCACCCGGCGCTCCCCCGCAGACCTGCACACCACGGCCGTCGAATGGATGCGCCTCGCCCGCTGGCTGTACGAGCACCAGGTCCACGATCTCGCCGGCTGCCCCGCACGAGAGTGGCAGGCGTACGCGGCCGAGCGCTGGTCGGACGGATGCAGCCGCCGCACTGCGGAGAAGACCCTGATCCGGCTCACGGACCTGTGGGCCTTCGACCAGCTTTCCGCCAGGCCTGTCGGAATCGTCCGCCCTCCCTGGGACACCGAGGGCGCCGACGACTTCCTGCCCGCCGAGCCCGACACCGCAGGCCGAGGCGAGAACTCGACCGAGCCGCTGGACCCGCAGGTCCTGGGACCGCTGCTGACCTGGGCGATCCGGATGGTCGAGGACTTCGCCGACGACATCCTGGCCGCCTGGGCCGAGAACCGACGGCTGACCGAACT
The DNA here is from genome assembly GCF_055664045.1 of Kitasatospora sp. NPDC023385. NCBI lineage: Bacteria > Bacillati > Actinomycetota > Actinomycetes > Kitasatosporales > Streptomycetaceae > Kitasatospora > Kitasatospora sp. NPDC023385. The sequence goes on along the minus strand of NZ_JBVOOL010000055.1, from coordinate 6,595 downwards.
CGCCGCGACCACCCGTCCGAGCCCAGCCGGCCGGGCCACCCTGGAGAACTACCTGCTGCCACTGGTCCACAGCGGGGCTCCCCTGCCCTCGGTTGAGCACCGCGGCAGGGTCTCACTCGCCCGCACCTACATCGCCGCCACGACCGGAGCCTCCCCCAGCCAGCTCGACCTGCTCGCCAGACCGAGGGGCATCGACAAGCTGGTGGCCGCACGGCCGGGGCCCGCCCCGCTGCGGATCCCGGTGACCGGGCGGATCGACGGTAGGCCCTGGCGCCAGCACCTGGACTTCACCGAGGCCGCCGAGCTCATGCGGCACCTCGGTACCGCCGCCGCCATCACCTGCCTCTACCTGACCGGTATGCGCCCGCAGGAGGTGCAAGGGCTGCGGTCCGGCTGCTGTCCCGACCCCGAGTCCGGCGAAGACGGCAGCCCGAGGCGGCACCTGATCCGCAGCCACCACTACAAGAACGTCACCGACGAGGACGGCAACCACGTCTCCGCTGGCGAGGAACGCGCCGTCCCCTGGGTCGCCATCACCCCGGTTGTCCGTGCCATCCGCGTTCTGGAACGCATGGTCCCCGACGGCGAGCTCCTCCTGAGCGCCGCCCACCACGACATCCCCCGCCAGCGCAACAACCCGGGAGCCCTGAAGAACTTCGCCCTGAGATGGCGTATCGAGGCCTTCGTCGCCTGGGCCAACCAGGAGGCCCACGTCCAAGGCCTGCCCGAACAGGCCATCCCCGACGACCCGCACGGGGCCATCGGCCTGGCGAGGTTTCGCAGGTCACTGGCCTGGCACGTCGCCCGGCGCCCCGGCGGGCTGGTCGCCCTGGCCATCCAGTACGGGCACATGCGCACCTTCCTCGACGCCCGCACCTCCACCGGCTACGGCACCCGCAGTCGCGGCGGCATCCACGCCGAGCTCGACATCGAGACCGCCCGAGCGGCTGCTGACACCGCGGTCCGGCTGAACGACCGCATGGCGGCCGGCGAGAAGATCTCCGGCCCTGCGGCCCGTCGGGCCCTGACCGCCGCCGCGACCACGCCCTGGTTCGAGGGCAGGACCGTCACCGACAAGTTCGCGAAGAAGGCCGCCGCCTTCCTGGCCCGGGACGGCCTGGTGCTGTTCGACAACCCGGACGCCCACCTGATCTGCGTGTTCAGGCAGGACACCGCACTGTGCGATCCGGACCCACACACCGTCGCGCCGAACCAGTTTGCTTGTCGGCTCGGCTGCGGCAACGCGGTCCGCACCGACACCCACGCCGCAGGCCTTCGCGGACGCGCCGACGAGCTCGACGCCCTGGCCGCCACCGCTCCCGAACCTGTCGGCCGGCGACTGAAGCGCAACGCGGACCGCCTGCGTGAGGTTGCCGACAACCACGACGCCACCGCCCAACCAACCGAGGCCCTGACATGAACGAACAGCACCAGGACGAACGGGCCCGCATCCGCGAGGCCATCGACCGGCTCCTGACCGGTCAGCCAACCGTCTCCAACGGCAGCCTGACTGTCGTCGCCCTCGCTGTCGAGGCTGGCGTCCACCGCATGGCCTTGCTCAAGCGCCATGCCGATCTGAAGAACGAATTCTACGAACGCGTCCGCGCCGAGACGGCGCAGGTCCCCGAGGCCGAGAAGCGACTGCGGAAGGACGTCACCAAGCTCAAGGAACGGGTCTACGACCTGACCAAGGAGAGCGACGAACTCAAGGACCAAGTCGCCCATCTCGCCCTCGCTGGCGCCGTCCTTGCAGACAGGTTGCGCACGGCTGAGGAGCAGACCACGCTTCCCGACAACGTCGCGCGCTTGCCCACGCGGTGACCGGCCAGCGCCTCTGAATCTTCTTCCCGACTCGGTGATGAGCGACCCGGCTGGCAAGCACGACAGGTCAGTGGTTCGCGGCGAGCAACTCTTCGATGGCAGTGCGGATGGCTTCGTCCTGGGTGAAACCCCGCCAGCCGCCGCTGCTGCGAAGCCGCTGATCACGGAACAGCACGTCGCGCAGAAGCCGGACGGTGGGCTGATCGGTGTGACCGGTGCGGGCCAGGTATTGCACGGCGGGGAGCATGACCGGGCGGTAGACGCCCGTGGCCAGTGCCTGCAGTGCCGTCGTCAAAACCGGGACACTGGTCTCGGTATCACCGGTTGCGGCCCAGAGAGCGTGCGCTGCCTCGATACGGGTCCAGGGATCCGTGTCCGTGATCAGCGTCCGGACCTGGTTCGCGTACCGGGCGGCGTGAGGGCCTAGATCGGCGAGCATGCGCAGGGCAGGGCGCGGGATACGTGCCCCGTCGGCAATGCTTCCAAGGACTTCCAGGGCTGGTTCGGGCTCGCCGCCGACCTTCCAGTAGGCCCAGGCAGCGAGTTCCGCATGTGCCCCACCAGTGCTCGATCGGTCCAACAACAGGTCGCGTGCCCCGTTCCCTGCGACGCCGATCCCCGCCAGCGCGGTCGCTGCCGCCGCCCAGGTCCGGTCGTCCTCCAGCAAGCTGAGCAGTTGGGGAACCGCTGCCTTCGCGGTGGCACCCCAGTCCGCGAGCACCTGGCAGAGCCGGTTCAGCGCGTGCTGGTCCATGGCGGCATCGAGCTGTGCACCGACGGCGGGCAGAAGCAGCTCGGCGTGGTCGTGAAGGTAGCCAAGGACCTCGTGGAGCCCGGGGAGGACGGGATAGTGCCAGCCAGCGGTGACGGGATAGCCGGCAGACCCCGTGGTGAAGCCCGATCGCGGTTCGGCCATCACCTCGACCAGGCGCGGTATGCAGCGTGGATCGTTCATTCGGGCCAGCGCCCACACCGCGGTCTCGGCGACGGTCTCCCGCTTCCGGGTCGCCCGGGCGGCGGTGTCGTCGAGTAGGGCGGCGGCCTCGTCAGCGTGAGCTGCGGCGGCCGGGCCGAGGCACGCCAGCAGCTCGACCGCATGGAATCGGACCTCGGGGGCGGGATCGGCCAACCGTGCGGCGAGAGCGGGGAGGAGCGCGGCGCTCGCTGAGCGCCATTGCGCCAGCAACCCGCCGGCCTGGGCCAGGGCTCCGACCCGCTGATCAACGTCGGGATGGTCCTGCAAGAGGCCAAGGGTGAAAGCGGGGAACGGCTCGGTGAACAACGCCGCTGTCCAGTGGTGGACACCCTTGACGCCGGTATCGACCGTACTGGTGTGGCGCCAAAGCTGGACGCTTCGATCTCGGACTGCTTCCAGCAGGAGGTCGATTCGCCGTACGGGAAGGTTCGGGTCAGTTGGGGCGAGTGCGTGCACGGCCGCCAGGCGAATCTGCGCTTCCGGGGAGTTGAGCAGCCCGCGGAGCAGTTCCAGGACCTCGGCAGCCCGCGGGCCCGCGGGTTCCCGTCCGGCCGCCAGGCCGAGCGCGAGGACTAGATCGAGGCGGGTCACCGGATCGGCCTCCGCCTGCCAGCACTGCACAAGCGCAGGCAGTATGAGTTCGCCCGGGCTGTCGCAGACTCCGACGACATCGGCCGCGTCTCGCCGGATTTCCGGGGCGGGATCGGTGAGCAGTACGAGCATCTGCGGCACAACCTGTTCCCAAGCCGGTCGCCAGTTGGGGTCCAGGAACCTTTCGGCGACCTGCCCCGCCTCGTTCGCCAGCCTCGACACCAGTTCCAGCACCACTCGGCGGTTTGAGAGCAGGACGTCCGGATTCGCGGCCAGACTCACCAGGAAGGGCAGCGCGGCCGGGGCCGCCGAGCAGATCCAACCGCCCTGGTGGAACAGGTGGTTGAGGAGCTCGAACGCTGCGTCACCCGCGTCTTCCGGGTCCTGTCCAGCGCACCGACGCAACAGAACCGGCACGTCTTCGGCAGACCCGTAGTTGTGTTTCAGCGTCGCCCAGTCAACTGCTTCCAGTCCCTCCCACATGCCCGTGACCCTATCTCTGGGCCTTGGGCACAGGCCACGAGAAAAAAATTGCTGCTCCGGGCAGCCGCGACGCGATCGCGCCGGACCCCGACCCCAGAGCTCAAGTGGCTGAACAGAAGAACTTGACAGACATCCCATGAGCTGGAGTGTCAAACGGCGAGTGCGCGGGCCCGAGGGGACAGGTGGCCATCTCGTCATACGGATGGCCGACACGCCCTCGCGATCCGGGCCGAATCATCATCGGGCTGTCCTGCCCGGCTCGCGACCGGCAGCTCCTCTGTCGGACTCGGTCTCTATGGTGATCCACGGAGCAGGTGGCTCGATGGAAGGCAGTGATGACTGAGGTGCACAGCGACATGCTCGTCGAGGCGTTCTACTGCGACGGGTGGGATGCCCTGAATCGTTCGACAGTCCGCCCAATCCCCCGCGAGGAAGCCGCCCGCCGAGACGCGGCAGGCGAGCCATACGCGGTCGTGCTCGCCGCCCTCGGGCAGGAGCTTCCCATCGCGGTGCTGCATGTCGCGTGGAGCGAGCACTATCTGGGCCTGTGGCGGTTCGATTCCTTGGGCCGCCGCGTGTTCGAAGCCGACCTGCGCAGGCTGGAACCGACACGGCTGTTCCTGCGCCACCTGGCCGAGTGGCGATACGAGCAGCAGGATCTCCCCGACCTCTCGGATGAAGCCTGGAGGCGGACCATCGATCTGTACCCGGACGGGAAGAACAGCCAGGGCCTGTACCCACGCGGCCGGCTCGGCGGCTCGACGCGTACTCTGGTCGACCTGCCGCGCGACCTGTGGTGGCTGCCAGTCCCGGAATTCGGGCGCTGGGAATACCTGCTGACAGCGGTGACCCGGTGTCCGATGAAGACCGCGTACGGGATCAGCCGGCGGCGGCCTGCTCGGCCTCCCAGCGTTCGGCAAGCTCCTGCTTCCAGCCCTTGGGCGGCGGCCACGGCACGCCCCAGGCCGCGAGCTGCGCCCTGGTCCAACCGCCGGCCGGGGTGCGGGCGGCTTCGATCTCGTCAGGCGAAGGAGTCATGATCCGATGATGCCCGGAGCGCGGCTGTCCGATGGCTCGGGTACGGTGCGCTGAGCACGCAAGAGGGCGCCCGGCCACCACATTTGGCCGGGTGCCCTCTTGCTGTCCGTCGGCTCCGCGCCGGTCAGTCGGTGTTCCGCAGTCGGCGGAGCACGGCCTTGTAGACGGCGGGGTCGCTGCTGTCGATGAAGGCCTCCGCGAGGATCCGCTGGATCTCCCCGGGAGTGAAGCGGCCCCGGCCGAGCGCGTTGGCGAGGTCGAGCGAGCGCCGGGAGAGTGCCTGGCGTAGTTCCTGGGCGGTCAGCGGCTCGACGACGAGTTCCCCTTCGAGGATCTCGCGGTCGTCCTTCTCCTCGTTGGTCTGCTGTCCGTCGTTCGACGGCTTCTCGCCGTCGGCGGAGGTAGCGGCCCGCTCCAGCTGGGGCTGGGACGGGATCAGGGAGAGCTCGTAGGCGGTGATCGCGTCCGTGAGCCGTTCGGCAGTGACCTTCTGGCCGGCCTTCTCGATCGAGTCAACGACCCGGGCGGCGGCTTCGCGACCGCGGGTGTGCAGGAAGCCAGCGATAGCCAGGGCCTGCGATTCGTTGGGGGAAGGCAGTACCTGGGCGGCCACGACCTCGGTGACGATCGGCGCGGCCTCGATGAGCTGCCGGGCGCGGCGGTACCGGATGCGGAACCGGTCCCAGACGTACTGGCCGAAGGTGAGGCCGGTCGATGCCTTCACGGTGAGGTCGTTCTCATCGATGTGCCGCAGGATGCTGCCGACCACGATGACGTATCGGGTCTGAGCGGACTGGACTTCGCCGTCCAGGCGCTGGTCGGCGGTGTGGACCATCTCCTCCAGCTGCTTGAGCTTGTCGGCGTCGGTGCCGGTGAGCTTGCTGAAGTCGACGGGTGCGGGAATCCCGTCTACCCGGTTGGCTTCCATCTCCTGCTTGAGCGCGTCCTGGTCGGAGGACATGGCGGTGGCCAGCTTCTCGACGCTCGTGCCCGCGCTGGTGTTGATGACGAACTTCTTGCGCTCTCGGGTCTTACCGCTCACGCCGCGGCCTCCACGAATCCGAGGGAGACGATCATGTTGCGGAAGATCTTCGCGGCCTCGTCCTTCGGGGCGTACATGCACACGGGCTGTCCGCCGATCTCACGCGCTTCGGCGATCTTCGAGCGGACCGGGACCTCGCCCTTCACCGGGACGGGCAGGGTGAACAGGGCGTCGTAGACGGACTGGTTGAAGTCGGAGAACGGGCGGTCGATGCGGTTGATGACGATGCCTCGGTAATCCATCGGCTTGCGGCCGAGGGCGTTCATCGTCTTGGCGGCCTGCGCGAGGAGCAAGTGGACGGCCCTGATGCTGAACGTGTCGACGTCCATCGGGATGACGGCGTCGGTCGCGGCGGCCAGGGCGGCGTCGGTGTCGTCGTCGATCGCCGGACGGCAGTCGAGGAGGACGTGGTCGTACTCGCCCTCCATCTGGGCCAGGAGCCGCTGGAGGCGCAGCTCGCTCCCGGGACAGCTTCCTGCGCCCCTGCGGCTTCCGGTCCGCTCGGATCTCGAAGTCCATCGCACCCCTTGAGCTGGGGTGTTGCAACGACTCCTAGAAGTTCACTGAAAATCAGGGGTTCTGGCCCCGCGTCACTCGGTGTGGGGTCAGACTGCTGGTGTGCTGGGACAGTGGGATGGGGAGAT
>NZ_JBVOOL010000054.1:0-18525 GCF_055664045.1 Kitasatospora sp. NPDC023385 | reverse complement strand
ACTCCAGAACCACTGAAGCCAGAATGTTCAAGAGATCGCAGAGCGGCTCGCTTTTGATCCGCCGTCCGTGGCCCTCGATTCACCCGTCGCCGAGACACCTCCTCAAGGACTCCGCCGACCAGGCCGTCCGAGCCCTCGCCCAAGCACTCGACCGGGTCGCCGATGGTGGGCGGAGTACGATCCGCGGGCCGGGCGAGACCTTCCGGTGAGCGGCGTGGCCACGCGCCGGACAGCTTCGGTTCTGCGGTCTGGATACGGGGGGCATCTCTGGCCGGAGCTCCGGTCGGAGGTTCCCGCGCTCGTGTCGGCAGCAGAAGTGTCGTCTTCCTCGGGGCCCGACCTGCCAGCCCTTCCGGTGAGGCTACCGCCCGCCCTTCGCCGGACAGGCGCGGCGGGCGACCCTCAGGGCGGGAGCGGTCCGCGCGCGGCGGAAACCCCCGTCAACTCCAATGGGTTACCCTCTTGCAGATCAAGAGTGCGCAAAGAGGGGGAGTTGTGAAAGTGGTGGTCGCTTCAAGCCAGCGCGTGGCCTGAAAATCCGCAGCGCCCACGATGTTCACAGCAGTTCCCGGAGCCTTCACCTCCGATTCATAGCCGGGCCACCCCTTCTAAGGTTCGCGTCGGGAGCACATCCGTCCGGCCACCCGCCACACACCCGGGATTCGCTGGGACGGCGACTGCCCGACACCGGCCGACCGCCCGTCCGGCGGCTGGCCGCCGCACCCCGGCGCGGGGGCTCCGGTGCCAACGCGCCGCCCGCGGCCCGCCGCGCGGCCGGCAGCGTCGGGCGACTCGGCCGCACGCGCGGGGTCCCCGGACCGGCGACCCGGCGGACGCGTCGGCGCCGGGCAGCCCAACGTCGTCGACCGCCTCGGCGGCACCGCGACATTACCTTCGCACGGTTCACGCGGCCGTGACGTCCTGACGGCCAATCACCAACCGTCTGTGGAAACGGGATCCGCCGGTCAGGCCGGTCCGGGCGGCCGATCCGACCGGGCTGCGGGCGGCGCGCGGGGGAAGGTGACTTTGCCCACAGTCGGACGTAGGCCGGTTGCTCGCTCACAGTCACTACCCGGAGTCGCGAGCCCGCCGTAACGAGCGCCCGCCCGCCCGTCGGCCCCCTCCCGCACCAGCACTCCCGGCAGCACCAGCCGGGCGTCCCGGTCTGGACCATTCACAGCGCCAGGACCTCGGACGATGGTGGCGTCGGCGCTGCGGACACGAGGCAAAGCCGAATGGAACTCCCATTAAACCTGCGACAAGAATTGACCGTCGGGCCCGACTGGCAGAAAGGGGTCATCGGGGTCAGCGCGAAGGCCCTCCAAGCCGTGCAGACCCGTCAGTTCTGACGCGGATCGACGACACTGCGCGACGATCGCGGCGCCAAAGTAAGGGGTACCCCCTACTTTCCCTCCGGTGTCTAACATGCCCATGGAAGTGCCCCTAGGAACGTCTCGACTACTGTCGAGTCCCCGGCCCGAGGGATCTGCGAATCAGACGGCTGGCCAGCGTCAACCGTGTACGACTTGAAGACAGGATGGAACATGATTGAAGAGGCAACGAATAGCCCGTGGCTGATCCGATTCCACCCTGCACAGGAGCCGAAGGCGCGGTTGGTGTGCCTCCCGCACGCCGGAGGTTCGGCCTCCTCCTACTTCGCGACGTCCCGCGCCCTCGTCCCACACGCCGATGTGGTTGCCGTTCAGTACCCCGGCCGGCAGGACCGCCGGGCCGAGCCCTGCATCACCGACCTCGGTGAGCTGGCGGACGCCATCGCGACCGAACTGAAGCCCCACCTGGACCTGCCGCTGGTGCTGTTCGGCCACAGCTTCGGCGCGATGCTCGCCTTCGAGGTGGCCCGGCGGCTGGAGCAGGGCGGCCACACCGGCCCGCTGCACGTCATCGCCTCCGGGCGGCGGGCCCCGTCGACCCACCGCGAGGAGTCCGTGCACACCCGCGACGACGACGGGGTCATCGCCGAGATGCGGCTGCTGAGCGGGACCGACGCCCGCCTGCTGGCCGACGAGGAACTGATGCGGATGGCCCTGCCGGCCATCCGGGGCGACTACACGGCGGTGGAGACGTACCGGGCGGAGCCGGGAGCCGCCACCCGCGCACCGATCACCGTCCTCACCGGCGACGCCGACCCACGTACCTCGGCGACGGAGGCGGCGGCCTGGGAGAACCACACCAGTGGCGGCTTCGCCCTGCACACCTTCCAGGGCGGCCACTTCTTCCTGGGCGACCACCTGGAGGAGGTGGTGCGGATCGTGGCCGGCTGTCTCGCCTGACCACGATGCGGCCGTGAATCGACCGGGATCTACCGACCGCCTTTCGCGCGGTGCTCCAAAGGACTTACCGGACGGTCTGCCAGGCGGGCGGAGACCGGACGCTCGGGGGAGAGTGAAACATTTGGCCACTCAAATATCGGTACGGACCGACCAACTGGCGCTGCTGGGGAAGTTCCTGGACAGCGCACGGCAGGGCCGGGGGCGCGTGGCCCTGCTCAGCGGCCCGGTGGCGAGCGGGAAGACCGCACTGCTGACGCGCTTCGGTGAGGACGCGCTGGCGGACGGGGCGGTCCTGCTGGACTGCACGGGGGACTCGGCCGAGAGCGCGCTGCCGTTCGCCCTGGCACGGAAGATCTTCGAGAACGCGCCACTGACCGCCTCGGCCCGGGCCGAGGCGACCCGACTGCTCGACGAGGCCCGGGGGGAACCGGACACCCACGAGCAGATGCTGGCCATCCGGAAGCTGGTCACCCTCCTGCTCGACACGGCGAAGGAGCAGCCGGTCGTCATCGCCGTCGACGACGTCCACGACAGCGACCCGGCGTCCCTGCGCTTCCTGCTCTACCTGGTCCGGCGGATCCAGCACGCCCGCGTCCTGGTCGTGCTCAGCGAACCGGCCCGGCCGGGACCGGAACAGCGGAACCTGCACGCGGAACTCGCGCACCTGCCGCACTGCACCAGGCTGCGGCTCAAGCTGCTGTCGCCCGCCGGCACCGCCGAGCTGCTGGAGGAGTTCCTCCCGCCGTCGGCCACGACCGGGCTGGCGTTCGAATTCCACAAGATCACCGGCGGCAGCCCGCTGCTGCTCCGGGGACTGATCGAGGACCACCTGACGGCCGTCGAGGCCGGGGAGTCGGCCCCCTCCGTCGCCCGGGGCGAGCACTACGCGCAGGCCGTGATCGACTGCCTGCGCCGCCTCGGCCCCGAAGCGCCGGGCGTCGCCCGGGGCATGGCGGTGCTCGGCGGGTCCGGCACCCCGAAGTTCGTGGCCCAGCTGCTCGACCTCCCCGACAAGACCGTCGAGAAGGCCGTGGCCGACCTCTCCCGGAGCGGTCTCCTGCGCCAGGGCGTTTTCCGCGACGCCCGGGCCGCCGCCCTGGTGCTGGAGGCCGCGCCCGCCGGGACCGTCACCCGGCTGCGCACCCGGGCCGCCGAGATGCTCCACGCGTACGGGTTCGCGGCGCCCGAGGTCGCCCGCCACCTGGTGGCGGCCGGCGTGCCGGGCGCAGCATGGACGGTGCCGGTGCTCCAGGAGGCCGCCGAGTACGCGCTGGCCAACGGCGACATGGAGTTCGTCCGGCGCGCCCTGGCGCTGGCCCAGGAGTCCTCCGACGACGACCAGTTGCGCGCCTCCCTCAGGGTGAAGCTGGCCGGAGTGACCTGGCGGGCCGACCCGGCCGCCGTCGACGTGCAGGTCGCGCAGCTCCTGCCGGGCTCGGAGCCCGAGCCGGACGCGACGGCCGAGCAGTTGTCCACCAGCGACCTCGTGGTCACCGTCGCCTACCTGGCGTGGTCGGGCCGACTGGACCGGGCGACCGGGCTGTTGGACGCGCTGGAGGAGCACCCCGCGTGGTCCGGCGGCGAGGAGCGCACCGCGCTCGTCACCGCCCGGCACTGGCTGGCCATGCTCAGCCCGTCGCTGCGCCTGCCGGACGGCATCCGGACCCCGGTCGGCGCCGGCGACGCCATCGCCGGCGACGCGGACACCGCGCACCGGCACGCCGCCTGGGCCGTCACCGCGGCCCTGTCCGACCAGGGCCGGCGCTCCGACGCGGTGTCCGAGGCGACCCGGGTGCTGCAGCGCTACCAGCTCAACGACGGCTTCATCCAGCCCCTGGTCTTCGCCCTGTGGGCGCTGGTCTACGCCGATCGGCTCGACCTCGCGCTGCCCTGGTGCGAGCGGCTGCTGACCGAGTCCGCGGACCGTCACGCGCCGGTCTGGCAGGCGCTGTTGCTGTCCGTGCGGGCCGAGATCGCGCTGCGCCAGGGCGACCTGCCCGCAGCCCGGCGCCACGCCGAGCGGGCGCTGTCCCGGATGAGCCAGAAGAGCTGGGGGCTGGGCTCCTGCCTGCCGCTGGCCACCCTCGTCCAGGCGCACACTGGCATGGGCGGCTACGAGGAGGCGCGCACCCTGCTCGGCTGGTCCCTGCCCAAGTCCTTCGGACAGACGCTGCCGGGGCTGCACTACCGCCGTGCCCGGGGCCGCTGGAACCTCGCGATGGGCCGCTACCACGTGGCGCTGGAGGACTTCCTCGGCTGCGGGGAGCTGATGGCGGAGTGGGGCTGCGACGTCCCCGAGCTGGTGCCGTGGCGGCTGGACGCGGCGGAGACCTGGCTCGCGCTCGGCCGGGCCGACAAGGCGCGCGAGCTGGCCGAGGAGCAGCTGGCCAGGAACCCGGAGCAGTTGCGCGGGGTCACCCTGCGGGTGCTCGGTTCGGCGACCGGCGGGCAGCTCGGGCTGCGGTACCTCCAGGAAGCGGCGGAGCTGCTGGAGGACGGCGGCGACCGGATGCAACTGGCGCTCGCGCTGGCGGAGTCGGGTCGGGCGTACCGCTCGCTCGACGACGTCAACCGGGCCCGGATGCTGATACGCAAGGCGTGGCACCTGGCCAAGGCCTCCGGCGCGGAGCCGCTGTACCGCCAGCTGATCCCGGGGTACGCGGACACGGACGCGGACGCCGACCTCGACGCACCGGGCCACGAGCCCGCCCCGCCGCAGGACGCCGCGTCGTTGACCGAGGCGGAGAACCGGGTGGCGTTGCTGGCCGCGCACGGACACACCAACCGGGAGATCGCCGCGAAGCTGTACGTCACGGTGAGCACGGTCGAACAGCATCTGACCCGCATCTACCGGAAGTTGAACGTGAAGCGGCGGCGCGACCTGCCCACCAAGCTGTCGGCGAGCGACCTGCAGCCGAAGGTGATCCCCGGACCGACGGCGGGTGGTCCGGTCGCGGTGCTGAGCACCCACGCTGTCGGCACAGGTCTATACAATTAGGCCGATCAGCATCACGCGTCACACGGACGGAACTCGGGGGAGGTGCGGTTCGGTTCCGATCGCAGGACACGGTGTTCCGGGGAGCCGCCCCCCGAACGCCACCACACGGCGGGGACTCCACGGGGAGCGCAGTCACAGTCGTACTCGGGGGCATCCCGGGGTGGGCGGTCTTCGGGCTGGGGCAGCGCAGCACACGGGTGAACGGACGGACGCGGGCGACGGCCCGCCGGGGCCGTCCGTCCCCGCTGTGCGCAGCGGACGACAAAGGGTACGGCGATGGTGAGGAACACAAACAGCCGCTCGACAGGGCTCCACGCGTTTCTGGCAGGGAGCCTCCTGGGGGTGGGCAGCCGCCCCCGGCCGAAGATCACGAGCATCGGCGGGGCAGCGGGTACCGGCAAGACCACACTGCTCTACGAGATCACGGAACGCGCCGCCCGACGTGGGGCCGCCGTCGTCAGCGCGGTGGCCTCTCCGGCGGAGCAGGGCCTGCCGTACGAGGTGATCGAACAGCTCCGGCAGGGCCTGCCGGGTGGTGGGAGGGCGCGGCCGCGCTGGCTGGAGACCACCGGTCCGGTGACGCCGCAGGTCCTGGACGAACTCCGCCGGGAGTTCACCGGCCCGCGGGCGGGGCGCCCGGTGCTGATCACCGTCGACGACGCCCAGTTCGCCGACCGGCACTCCCTGCAGTGCCTCCTCCACCTGGTGCGGCACTCCCCCGCCGGCGAGGCGACCGTGATCCTCACCCGGGCCGACCGGGCCGGCGGGCAGGCCTCGCCGCTGGACGAGCTGCTCGCCGACGAGGACGTGCGCGAGGTCCGGCTCGGCCCGCTGACCGTCGAGGAGGTCGCCGGGGTGCTCGCCGAGCAGCTACCCGCTGCCGAGGCCAGGCGCCTGGCCCCCACCGTCCACCAGGTCGGAGGGGGCAACCCGCTGCTGACCAAGGCCCTGCTGGCCGACCACCTCACCCACCGGGCGCCGGGCGACACGTTCCGGCAGGCCGCGCTGCGCTGCATCCACCGCAGCGGGGACGCGGCGCTGGCCGCCGCCCGCGGCCTGGCCCTGCTGGGCAGCGCCGACGGCGCGCCGCACCTGGGCGCTCTGGTCGGCCTGGACGACGGGCAGGCCGGGGACGCGGTGGCCGCACTGGGCGCCGCGGGCATCCTGGCGGGCCCGCACTTCCGCCACGAATCCGCCCTGGCGGCCGTCCTGGACGACCTGCCCGCCGAGGAGTGCACCCGACTGCGCCACCGGGCCGCCGAACTGCTGCACCACGGCGGCGCGGACCCGATGAGCGTCGCCGACCAGCTGCTCGGCCTCGGCCTGGCCGGCCGACCGGCCGGCCAGGAGTGGGTGTACCGGGTGCTCCAGGAGGCGGCGCACCGGGCGCTCGAGCGCGACGACGTCGGATACGCCATGCGCTGCCTCCAGCTGGCCGAGCACCACTGCCCGAACGAAGCCGCCCGGCTCGGCGTCAAGTTCGCCCTGGCCCGCCTCACCTGGAGCATGCGGCCCTCCGCCGCGCCCCATCAGGTGCAGTCCCTCGTCGAGCCGGCCTGCGAGGGCCTGATCCCGCCCGACTACACCCTGCGCCTGGTCACCAAGCTCATGTGGTACGGGCATCCGGAGGACGCCGTCCTCGTCTTCCGGGGCGTCAGTTCCTCCCTGGACGAGGACGACGACGCCCCGGGCCTGGGCGCCGAACTCCAGGCCACCCGGATGCTGATGGCGGCCACCTACCCCGGCGCACTGGACGGCACCGAGCAGCCGCATGCCGCCGGCCCGACCTGCGAGCCGGCCTCCGGCCGGGCGCCGGACGCCTCCCGGCCGACCGCGGCCCCCGAGCCGACCAGCGCGCCGGTGCCCAGGTGCGGTCCCGACTCCGTCTCCGACGCCTGGAAGGCGCTCCAGCACACCCGGCTCACCGAGCACAGCCTGGAGACCCTCCGGGCCGCCCTGCTCACCCTCGTTCTGCACGAGCAGCTCGGTGACGCCGACCGGGCCTGCGACCGCCTGCTCTCCCAGGTCTCCCCCAGGCACGCCCCGCCCACGCCCGCGGTGCTGACCGCCATGCGTGGACTGATCTCCCTGCGCCGCGGCCGGCTCTCCGAGGCCGCTGGGCTCGCCGAGGCGGCGCTGCAGCAACTGCCCGCGCGGGCCTGGGGCGTGGCCATCGGCCTGCCGCTGGCGGTACTGGTCGAGGCTCGGAGCCACATGGGCCGGTACGACGCCGCCGCCGAGGCGCTTGGTCGGCCGGTGCCGAACGCGATGTTCCGGACCCGTTTCGCGCTGGGCTTCATCTACGCGCGTGGGCGGTTCCACCTCGCCACCGGCCGGCACCACGCCGCGCTCGCCGACTTCGTGGAGTGCGGCCGGCTGATGGCGCAGTGGGACCTGGACTCCGCCTCGCTCGCCCCCTGGCGGCTGGGCGCGGCCGAGGCGTGGCTGCAGCTGGAACAGCGCGACCGGGCCGTCGGCCTGCTCGACGAGCACCTCGGCCGCATCCGCCCCTCCCAGGGCCGCACCCGGGGCCAGGCGCTACGGGTGCTCGCGTCCACCGCACCGGCCGCCGAGGCGGCCGAACTCCTGGAGGAGGCGGTCCAGTTGCTGCACGACTCGGACGACCAGTACACCCTGGCGCTGGCCACGGCCGACCTCGGCCGCGCCCACAAGCGACTGGGCGACCGGGCCAAGGGACGGCTGCTGATGCGCCGCGCCATGTTCCTGGCCGACAGCTGCGGCGCGCACGAGCTCTTCCAGGTGCTCCAGCCACCCGCGGCGGGCAGTGCCGCGGGCGGCACGGGGCGTCCGCGCCGCCCGGGCCCGCAGGCCGAGGGAGCTCTGACCGCGGCCGAGCGCCGGGTCGCCGCCCTCGCCGCGCACGGGCACACCAACCGGGAGATCGCCGACAAGCTGTTCATCACCGTCAGCACCGTCGAGCAGCACCTCACCCGGGTGTACCGGAAGACGAACATCAGTCACCGTCAGGACCTCTCGACCAGTTTGGACTTCGATGTCGCCCACTCCGCTTGACCGCCCCGCGCTCGGCCCCCGCCTGCTCGCCGTCAGTGACCTGCACGTGGGGATGGCCGACAACTGGCCCGTGGTCGAACGGCTGCGTCCCGGCCACGACGGCGACTGGCTCATCGTGGCCGGCGACGTCGGCGAGCTGACCGCGGACATCGAGAAGGCACTGCGGCTGCTGGCCGGCCGCTTCGCGAAGGTCGTCTGGGCGCCGGGCAACCACGAACTGTGGACGCCGCGCGAGGACAGCGTGCAGCTGAGGGGGGTCGAACGCTACCGGCACCTGGTCGGCCTGTGCGCGGAGCTCGGTGTGGCGACACCGGAGGACCCCTGGCCGGTGTGGACCGGCCCCGGCGGCCCCCTGGCGGTGGCCCCGCTGTTCACGCTGTACGACTACACCTTCCGGGTCCCGGGCGCGGCGACCGCCGAGGAGTCGCTCAGGCTCGCCCACGAGGCCGGCGTGGTCTGCACCGACGAGTACCTGCTCCACCCCGACCCGTACCCGGGGCGGGCCGAGTGGTGCCGGGCGCGGGTCGCCGGAACCGAGGCGCGGCTGCGCGCGCACGACCCGGACGTCCCGCTCGTCCTGGTCGGCCACTGGCCGCTCGTGCGCCGGCCCACCGACGTGCTCTGGTACCCGGAGTTCGCGCAGTGGTGCGGCACGGTGCTGACCGCTGACTGGCACACACGGTTCAACGTCGTCGTGGTCGTCTACGGGCACCTGCACATCCCCCGCACCACCTGGTACGAGGGCGTGCGCTTCGAGGAGGTGTCCATCGGCTACCCCCGCGAGTGGCGCCGGCGCGGGCACCCGCGCGGCCTGCTGCGCACCATCGCCCCGTTCGACGGCACGGAGCCCGTCGTGACGGGCGGGTGAGCGGAGCCGGGCGAACCGGCCCCGGCCCGGTCGGGGCGGCGGAGCCGGAACGGGCGGGAGCCGGTCCGAGGTGTCTCGGACCGGCTCCGCCCTGCGCTGCCTGACGGGGGATCGGCAGCGGGCTTCGGGGGATCAGGCGGCGTTGCCGGCGGCCACCCGCTCCAGGTAGGCCACCGCGTCGTCGATGGTCGGCAGGCCGAGCATCTCGCGGTGCGCCGTGCGGATGCCGGCCGCGATCCGCCCGTCGGACAGCACCCGGCGGCAGGCCGCGGCGACACCCTCGGGGGTCACCTCGGTGACGTGCACGCCGAGGTTCAGTTCGGCGAGGCGCTGCGCGTTGTGCAGGTGGTCGCCGAACTGCGGGAGGGCGACCATGGGCACGCCCTGGCGGATCGCCTCCCGGACTCCGCCGTAGCCGGCATGGGTGACGAACAGCTGGGCGCACTCCAGGAGGAGCTGCTGCGGCAGCCACTCCATGACGATCACGTTGTCGCCGATCTCGATCCCGTCGAGCGGGAAACCGGCCGTGCCGACCACGGCGTGCACGTCGAGCGCGGACAGGCCCTCGATGATGGCGCGCAGCGTCTCGGTCGGGTCGAGCATGCCCTCCGGCGGCTCGATGCCCTGGGACTTCATCCCCATGACCGTCGGCAGCGCACTGCCGACCGAGGCGACGACCAGCGGGCGGTCCCCGGAGAGCCCGGCCAGCTCGGTCGGCAGGGCCGCGGCGCCGCCCAGCGCGGCCGGCTGCTGGTAGGCGAAGGCCTGCGGCACGTCGTAGCGGACGAACGAGAAGTCACCGGGCACGCAGTCGATCCGGCCGTGCGGGTAGATCGACCACGGCGAATCCTTCGGCACCAGCCCGACCTCGGTGCGGCGTTCGTTGAGGAACGGCAGCAGTCCCTCGGGGTCGGTGACGTTCGTCGGACCGGACGGGCAGGACACGTGCGGAATTCCGAGTGCCTCGGCGACGAGGACTCCGGTGAGTTCACCGCCGTCCCGCAGAACCAGGTCCGGGCCGAACTCCTTGGCGATCGGAAGAATGCGCTCGAAGGTCGTCGTGATGTGCGGACCACCGCCCCAGAGAATCATCTGGAGGCGATTGTCGACGACGATCTCCTCGGTTTCCCCGCGCTCCTCCCGGCGACCCCGGAGGGAGAATATGGCCTGCATGATCTCGGGAATGGTCGGCATCACCGGCTCGACGGCCATCGCGGATCCGGCGAACACCGGCGCGAGGTGCTCGGGCACTGTGGCCAGGACGTCGTGCCCCGCCGCGGCCAGCGCCCGGGCGAGCGGCAGCACCTCATTGGCGTGCCCCTGCGTCCCGGTCACCGTACAGAAAACTCGCATTGCCCGACTCTCCCTACCGACCGATGCTTTCCGCATACTCCGTCCTACTGCCTCCGATGGTTCTCCCGGGGGGTGGAACCGGACAACCCCTACCCACCCCACGCCTCACCGGGGACCCGGGGCCGGCCTAGTTGGCCTGCGCGGGAGCCCCGACGGAGGGCCGGCGCAGCCAGCGGACCGCGACGCCGACGGTCCGTGTGAGAACCATCGCCATCGCCATCAGGACGAAGAACGCGGCGACCCCGTCGGGGTCGATCTGCTGCTCGACGGTCCACTTGCCGAAATCGGCCCGGAAGGAGTCGTCGTTCTCCAGCGTCCAGATGAATCCGAGCCGGCCGGCCAGCACCAGGAGCCAGATCGACAGATAGGCCCCTCCCGCCCTCGTGTAGGTCTTTCCGGACTTGGGGTCGTGGTCGATCCGCATCGTGTAGAGCAGCCCGGCACCGATGGCGATTCCGATCGCGATGCCGACACCCGCGGATGTCAGATTGGGGGCCGTCGCCTTCAGGTTGTGCAGCATGTCGTAGGCGAACCAGGCCACCAGACCCAGTGGCATCAGAAGCTTGAAAACGCCGAACCGGTGTCTCCCCACCTGCGTGAAGAGGACGATGGTGATGAGAATCCCGCTCAGGAAGAGCGCATCTTTCATCCCGTCAGTCACGAGAACCTCCGCTGTCGTTCCGAACTGATGAGGAGATTAGCCGTGGGACGACCCCCGGTCCTGGGACCGGGGGTGGACAGAAGGGGTGGACAACGCGGTCGCGTTCTCCACCCCCCGGCCGGTCCACCGTCGTCAGGTGGACCGGCTCAGCCGAGCCGGTCGGTCAGCCAGGCGTGCACCGCGCGGGCGGTGCTCGCGGCGTGCTCCTCCATCATCGAGAAGTGATCGCCCTCGGTGTCCACCGCGGTGTGCTCCGGCGCCCAGGTGGACCGCCAGTTCTCCTGGTGCCGCCAGTTCGGCAGCGGTTCGGTGGCGCGCACCAGCAGGGTCGGCGCGGCGATCGGCTGCGGCCGCCAGTCGGCGAACAGCCGGAAGTAGCCGGCCATCGCGGTGAGCCGGACGTCGCCGAGCGCCCCGAAGCCCCCGGCCGGCACGGCCGTGCCGGCGCCGTCCGGGCCGGGCTCGGGAGCGTCGGCCCCGGGAGCGCCGCCCCCGAGCCGGGCCTGCACCCCGTTGAAGGCGTTGGTGTCCAGCGGGTAGATGTCGATCAGCACCAGCGCCTCGGGCCGGACGCCCTGCCGCTCCAGGTGGCTGACCAGGGCGTGCGCCAGCATGCCACCGGAGGAGTGCGCGGCGAGCACGAACGGCCGGTCACCGGTGTGCGCGAGCAGCGCCCGCGCGTGCGCCTCGGCCAGGGCCCCGATGCCGGCGGGCAGCGGCTCCCCCGGCACGAAGCCCGGTGCGGGCAGCACCGAGACGTCGCGCACGTCCCGCAGCGCGGCGGCGAAGCGCGCGTACTCGTGCGGACCGGACATCGGCAGGATCGACGGGATGCAGATCAGCTCCGGCCCGACGTCGCCCTTCGCCAACCGGACCACGTCCAGCGCCCCGTCGAGTTCCTCCGGCGACTCGAAGGACGGCCGGAACTCCGAGGCGGAGGTGAGCAGGTGGATGAACTCCTGGAGCCGGCCGAGCTCGCCCGCCCGGCGTGCCATGGCACCGAACACGCTTTCCGGTTCGCGGACCGGCACGACCTCCTCCTCGGTCCGTGCGGAGGCGGTCCCGATCGCCCTGGAGAGGTAGGCCGCCAGCGCCTCCGGCGTGGGGTTCTCGAAGGCCACCGTGGCGGGCAGCCGCACCCCTGCCGCCGCACCGAGCCGGTTGCGCAGCTCGACGGCGCTGAGCGAGTCGAAGCCCATCTCCAGGAACCGGCGGGCGGGCGGCACCGCCTCGGCGTCGGAGTAGCCGAGCACCAGGGCCGCCTGGGTGCGGACGTACTCCAGCACGATCGCCCCGCGGTCCTGCTCGGCCACCCCGGCCAGCCGGTCGGCCAGGGACGGGCCGTCCGCGCCCCGGTCGCCCTCCGACCGGCGGGCGACCGGCTTGACCAGGCCGCGCATCAGCGGCGGCAGGGCCTCCGGGCCGGCCTGGCGCAGCCCCGCGAGGTCCACCCGCATCGGAACCAGCACGGCCTGGCCCGCACCGAGCGCCACGTCGAACAGGGCGAGCCCCTCCTCCGAGGTGAGGCCGGGGATGCGGCGGCCGGTCCGGGCCGCGGCCTGCTCCCCGTTGGCCTCGCCGATGGCGTCGAGGCTGTCCAGCCAGAGCCCCCAGGCGAGCGCGGTGGCCGGCAGGCCGGCCGCCCGACGCCGCTGGGCGAGCGCGTCGACGAAGGCGTTGGCGGCCGCGTAGTTGGCCTGCCCCGGGTTGCCCATGACACCCGCGGCCGAGGAGAACAGCACGAAGGCCTTCAGGTCCAGACCCTCGGTCAGCTCGTGCAGGTGGAGCGCCGCATCGACCTTGGGGCGCAGGACCTTCGCCAGCCGCTCGGGGGTGAGGCCGTCGACCGTGCCGTCGTCGAGCACGCCGGCGCTGTGCACCACCGCGGTGAGCGGGCGGTCGGCGGGGACGTCCGCCAGCAGCTTCCCCAGTGCCTCCCGGTCGGAGGTGTCGCAGGCGGCGATCTCGACGTGGACCGCGCCGAGGCCGGTCAGCTCGTCGGCGAGCTCGGCCGCGCCCTCGGCCGCCGAGCCGCGCCGGCTGGTCAGGACGAGGCTGCGGACCCCGTGCTCGGTGACCAGGTGGCGGGCCACCAGGGCGCCGAGCGTACCGGTGCCGCCGGTGATCAGGACCGTGCCGTCCCGGTCGAGCAGCGGGTGCGCGGGGGCCTCCCCGGCGGCCGGGTCGACGGTGGCCGGCACCCGGACCAGCCGCGGGCTCAGCGCGGTGCCCGCCCGCAGCGCCAGCTCCGGCTCTCCGGAGGCGACCGCCGCGAGCAGCGCCCCGTCCGAGGCGTCGTCGAGGTCGACCAGCACGAACCGGCCCGGGTTCTCGGTGCGCGCGGAGCGCAGCAGGCCCCACACCGGGGCCGCGGCCAGGCCCGGGACGTCCTCGTCCGGACCGGTCGGGACGGCGTTGCGGGTCACCGCCACCAGCCGGGTGTCGGCCAGCCGCTCGTCGGTGAGCCAGGTCCGCACGACGGTCAGCGCATCGAGCGCGGTGCCGTGCGCGGCCTCGCACAGGCCGTCCGCCCCGGCGGGGGCGGCCGCCGGACCGAAGGGGGCGAAGACCAGCTCGGGCGCGCGCTCGCCGGCGTCCAGGGCGGCCGTCAGCGCCGCCAGGTCGGCGTACCGGGTCGGCGCCACACCGTCCAGACCCGCCCCGAGCACCGCCGCCGACGGCCGGGCGCCGCCCGCCGCCGGCGCCTGCGGCACCCACTCCACCCGGAACAACGACTCGTGGTGCCGACCCCCGGCCGCGTTCAGCCGCTCCGCCGACACCTGCCGCACGACCAGTCCCTCGGCCGCCACCACCGGGCGCCCCGAGGCGTCGGCCACCTGCAGCGACAGGGCCTCCTCGCCCGCCACCGGCGCGAAGCGTACGCGCAGTGCGGTGGGCCCGGTGCCGTACCGGCTGACGCCGCGCCAGGAGAACGGCATCCACAGCCCACCGCCCGACTCGCCGCCCGGCTCGACCGAGCCCGCCGCGACGGCGTGCATGGCCGCGTCGAGCAGGGCCGGGTGGACACCGAACCGGCCGGCCTCGGCGTGCAGTTCCTCGGGCAGGGCGATCTCGGCGAAGATCTCCTCACCACGCCGCCACACCGCACGCAGCCCCCGGAAGGCCGGCCCGTATCCGATTCCCGTCGCGTGGAAGTCGTCGTACAGGCCGTCGACGGGCAGCCGCTCGCCGCCCTGCGGCGGCCAAGCCGTGAAGTCGAAACCGGCGTCCGCGGGCGCCCCGGCCAGCCAGCCCGTCGCGTGCCGGGTCCACTCCTGTTCGCCCTCGTCGCCCTCGACGCGCCCGTACACGTCGATGCCGCGCCGCCCCGCCTCGTCGGGTACGCCGACGGCGATCTGCACCGCGACACCGCCCTGCTCCGGCAGGATCAGCGGGGCCTCGAAGGTCAGCTCCTCCAGCGCCCCGCAACCGACCAGGGCGCCCGCGTACAGCGCGTACTCGACGAAGGCGGTGCCGGGCAGCAGCACCGTGTCGAGGGCCGCGTGGTCGGCGAGCCAGCCGTGTGTCTGCAGCGAGAGCCGGCCGGTCAGCAGCAGCCCGTCCGCGTCCGCGCGCTCGATCGTGGCGGACAGCAGCGGGTGGTCGGCGGGCACCAGACCGGCCGATGCGACGTCACCGGTGTACGAGCCGGGCTCCAGCCAGTAGCGGCGACGCTGGAACGCGTACGTCGGCAGCTCGACCGGGCGGCCCGGCGCGATCACCGCGGACCAGTCGGGCTCGGCCCCGTGCGCGTGGGCGGTGGCCAGGGCCGCCGCGAAGCGCAGCGCCGAACCCTCGCCGCGGCGCAGCGTGCCGAGAACGGCGGCGTCGCTGCCGGTGTCCTCCAGGATGCCCTGCAGCGGGACGGTCAGCACCGGGTGCGGGCTGACCTCGACGAACAGCCGGTGCCCGGCGCCCAGCAGCTCCCGGACCGCGCCGTCGAACTCGACCGTCCGGCGCATGTTCAGGTACCAGTACTCGGCGTCCATGCCCGCCGTGTCCAGCAGTTCGCCGGTGACCGTCGAGTACAGCGGCACCGTCGCCGGGCGCGGCGCGACCGGGGCGAGGTCCGTGAGGATCCGCCCCCGCAACGGCTCCACCTGGGCGGAGTGGCCCGCGCCGAGCGCACCGGGCACCCGGCGGACCCGGATCTCCGCCGCCTCCATCGCCGCCACGAACTCGTCCACCGCGTCCGGCACCCCGGCCACCACACAGGCGCCGGGCCCGTTCACCACCGCGACCGACAGCCGGTCGCCGTACGGCGCGATGTGCGCGCGGACCTGTTCCACCGGAGCCAGTACCGAGGCCATCGCGCCCTTGCCGATCAGCGCGAGGAGCGCCTTGCTGCGCAGCGCGACGATCCGGGCGGCATCCTGCAGCGAGAGCGCGCCCGCCACGTACGCGGCCGCGACCTCACCCTGGGAGTGCCCGACCACGGCGGCCGGCTCGATGCCGCAGGCGCGCCACAGCGCGGCCAGCGACACCATGGTGGTGAAGAGCAGCGGCTGGAGCACGTCCAGCCGCTCGGTGTCCGGCGCGTCCGCGGCGCCGCGCAGCGCGTCGGCCACCGACCAGTCCAGGAACTCGGCGAAGGCCGCCTCGCACTCGGCGACAGCGGCCGCGAAGACCGGTGAGGACCCGATCAGTCCGGCCGCCATGCCGAGCCACTGCGAGCCTTGGCCGGGGAAGACGAATACGGTCCGGCGGTCCGGGCGGGCCATGCCCCGGACGACCGCCGAGCCCTCGCCCGCGTCCCGCCCCTCGGCGACGGCCGCGAGACCGGCCAGCAGCCCGTCCCGTCCGGCCGAGACCACGGCGGCCCGGTAGTCGAAGGCGGTGCGGTCGGCGAGCAGCGCGTGCGCCACGTCCGCCGGGTCCAGCTCCGGCCGGGCCGCGACGTACGCGCGCAGCCGCTCGGCCTGGTCGCGCAGGGCCTGCTCGGACGCCCCCGAAAGCAACCACGGCGCGGCCTGCGCCGGAAGCACCCGGGCCGGGTCGACGGCCTGCCCGGCGGCCTGCCCGACGGCCTGCTCGGGCGCCTGCTCCAGGACTACGTGCGCATTGGTGCCGCTCACTCCGAACGATGAGACCCCCGCGCGGCGCGGCTCACCGGTCTCCGGCCAGGGCCGGGCCTCGGTGAGCACCGCGACCGTGCCGTCCGACCAGTCGACCTTGCTGGTCACCTCGTCGACGTGCAGCGTCTTGGGCAGTACGCCGTGCCGCATCGCCAGCACCGTCTTGATGACGCCGCCGACACCGGCCGCCGCCTGGGTGTGGCCCACGTTCGACTTGAACGAGCCCAGCCACAGCGGGTTCGCCCGGTCACGTCCCTGCCCGTAGGTGGCGATCAGCGCCTGCGCCTCGATCGGGTCGCCCAGCGCGGTGCCCGTGCCGTGCGCCTCCACCGCGTCCACCTGCTCGGGCGCGAGTCGGGCGTCGGCCAGCGCCTCCAGGATGACGCGCTGCTGGGAGGGTCCGTGCGGGGAGGTCAGACCGTTGGAGGCACCGTCCTGGTTCACCGCCGTACCGCGCACCAGGCCGAGGATCCGCCGGCCGTTGCGGCGTGCGTCGGACAGGCGCTCCAGCAACAGCATGCCGGCCCCCTCGGAGAAGCCCGCTCCGTCCGCGTCCTCCGCGAACGCCTTGCAGCGTCCGTCCGCCGCCAGCCCCTGCTGCTTGCTGACCTCGATGAACGTGCCCGGCGCACACATGACCGTCGCACCGCCGGCCAGCGCCATCGAGCACTCGCCGCTGCGCAACGCCTGCACCGCCAGGTGCAGCGTCACCAGCGAGGACGAGCACGCGGTGTCGACGGTCATCGACGGGCCGACCAGCCCGAAGGTGTACGAGACCCGGCCGGAGGCGACACTGCCGGACGTCCCCGTGGAGAGGAAGCCGCCGACGCCCTCCGGCAGGGCCGGGGCCTGGGCCAGGTAGTCGGTGTTGTTCATCAGCCCGGCGAACACGCCCGTCCGGCTGCCGCGCAGGTCGGCCGGCTTGATCCCGGCACTCTCGACGGCCTCCCAGGACGCCTCGAGCAGCAGCCGCTGCTGCGGGTCCATGGCGAGCGCCTCGCGCGGCGAGATCCCGAAGAACGCCGGGTCGAACTCCCCGGCGTCGTGCAGGAAGCCGCCGAAGACCGTATCGGACCCGTAGCCGTCCTCGTCCGCTCCTTGGAGCCCGGCGATGTCCCAGCCCCGGTCGGTCGGGAAAGCGGTCACCCCGTCGACGCCGTCGCGCACCATCTCCCACAGCCCGTCGGGGTTCTCCACCCCGCCCGGGAAGCGGCAGGCCATGCCGACGATCGCGATCGGCTCGTGGGCGTTCGACTCCAGCTCGCCCAGCCGTTGGCGAGTCTGGTGCAGATCTGCCGTGACCTGCTTGAGGAAGTGACGGAGCTTCTCCTCGTTGGACATGATGGTGTCTCTTCTCCTAGCGGATCTGGCGGTCCGGCGATCTTGTGATCTGGTGCGCTCTGACGATCGGATGGTCTGAGGGGGCCGTGGGCCTCTGCGGGCCCGTGGTCCTGCGGGCCCGTGGTCCTGCGGGCCCGTGAGCCCGGGGTCCGGTGGCGCGCGGACGGCAGCGGGTGACCGGCACGGGGCCGAGGCCGGCCCCGGTGGGGGGCGGGACCGGCCTCGGGCAGGTGGAAACGGGGTCAGGAGATGCCGAACTCCCGGCCGATGAAGTCGAACAGGTCGTCGTCACCGGCGTCGTCGATCACCTCCGTGACCGCGACGGCGGCCTCCCCGTCCTGCTCGCCGCTCCGGCCATCACCCAGCCGGGCCAGCAGCGCCTGGAGCCGGGTGACGACCCGGAGCCGCTCACCGCCCTCCGGCTCGCGCTCCGCGAACATCGACTCCAGGACGTCCAGCTCCTCGGCCACGCTGCGCCCGGCGTCGTTGCCGCCGGGCAGGAGAGTCAGCAGGTGGTCGGCCAGGTCCGCGGAGTTCGGGTGGTCGAACACCACGGTCGCGGGCAGCCGCTGCCCGACCGCCGCGCCGAGCTGGTTGCGGAACTCCACGGCGGTGAGCGAGTCGAAGCCCAGCTCCCGGAACGCCCGGTCGGCCGGCACCTCGGCCGTGCTCGCGAACCCGAGCACCGCAGCCACCTGCCCGCGGACCAGCTCCAGCACCGCCGGCCTGCGCGCCGCGGGCGGCAA
The DNA here is from genome assembly GCF_055664045.1 of Kitasatospora sp. NPDC023385. Lineage (NCBI taxonomy): Bacteria > Bacillati > Actinomycetota > Actinomycetes > Kitasatosporales > Streptomycetaceae > Kitasatospora > Kitasatospora sp. NPDC023385. Next base: position 159 of record NZ_JBVOOL010000054.1, on the reverse strand, counting down.
CGCCAGCAGTCCGTCGAGGGCGGTGCTCTGCGCCCCTCCGCCCGCAGTCTGGGCGGTGCGGCGAGTGGGGGTGCGGACCAGGGCCCGCAGCAGCGGCGGGACGCCGGTGGAGGCGGCCTGCCGACGGACGTCGGCCAGGTCCAGGCGGACCGGCACGAG
>NZ_JBVOOL010000053.1:0-18778 GCF_055664045.1 Kitasatospora sp. NPDC023385 | reverse complement strand
GACCCTCACCCCCACCACCGCATAACGACAGAGGGGCATCCCCACCCGGGGACACCCCTCCACCAACAACAAGATCTTCAGGAGACTTCTAGCCGAGCCGGGTTCCTCCGACCGGCGCAGGATCGCCAGGCGCCCGACTCCAGGGCCGCGCGCGGACGGCTCGGCCCCCGGTCACGGCCGCGTGGTCGGCACCCGCGGCTGGTGCGGCAACTACTGCGGCCGCTGGTAGGGCTGCTGGGACGGCTGCCGGTACACCGACTCGGTCGGCTGCTGGTACACCGACTGGTACGACTGCTGGTTCGACTGCTGGTACGCCGACGAGTCGGCCCGGGGGAACGGCCGGGCGGCCAGCGGCTCGGACGGCCCCCGGCTGCCCGCCATCGGGTGCGCGGAGCCGGGCGCCCGCACCCGCTGCGCGGCGATCTGGCGGGAGACCAGGATGTCCAGCAGGCACCACATGGTGCCGAACACCCCGAGCCCCATGGTCATCAGGGCGGGCGTCAGCATCCAACTGCCCGCGTACGAGGCCAGCGTCGCGACGACCACGCCCACCAGGGTGAAGGCGAGGCAGAGCACCGCCCGGACCGCGGCGGCGCGCACTTCGTCGGGCAGGCGGCGACGGCGGCGTGGCACGGACATCGAGCGACCCCCAGGCGCGGATTCGGCGACTGACGCGGGACCGGGCGCACCCGGAACGCGCCCCCTCGGCACACTCTGCCCCGCCGAACCCGGACCATGCGTCCGAATCCACCGAACTGCCGCCAAACCGCGCCATCCGGGCAGCGCTCGTCCGGAGCTCAGCCCAACTGCTGGTTGAGCTCCGCCAGGGCGCCCGTCACGATCGTCCGCATCGCCCGCTCGGCCTCGTCGGCGTGTCCCGAGCAGATCGCGTCGGCGACCTCGCGGTGCAGCCGGATCGCGTACGGTTCCGGCTGATGGGGCATCAGATGGTACTCGGTCCGGCCGGTGAGCACCGCTCCCACGGTGTCCCCGAGGTGGGCGAACATCTCATTCCCGGAGGCGCGCAGCACCAGCGCGTGGAAGGCGATGTCGTGCCCGAGGAAAGTGGTGAGGTCCGCGTCCCGTGCGGAGACCGTCAACTCCACGGCCAGTGAGCTGAGTTCGCGTCGTTCGTCGTCGGTCGCGTGAACCGCGGCGAGCGCCGCCGCGGCGGGCTCGACGGCCATCCGCAGCGAGCCGAGGGAGCGCAGCTGGGCGGGCCGGTCGGTTCCGGCCAGGCGCCAGCGGATCACCATCGGGTCGAAGACGTCCCAGAGCGACTTCGGTTGCACGGTGATCCCGACCCGCCGCCGGGAGGCCACCATGCGCATCCCCTCGAGGATCCGCACCGCCTCCCGGACCACCGTCCGGGACACCCCGAACCGCTCCTCCAGGTCCTCCCCGCGCAGTACCGCGCCCTGGGGGATCTCCCCGGACGCGATCGCCGGACCGAGCTCGTCAAGCAGCCGCCCGGGCAGCCCCTGGATCTCCATCCGCCCAGCCTAGACGTCCGGCCCGCGCGGGCTCGCGTCGCCCTGCGACCCAGGCCACAGCTTAAAAGTATGACGATTTGGTTTCCGCCACTTGAATACGTCATATCTTTGAGGCGATAGTGGCGGCCAGGCAACGAAGGAGCACCACCCATGGCTCTCAGCGTCGAGAACCACGACCTCCCGGAAGGTCCCCTCACCATCGTGGTGATGGGCGTCTCCGGTGTCGGCAAGACCACCCTGGCCCGCCTGCTGGCCGACCGCCTCGACCTCCCCTTCGCCGAGGCGGACGACTTCCACCCGGCGGCCAACATCGCCAAGATGTCGGCCGGCATCCCGCTGGGCGACGAGGACCGCGCCCCCTGGCTGCGCGCCATCGGCGCCTGGCTCAAGGAGCGGACCGAGGCCGGCACCGGCGGTGTGGTCACCTGCTCGGCGCTGAAGCGCCGCTACCGCGACGCCCTGCGCGCCGCCTGCCCGGGCGCCTTCTTCCTGCACCTCAGCGGTGGCCACGAGCTGGTCGAGGACCGGCTCAACCACCGCGCCGGCCACTTCATGCCGTCGTCGCTGCTCGACTCGCAGTACGCCGCCCTGGAACCCCTGGAGGCGGACGAGCGCGGCACCGTCCTGGACGTCGGTCCCACCCCCGAAGAACTCGTCGAGATGGCCGTGGCGCAGCTGCGGCCCGTCAATGGAGACCTCGCGTGAGCATTGCCCCCACTCTGCTGGCGGCCGCCCCACCGGCCCTGCCGCACACCGGCAGCGACTCCCAGCTGCTGATCGCGGTGCTGCTCAGCATCGGTGCGATCGTCGTACTGATCACCAAGCTGAAGCTGCACCCGTTCCTCGCCCTCACACTCGGCTCGGGCCTGCTGGCCGCCGTCGCGGGCGCCCCCTTCGACAAACTGCTCAACAGCTTCTCCACGGGCTTCGGCTCCACCGTGGCCGGCGTGGGCCTGCTGATCGGCCTCGGCGCGATGCTCGGCAAGCTGCTCGCCGACTCCGGCGGCGCGAACATCATCGCGGACACCGTGCTCTCCCGTACCGGCAACAAGGCGCTGCCCTGGGCGATGGCGCTGATCGCGGCCGTGCTCGGCCTGCCGCTGTTCTTCGAGGTCGGCGTCGTCCTGCTGATCCCGATCGTGCTGCTGGTCGCCCGCCGCGGCAACGTGCCGCTGATGCGGGTCGGCATCCCGGCCCTGGCCGGCCTGTCGGTACTGCACGGCCTGGTGCCCCCGCACCCGGGCCCGCTGGTCGCCGTCGACGCCCTGAAGGCCGACCTCGGCATCACCCTGGCACTCGGCCTGCTGGTCGCCATCCCGACCCTGATCATCGCCGGTCCGCTGTTCGCACGGGTCGCCGAGCGTTGGGTGGGCCCGCTGGAGGTCCCGGCCGCCACCGCCCCCGAGGCGGCGCCGGCCAAGCAGGACCGCACCCCGTCCTTCGGCGCGGTGCTGGTGACCATCCTGCTGCCGGTCGTGCTGATGCTCGGCAAGGCGCTGGCCGACGTGGTGATCGACAACCCGAAGGCGACCGGCCAGCGGGTGTTCGACTTCATCGGTTCCCCGCTGATCGCCCTGCTCGCCGCGACCCTCCTCGCCATGGTGACCCTCGGCCGGGCGGCCGGCTTCGACCGGGCGCGGATCTCCGACACCGTCGGCAAGTCGCTCGGCCCGATCGCGGGCATCGTGTTCATCGTCGGAGCGGGCGGCGGCTTCAAGCAGACCCTGATCGACGTGGGCGTCGGCAACGCGGTGAGCGAGTGGTCCGGCAAGTGGCACATCTCCGCGCTGCTGCTGGGCTGGCTGATCGCGGTACTGATCCGCCTGGCCACCGGCTCGGCGACGGTCGCCACGATCACCGCGGCCGGCATCGTCTCCCCGCTCGCCGCGAACATGTCCTCGACCCACGCGGCCCTGCTGGTGCTCGCGATCGGCGCCGGCTCACTGTTCTTCTCGCACGTCAACGACGCCGGCTTCTGGCTGGTGAAGGAGTACTTCGGGATGAGCGTCGGGCAGACGCTGAAGTCCTGGTCGGTGATGGAGACGGTGATCTCGGTCGTCGCCATCGCGCTGATCATGCCGCTGAGCCTGGTCGTCTAGCGCCGCCTCGCAGCACCGCAGCACCGCAGCACCGCCGAGGGGCGGCACCCGTGACCGTACGGGTGCCGCCCCTACCGCGTTTCCTCAGCCCAGCAGACCCGACAGCACCGCCGCCGTGGCCTCCAGCAGTTCCTCCGCGACCGCGCCGCCCGCCGCCGTACGGGCGAGCAGTCCCTCCCGCGCGGCGAGGATCACCGTCGCGGCCTGCCCGGCGCTCGCGCCAGGGGGCACCAGTTCCGGCAGCGCGCGTTCCAGGACGGCGGCCAGCGCCCGGGCGACCGCCCGGTCGTGCGCGGCGACCTGGTGGGCCAGCGCCTGCGTCCGGGCGGCGACCAGCCGGAACTCCAGGAACAGCAGGATCCACCCGGTGTCCGCCGGCTCGACCCGCAGCAGCGCCTGAACCAGCAGCCGGGCCCGCTCCCGCGGCTCCAGCGCCTCGCAGGCGGCGGCGAGCCGCTCCAGCTCGGCCATCCGCCGCGCCGCCTGGTCGTCGAAGAGAGCCAGCAGCAGGTCCTCCTTGCTGCCGAAGTTGGAGTAGAAGGCGCCGCGGGTGTACCCGGCGGCGGCACAGACGTCCTCGATGCTGGTCCGCGCGAAGCCGACGGTGAGGAGCAGCTCGCTCGCCGCGGCCAGCAGTCGGGCCCGGGTGTGGACGCGGCGACGGGGCGGTCGGGGAGCGGCGGCATCGGCCGGGGGTGGGTTCACGGGAGAACGATACATGGTGTATTCAGTACGAGTCGTATTCAATCCGAGCCGTACTGAACCGGTGTGCGGCGAACCACCGAACCGAACCCGAGGGGCACCACTGCCATGAGCCGGCTGCTGATCACCAACGCCCATCTGCTCCACCCCGAGGACGGCACCCGTACCGACCTCGGCTGGCTGGAGGCCGCCGACGGCCGGATCGCCGCCACCGGCACCGGGCGTCCGCCCGCCGCGAGCGACGGCGTCCGGGTGGTCGACGCCGCCGGCGGCACCGTGCTGCCCGGCCTGATCGACGCCCATGTCCACCTGCTGGTCACCACGCTCGACCTGCACGACGTCGCCAACTGGACCCCCGGCTACGCGACCGTCCGCGCCCTCGCCGAGGCCGAGCGGATGCTGCGCCGCGGATTCACCACCGTCCGCGACGTCGGCGGCGCCGACCACGGCATGGCCCGCGCGCTGGCCGAGGGCCTGGCACTCGGCCCCCGACTGCTGCACGGCGGCAAAGCGCTGTCCCAGACCGGCGGCCACGGAGACCTGCGCCCGCTCGGCGACGACGCCCTGCCCTGCTGCGAGTCCCGGCCGAACTTCGGTCGGATCGCCGACGGCGTGGACGCCGTACGGGCCGCCGCCCGCGACGAGTTTCGCAAGGGCGCGCGCCATCTGAAGGTGTTGCTCTCCGGCGGCGTCGCCTCCCCGCACGACGAGATCGCCGCCGTTCAGTACAGCGAGGAGGAGATCCGCGCGGCGGTCGAGGAGGCGGAGAACCACAACCGCTACGTCACCGTGCACGCCTACCACCCGCGTGCGATCGACCGCGCCCTGCGGGCCGGAGTGCGGTGCGTCGAGCACGGCAACCTGCTGGACGACGGCACGGTCGCCCTGCTGCGGGAGAAGGACGCCTTCCTGGTCCCGACCCTGGTCGCCTACGAGCAGACCGCCAAGCTCGGCGCCGCCTCGGGCCTGCCGCCCGCCTCCCTCGGCAAGCTCGCCGAGGTCCGCGACCGGGGCCTGGACGCCCTGGAACGCGCGCACCGTGCCGGCGTCAACCTTGTCTACGGCAGCGACCTGCTCGGCCCGCTGCATCCTGCCCAACTGGAGGAGTTCACCCTCCGCGCCCAGGTCCAGCCGGTCGCGGACGTGCTCCGGTCGGCCACCACCACGGCGGCCCGGCTGCTCGGCATGGTGGGGGAGATCGGCACTCTCGCCCCGGGCGCCCACGCCGACCTGCTCGTCGTCGACGGCGACCCGCTGGCCGACCTCGCCGTCCTCACCCGCCCACAGCGGCACCTCAGGCACGTGGTCAAGGCCGGCGCCGTCCTGTGAGAAAGCGGGCGGGCGCCCGGGGAAACCCCGGACGCCCGCCCGCCGTGCAGGACGTGCCGTGCCCTACGCGCCTACTTGGTCCCGCGCTTCGTGAGGAAGGCCTCGACCTCGGCCCGGATCTCCGGCGTGTCCAGCCCGCGCACCGTCATCGTGGTGCGGCGGCGCAGCACGTCGTCCGTGGTGTACGCCCACTCGTTGTCCGCCGCGTACGCGACCTGCGCCCAGACGTCCGGGCCGTCGTCGTGGATCGGCCGGCCGAGCTCCGGGTTCTCGTCGATCATGCGGGCGATCTCGAAGGAGAGCGTGCCGTAGTGGCTGGCCAGGTGCTTGGCGACCAGCGGCTCCATCCGGGAGCCCGGCTCGCGGTCGATCAGCAGGCGGTGGGCGACCGCGTTCGGCGCGCCGACGCCCGGCAGCGGGACGGTCGCGGCGATCGGGGACATGTCCTCGCCGAGGCTGGTGCCGGGCACGTGGGCCAGCTTCTCCAGCACGGTGCGGCCGATGTGGCGGTAGGTGGTCCACTTGCCGCCGGAGACCGACAGCATGCCGCCGCGGCCCTCGGTGACGACCGTCTCGCGCTTGGCGGCGGCGGTGTCGCCCGGGCCGCCCGGCAGCACGCGCAGGCCGGCGAAGGAGTAGGTGACCAGGTCGCGGTCGAGGTGCTCGTCGCGGATCGCGTGCGCGGCCTCGCCCATGATCTGGTCGATGTCCGCGTCGGTGGCCCGGACGTCCTTCGGGTCGCCGGTGTACTCCTCGTCGGTGGTGCCGAGGAGGACGTGGTCCTCCCACGGGATGGCGAAGGAGACGCGGTACTTGTCGATCGGGATGGTCAGCGCGGCGCGCCACGGCGAGCGGCGCTTGACGACGACGTGCGCGCCCTTGGAGAGGCGGATCGACGGCGCGGCGCCGGCGTCCTCCATCGTGCGCAGGTGGTCGACCCACGGGCCGGTGGCGTTGAGCACCAGGCGGGCGTTGATGCCGAACTCGCTGCCGTCGAGGCGGTCGCGGAGCTCGGCGCCGGTGACCCGGCCGCCGGTGAAGCGCAGCCCGGTGACCTCGGCGTGGTTGAGCACCACGGCGCCGGCGTCGACGGCGGCGCGGACGGTCATCACGGCGACGCGGGAGTCGTTCATCTGGTGGTCGCCGTAGACGGCCACCGAGCGCAGGCCCTCGGTGCGCAGCGCGGGCACCTGCTGGGCGGCGTGCGCGGCGGTGGAGACCCGGCCCATGCCGTCGCGGAAGGCGGACAGCGCCGAGTACAGGAACACGCCGGCGCCGAGCTTGGCGGCGCCGTGCGGGCCGCCCTTGTAGACCGGCACGAAGAAGGTCAGCGGGTTGACCAGGTGCGGGGCCACGTCGGTGGAGAGCGCGCGGCGCTCCTTGTGGTTCTCCGCGACCAGCTTGACCGCGCCGGTCTGCAGGTAGCGCAGGCCGCCGTGGACGAGCTTGGAGGAGGCGCTGGAGGTGGCACCGGCGAAGTCGCCGGCGTCGACCATGGCGACCTTCAGGCCGGCCTGGGACGCGGTCCAGGCGACGGCCGTGCCGAGGATGCCGCCCCCGATCACCAGCAGGTCGTAGGTGGCCTTGCCGAGCAGTTCGCGGGTCTCGGCGCGGGAGGCGGTGCGGCCGGCGGTGCGCTCGGCGCCCAGGGTCGGGATGGTTGCCATGGTGGTTGTGTACGGCGCGCGCGGGTCGGGCGGCGCCGTTACTCCTCTCGTGTGCGGTGCGGCCTCTGCGGGAGAGGCCGGTCGGCCCGGTGCGGCGGGCCGGTGAAACGCGGTGACACCCGTTGCCGGAGCAGCGGGAGGCCGGCCGGGGCTCGGGGCCCCGACCGGCTCGTCGGTCAGTTGATCTCTTCTTCCTCCACCCAGTCCATGGTGCGCTCCACGGCCTTGAGCCACTTCTTGTACTCACGCTCCCGGGTGGCCTCGTCCATGCGCGGGGTCCACTCGGCGGCGCGGTGCCAGTTGGCCCGCAGGGTGTCGAGGTCGTTCCAGAAGCCGACGGCGAGGCCGGCGGCGTAGGCGGCGCCCAGCGCGGTGGTCTCGGCCACGTACGGGCGCTCGACCGGGGCGTCCAGGACGTCGGCGATGTTCTGCATGAGCAGGTTGTTGCTGGTCATGCCGCCGTCGACCTTGAGGGCGGTGAGTTCGACGCCGGAGTCCTTCTGCATGGCGTCGACGACCTCGCGGGTCTGCCAGGCGGTGGCCTCCAGGACGGCTCGGGCCAGGTGGCCCTTGGTGACGTACCGGGTCAGACCGGCGATCACACCGCGGGCGTCGGAGCGCCAGTACGGGGCGAACAGGCCGGAGAAGGCCGGGACGAAGTAGGCGCCGCCGTTGTCCTCGACCGTGTTGGCGAGGGTTTCGATCTCGGCGGCCGTCGAGATGATGCCGAGCTGGTCGCGCAGCCACTGGACGAGCGAGCCGGTGACGGCGATCGAGCCTTCGAGGGCGTACACCGGGGCCTGGTCGCCGATCCGGTAGCCGACGGTGGTCAGCAGGCCGTGGTACGAGTTGACGATCTTCTCGCCGGTGTTGAGCAGCAGGAAGGTGCCGGTGCCGTAGGTGGACTTGGCCTCGCCCTCGTCGAAGCAGGTCTGGCCGAACAGCGCGGCCTGCTGGTCGCCGAGCGCGGAGGCGACCGGGACGCCGGCGAGGTCGCCGACGGCCTCGCCGTACACCTCGGCGGAGGAGCGGATCTCCGGCAGGACGGCCATCGGCACGCCCATCGACTCGGCGATGCTCTCGTCCCAGGCCAGCGACTTCAGGTTCATCAGCATGGTGCGGCTGGCGTTGGTCACGTCGGTGACGTGCTTGCCGCCGTTCACACCGCCGGTGAGGTTCCAGATCACCCAGGTGTCCATGGTGCCGAACAGGATGTCGCCGGCCTCGGCGCGCTCGCGCAGGCCCTCGACGTTGTCCAGCAGCCAGCGGATCTTCGGGCCGGCGAAGTAGCTGGCCAGCGGGAGGCCGGTCTCGCGGCGGAAGCGGTCCTGGCCGACGTTGCGGCCGAGCTCGCGGCAGAGCGCCTCGGTGCGGGTGTCCTGCCACACCAGCGCGTTGTGCACCGGCTCACCGGTGTTCCGGTCCCACAGGACGGTGGTCTCGCGCTGGTTGGTGATGCCGATCGCGCGGATGTCGTCCTTGGTCAGGCCGGCCTTCTCCAGCGCCCCGCGGACGACCGACTGCACCCGGGTCCAGATCTCGGCGGCGTCGTGCTCGACGTAGCCGGGCTGGGGGAAGATCTGCCGGTGCTCCTGCTGGTCGACGGCGACGATCCGGCCGTCGGCGCCGAAGATGATGCAGCGGCTGGAGGTGGTGCCCTGGTCGATCGCGGCGATGTAGTTACCGGTGGAGGTCATGGGGAGGGTCCTCGGCTCGGGTTCGGGGGTTACGGGGTGGGGTGGGCCTGACGCGCTTCTCGGTCAGTCCCCGTGCTCGGCGGGATCGAACCCGGCCTTTAGAAGACGGCGTTGTACAGGCCGCCGGCCGCGAGGCCGCCGAGGATCGGGCCGACGACCGGGATCCAGGCGTACGACCAGTCGGAGCCGCCCTTCTTGGGGATCGGCAGCAGGGCGTGCGCGATGCGCGGGCCGAGGTCACGGGCCGGGTTGATCGCGTAGCCGGTCGGGCCGCCCAGCGAGAGGCCGATGCCGACGACGGTGAAGGCGACCATCAGGGTGCTGGTGCCGGACTGGGTGAGGCCGGAGTTGGTGCCGATGGTGAGGATCGCGAAGCAGAGCACGAAGGTGCCGATGACTTCGGTGATCACGTTCTGGATCGGGTTCCGGATCTCGGGCCCGGTCGAGAAGATGCCGAGCGTGGGCTCCTCGTTGGCGTTGAACTGGCCGAGGTAGGTCGCCCAGACCAGCACGGCGCCGATGATCGCGCCGAGCAGCTGCGAGCCGAGGTAGAGCGGCACCTGGCTCCACTCGCCGCTCTTGACGGCGAGCGCGATGGTGACGGCCGGGTTGAGGTGGGCGCCGGACTTCGGAGCCGACATGTAGGCGGCGATGAGGACCGCGAATCCCCAGCCGAAGGTGATCGCCAGCCATCCGGCGTTGACGGCCTTCGACTTCTTGAGGGTCACGGCGGCGCAGACGCCACCGCCGAGAAGTATCAGCGCGGCGGTGCCGAGGGTTTCGCCGACGAACACGTCGCCGTTGGAGAACGCGGACACAAAGACTCCCTTGTCCATATGGCCCGGAGGTGCGGGGGTGGGGGTGGGCGGCCGACCGATCGCTGTGGGGATGAGCGCACTGGGGGAGTGATCTCTCCGGCCATCGTTCGACAATGTCGACCGTCATGCGGAAGCTTCCTCCCCAGGTCGCCCCCACGTCAAGGCAGGGTTACGCAGCTGTGACCCTCGCCTCGACCCGTCCCAAGAAGTTACCGAGCGGAGCGCCCCGAAACGGGACAAAACGCCAAGGCGCGGACAGGCTTACCGCCCGTCCGCGCCTCAGCGTGACGAAATGGACCGCTTGCCGGGGCCCGGCTCAGAACCGCCCGGCGCCCAGATCGCGCGAGATCGCCCGCGCCGCGCTGCGCACCGAGGCCACCAGCGAAGGCCGCACGAAGCCGTCCTCGCAGACCCGTTCCACCGGCCCGCTGATGCACACCGCGCCCACCGGGTTGCGCCGCCGGTCCTGGATCAGCGCGCCGATCGAGGCCACGCCCTCCCAGGTCTCCTCGACCGCGTCCGCCCAGCCGCGCTCGCGGATCAGCGCGCACTCCGCGTCCACGTCGACCGCCTCGGTCAGCGTCCGCGTGGTGTAGGACTCGTACGGTCCGTCGCCCAACTCCCCGCGTGCGACCGGGTCGTAGGACACCAGGACCTTGCCCAGCGCGGTGCTGTGCAGCGGCTGCATCGAGCCGACCTCCAGCACCTGGCGGGTGTCGTCCGGCCGGAACACGTGGTGCACGATCAGCACGCCCTGCTGGTGCAGCACGCCCAGGTACACGGTCTCCCCGGCCGCCCGGGCCAGGTCGTCCGCCCACACCAGCGCCCGCGCCCGCAGCTCGTGCACGTCCAGGTAGCTCTGGCCCAGTCGCAGCAGCTCGGCGCCCAACTGGTACTTGCCGCTCTCCGGGTCCTGCTCGACGAACCCCTCCTGCTGCAGCGTGCGCAGGATGCCGTGCGCGGTGCCCTTGGCGAGGTCCAGCGCCGTCGCGACCTCGGACAGGCCCAGGCGGCGCTCGCCGCCGGCCAGCAGGCGCATGATCGCGGCGGCCCGGGAGAGCGACTGGATCGGGCCGGGCATGGATACCTCCGCGCTGAGTGGCGGTCGACATTGTCGACCGCGTGGTGACGGGACGAGTCTGCCAGGCCGTGCCGACTCCGTGCACCTTCCCCCTCGGTAACCCGCTCTCCGCCGGGTGTTAACCTTCCGCGCCGCTCAAGGCCCCCGTACCGCAGCGGACCCGTGCGCTCACGGGGTTCCGACGGGTTCACGGGTTCCGGCGGGCTCACGGGTTCCGGCGCACCGCCACCCCCGCCGCGAGCGCGGCGATCCCGTCCGGCCCGACCCGGCAGCAGCCGCCCACCAACCGGGCGCCGTCCTCGAGCCAGCCGTTCACCCGGGCCGAGCGGAAGGTCGGCTCCCCACGCCAGTCCCGGCGCTCGGCGTCCCAGTGTTCCCCGCTGTTCGGGTACACCACCACCGGCTTCCCGGTCACCTCCGCGGCCAGCGCCACCGCCCGGTCCGCGTCCTGCGGCGTACAGCAGTTGACGCCCACCGCCAGCACCTCGTCCACGTCCGCGGCCAGCGCGAACGCCTCCGCCAGCGGCTGCCCGGCCCGGGTCCGGCCGCCCTCGACGCTGTACGACAGCCAAGCCGGCACCCCCAGCCCGCGCACCAGCTCCAGCAGCGCCCGCGCCTCGTCCGTGTCCGGCACCGTCTCCAGCGCCAGCACGTCCGGCCGCGCCGCCGCCAGCACCTCCAGCCGCGGCCGGTGGAAGGCGGCCAGCTCCGCCACGCTCAGCCCGTACCGGCCCCGGTACTCCGAACCGTCCGCCAGCACCGCCCCGTACGGGCCCACCGAAGCCGCCACCCAGCGCCGCCGCCCGCCCGGCTCGGCCCGCGCCGCCTCCCGGGCCAGCTCCACACTGCTCGCCAGCAGCCGTGCCGCCTCGGCCCGGCCCACCCCGCGCCGGGCCAGGCCCTCGAAGCTGGCCTGGTAGCTGGCGGTGATGGCGACGTCCGCGCCGGCCGCGAAGTACGCCCGGTGCGCCTCGACCACCGCCGCCGGCTCGTCCGCCAGCAACCGCGCCGACCAGAGCTCGTCGGACAGGTCGTGCCCGGCCGCCGCCAACTGGTTCGACATCCCGCCGTCCAGTACCAGCGGACCGGCGGCGAGCGCCGCGGCGAAGTCCGGCGGGGGAGCAGTGGGCATGTCGGCCTCCTGGGAGAGTCGGTCCTGGTCACAGCCTAGAAGGCGGGCGCCCCCGCCGACCGGGAAAACCATTTGCCGCCGGGGAACGGAATCGCTACGTTGTGCTCATCCCGAGAACGACACCCGGGGCCGTCCCCACCGGGACGGCACGACGCGGACAGCGCGACATCCCGACAGAGCGACACGGCGAGCGCGGAGAGGAGCCGGCGATGGCGACGGACGACCCGTCCCCGTACCCCCGCACCGGCCCCACGGCCGAGCAGGAGTGGCTCGCCGCGTACGACCCGCGCGCCTACACCCCGATCGCCGTCACGGTCGACGTGGTCGCCCTGACCTTGCGCCAGGGCAGCCTGCACGTCCTGCTCGTCGAGCGCGGCGCCCCGCCCCACCAGGGCTGCTGGGCGCTGCCCGGCGGCTTCCTGCGGGCCGGCGAGGAGGGCCTGGACGAGGCGGCCGCCCGCGAGCTCGCCGAGGAGACGGGCCTGCTGGGTGCCGCCGAGGCCGAGTCCACGCTCTGCCGCCTGCACCTCGAACAGCTCGGCACCTACGGCGCCCCCGAGCGGGATCCGCGGATGCACGTCGTCTCCGTCGCCTACCTCGCCTTCGCACCCGACCTGCCCGACCCCCAGGCCGGAACGGACGCCGCGGCCGCCGCCTGGCACCCCGTCTCCGACCTGGACCTCCGGCCCTGCGGCCGTTCCCCAGCCGCCGGTGTGCCCGCCGACACCCACGGGGGTGGCGTCGACGGGCGCACCGGCCCCCCCGCGCTCCCGCTGGCCTTCGACCACGCGCGCATCCTCGCCGACGGCCTGGACCGGGTGCGCGCCAAGCTCGAGTACAGCCCGCTGGCCACCGCCTTCCTGCCGCACGACTTCACCATCCCCGAGCTGCGCGCCGTCTACGAGGCGGTCTGGGGCGAGAAGCTCCACCCGGGCAACTTCCACCGCAAGGTCCTCTCCGTCCCCGGCTTCGTCGAGGGCACCGGCAGCACCACCCAGCGCGGCGGCGCCCGCGGCGGCCCCCGCGCCCGCACCTACCACGCCGGGGGCGCCCGCCTGCTGCACCCCGCGCTGCTCCGCCCCACCCGCGAGGCCCCGCCGGCCGAGCCCCCGCCGGTCGAGGCCCCGCCGGGAGTCGCGCCGACCGGCGAAGGAAGGCCCGGAGAATGCCGCTCCCACCGATAGACCACCGGTAGCCCCCCGACAGCCGGAGCCCCGGGAACACCCCCGGCCCGCCGGGCTACCATCCGGCCATGACCACTCACGAAGCGACCCAGACCGCCCACCGGCCGTTCTCCCACTGCCACTTCTGCGGCACGCCCTACCCCTCCGGCACCCTGGCCTGGCCCCGCACCTGCCCCGGCTGCGCCGAGATCAGCTACCGCAACCCGCTGCCCGTCGCGGTCACCGTCCTCCCCGTCACCCGGCCCGACGCCGAGCCCGCCCTGGTCGTCATCCGCCGCACCATCGAACCCGGCTACGGCGAACTCGCCTTCCCCGGCGGCTACATGGACTTCGGCGAGAGCTGGCAGCAGGCCTGCGTCCGCGAGTTGTGCGAGGAGACCGGCATCGAGGCCGACCCCGCCGAGGTCACCCTCATCCACACCGCCTCCGACCCCAACGGCCGCTTCGTGATGCTCTGCGGCCTACTCCCCGCCCGTCCGCTCGCCGAGCTCCCGCCCTCGCGCCCCACCGACGAGACCGATGGCTGGCTGCTCGCCACCGCCGAGACGCCGCTCGTCTGGGACTTCCACAACGGCATCCTGCGGCGCTGGTTCAGCGGCGAGTTCGGACCCCGCTGACCACCGGGCCGCTTCACCGGCCGACCCTGGCGCGACGGCCGCTCACATGGCATGGTCTGCACCGACAGCCCAACCGGACGGGTCTGCCACAAGCCCTCCCGTCCCCACCACCGGCCCGGGAGACCACCACAGTGAGCACCCCACCCCAGGACCAGCCGCTCTGGCGTCCCACCCCCGCTCGCGCCGCCGCCACCAGCCTGGTGGCCTTCCAGACCTGGGCCGCCGAACACCACGGTGCCCCGGCCGCCCCGCTCGCCCCGGCCTCCGACGACCGGCAGGCCGCTGAGCGCTACGCCGACCTGCACGCCTGGTCCACCGAGGACCTCGACCGCTTCTGGACCGCGGTCACCCAGTGGTTCGACGTCCGCTTCACCCAGGCCCCCGAGGCCGTCCTCGCCGATCCGGCCATGCCCGGAGCCCGCTGGTTCCCCGGCGCCCGCCTCAACTACGCCGAGCACGCCCTGCGCGCCGCGGCGCCCGGCCCGGACGGTGAGCAGGGGGCCGACGCCGACCGCCCGGCGATCCTCCACATCGACGAGACCACCGAGCAGCCGGCCGTCCTCACCTGGTCGGAACTGCGCCGTCAGGTCGGCTCGCTGGCCGCCGCCCTGCGCGCCCGGGGCATCGGCCCCGGCGACCGCGTCGGCGCCTACCTGCCCAACATCCCGCAGGCCGCCGTCGCCCTCCTCGCCACCGCCGCCGTCGGCGCGGTCTGGACCAGCTGCGCCCCCGACTTCGGCGCCCGCAGCGTCCTCGACCGCCTCCAGCAGATCGAACCCGCCGTCCTCTTCGCGATCGACGGCTACCACTACGGCGGCAAGGACCACGACCGCACCGGGGTCGTCGCCGAACTGCGCCGCGAGCTCCCCAGCCTGCGCACCGTCGTCCACGTCCCGCTGCTCGGCGCCCCCGCCCCCGAAGGCGCCCTGACCTGGGACGACCTGGTCGCCGACGACGTGGAACCGGTCTTCGAGCCGGTCCCCTTCGACCACCCGCTCTGGGTCCTCTACTCCTCCGGTACCACCGGCCTGCCCAAGGCCATCGTCCAGAGCCAGGGCGGCATCCTGCTCGAACACCTCAAGCAGGCCGGCCTCCACCTCGACCTCGGCCCGCAGGACCGTTTCCTCTGGTACACCTCCACCGGCTGGATGATGTGGAACTTCCTGCTGGCCGGCCTCCTGGTCGGGGCCACGATCGTCACCTACGACGGCAGCCCCGGCCACCCCGACACCGGCGCCCTCTGGTCCGTCGCCGCCCGCACCGGCGCCACCGTCCTCGGCACCTCCGCCGCCTACGTGATCGCCAGCCGCAAGGCCGAGCTCCACCCCGGCCGCGACCTCGACCTGTCCGCCGTCCGCTGCATCGGCACCACCGGCTCCCCGCTCCCGCCCGACGGCTTCCGCTGGATCTACGACGAGGTCAAGGAGGACGTCTGGCTCGCCTCCGTCAGCGGTGGCACCGACGTCTGCTCCTGCTTCGTCGGCGGCGTCCCGACCCTCCCGGTGTACCTCGGCGAGATCCAGGCTCCCTGTCTCGGCGCCGCCGTCGAGTCCTGGGACGCCCAGGGCAAGCCGCTCACCGACGCCGTGGGCGAGCTCGTCGTCACCAAGCCCATCCCGTCCATGCCCACCGGCTTCTGGAACGACCCCGAGGGCACCCGGTACCACGACAGCTACTTCGACACGTACCCCGGCGTCTGGCGCCACGGCGACTGGATCACCGTGACCTCCCGCGGCACCGTCGTCATCCACGGCCGCTCCGACTCCACCCTCAACCGCCAGGGCGTCCGGATGGGCTCCTCGGACATCTACGAGGTGGTCGAGCGCCTCCCCGAGATCGCCGAGTCCCTGGTCATCGGCCTGGAGGAGCCCGACGGCGGCTACTGGATGCCGCTGTTCGTCGTCCTCGCCCCCGGCGCCGAACTGGACGAGGGCCTCATCGGCCGCATCCGCACCTCGCTGCGCACCCAGCTCTCCCCGCGCCACGTCCCGGACGAGGTGATCGCGGTCCGCGGCCTCCCGCACACCCTCACCGGCAAGCGGATCGAGGTCCCGGTCAAGCGCATCCTCGCCGGCACCCCGCTGGAGCAGGCCGTCAACCCCGGATCCGTCGACCACATCGAGCACCTGCGCTTCTTCGAGCAGCTCCGCGTCGACCGCAAGGCCTGACCGCCCCCGAGGAACGCCGAAGGGGCGCCCCCACCACGACGGTGGGAGCGCCCCTTCTCCTCGCTCTCGCCCCTACTCGCCCGAGAGCACCTGCTGCGCAGCGGTCCGCGCCTCCTCGGCGCTGTCCGCCGCCCGGGCCGCCTCGGCCGCGCGGCGACACTGCGCCAGCGTGTACTTGGCCAGCGTGGACCGTACGTAGGGGATCGACGCGGCGCCCATCGAGAGGCTGGTGACGCCCAGACCGGTCAGCACCACGGCCAGCAGCGGGTCGGAGGCGGCCTCGCCGCAGACGCCGCAGCTCTTGCCGGCCACCCGCGCGGCGTCGGCCGCCGCGGCGATCAGGTCCAGCAGCGCCGGCTGCCACGGATCCTGCAGCCGGGCCAGCGCACCGACCTGACGGTCGGCCGCGAAGGCGTACTGCGCCAGGTCGTTGGTCCCCAGCGACAGGAACTCGACCTCTTGCAGGATCGCCCTGGCCCGCAGCGCGGCGGACGGGATCTCCACCATGGCACCGAACTTGGCGTTCAGCCCGGCCTCACGGCACGCGGTCGCGAAGTCCTTGGCGTCCTTGCGGTCGGCCACCATCGGGGCCATCACCTCGAGGTGCACCGGCAGGCCCTCGGCCGCCCTGGCCAGCGCCCGCAGCTGGGTGCGCAGCACCTCGGGGTGCTCCAGCAGGGTACGGAGGCCGCGCACGCCCAGCGCCGGGTTCGGCTCGTCGCCCGGGGTGAGGAAGTCCAGCGGCTTGTCGGCGCCCGCGTCGAGCACCCGCACCACGACCCGGCCCTCCGGGAAGGCCTCCAGCACCTTGCGGTACGCCTCGACCTGCTTCTCCTCGCCGGGAGCCTTCGCCGAGTCGTCCAGGAACAGGAACTCGGTGCGGAACAGGCCGACGCCCTCGGCGCCGTGCTCCAGCGCGGCCGGCACGTCCGCCGGGCCGCCCACGTTGGCCAGCAGCGGGACGCGGTGCCCGTCCGAGGTCTGACCCGGACCGGAGGAGGCGGCCAGCGCGGCCCTACGCTCGGCGGCGACCGCCCGCAGCTCGTCCTGCCTGTCCTGCGAGGGCTCCAGCAGCACGTCACCCGAGCTGCCGTCCACCGCGACGACGGTGCCCTCGGCGACATCGGTCGCACCGGGCAGCGCCACGACGGCCGGCACGCCCAGCGCCCGCGCCAGGATGGCACTGTGGCTGGTCGGGCCGCCCTCCTCGGTCACGAAGCCGAGCACCAGCGTCGGGTCCAGCAGCGCGGTGTCGGCCGGCGCCAGGTCCCGTGCGAACAGCACGTACGGCTCGTCACTGTCCGGCACACCCGGCATCGGCACCCCGAGCAGCCGGGCCACGATGCGGTTGCGCACGTCGTCCAGGTCGGCGACCCGCCCGGCCAGGTACTCCCCGGCGGAGGCGAGCAGCGCCCGGTAGGCGGCAAAGGCGTCGTACACGCCGCGCTCGGCACTGCTGCCGACGGCGATCCGGCGGGACACGTCGGCCATCAGCTCCGGGTCCTGCGCCATCAGCGCCTGGGCCTCCAGGACGGCCTGCGCCTCGCCGCCGGCCAGGTTGCCGCGCGCGGTGAGGTCGGCGGCGACCGCCTCGACGGCCGCCTGCGCGCGCGCCTGCTCGCGCGGGGCGTCCTCGGTCGGGATCCGGGTGGCCGGGGGCTCCAGCACCGCCGTCCCCATGTGCCGCACCTGGCCGATCGCGACTCCGTGGCTGACACCCACGCCGCGCAGTGTCTTCTCCATGTACCTGTCTCCGCTGAGAGGAGCGGCCCCGCCGGGAACCGCTGAGTGCCGGGCCGCCCCGTCACTTCCTGCGGGGCGGGCGTGTGTCGATGGTCGGGAAGGTCAGCTCCAGCTGAACAGCGGCTCACCGGAGACGGCCTCGCCGTCCTCCCGCAGGGAGCCGAGCGACTCGGGGGCGGCCTCCAGCGCCACGATCGGCGAGATCGGCGACTTGCCGGCGGCCTCGACGGCGGCCGGATCCCACTTGATGACGGCCTGACCGCGGGTCACCGTGTCACCCTTGTTGACGAGCAGTTCGAAGCCCTCGCCGTTGAGCTGAACGGTGTCGATCCCAAGGTGCGTCAGCACACCGTGGCCCTCGGCATCCACGACGACGAACGCGTGCGGGTGCATGGAGACGACGACGCCGTCCACCGGAGCGACCGCCTCGGTGGGCCGACGGACCGGGTCGATCGCGGTGCCGGGCCCGACCATCGCGCCCGAGAACACCGGGTCCGGCACGCCGGTGAGCCCGACGACCTTGCCGGTCAGCGGCGACGTCACAGTGGTCATGGTTGTGCCTCCCAAGAGCGCAGTACAGCGAGCGGCCGCGAGGAGCGGCATGACGATCAACTGAAGCCTAAATCATGCCAACTTCAGACATCCGTTGACATTCTCGGGCGAATCTCCCGCCCTCGCCCACCCATCGGCGGGCGCCTCGCCGGCCCGCGAGTGGTCTAGTCCTCTTAGCCGATGGGCCGCACTCTACAGGCATCTTGGCGAATCGGGACCATTGCTGTATATGCTCGCGAGAGCAACAAATCACTGCCGCCGCCTGGGCGACACCCGGCGCGCCTCGATTCGCGCCCGGGCCACCGACCCGCTATGGTTGACCGAGTCGCCGCAACTCGGCGGTTAACACCAGATTTCGGATGCGAAAAGGCCCGGTAAACGGAGCTGAAATCGTCTGATAGGCTGGGAACACGAAAGAACGAAGCCCGGAGGTTCCGCTGGAAGGCGGTCCGAAGGAAGCGTCCGTTCCTTGAGAACTCAACAGCGTGCCAAAAGT